>CAIVJW010000054.1 GCA_903906315.1 uncultured delta proteobacterium | reverse complement strand
GGGGCGCGAGGCCGCCGCGCCCGGCCGCCTCGCGCGCGAGCTCCTCGTTGCGGCGCGCGCGGCCTGCGTCGGTCCGCCCGGGGCCGAGGCCGCGCCGCGCGCCGTCGACGTCCCTCTCGTCGGGATCTCGTGGGTCTGCCTCCCCGGCGCCCCCCCGCGCGCCGTCGGCCCGGCGCCGATCGGCGGCCCGCGCGCCGCCCTCGCCGCGGCCGCGATCGACCTCTCCGACGACCTGCGCACCCTCGTCGCCGATGATCTCGCGATCGTGATCGATCCCGCGTCCTCCGCCGAGCCGCCCGGCGGCGCGCGCGTCCGCGTGGGCCACGCGGTCGTCCGAGGCCTCGTGCCCTTCGGCCGCGCCTCCAACCTCGGCGCGATCGCCCGCACGGCTCTCCTCGGATCGACCGCCGCGATGGTCGCGTGCGTCGCCGCGATCGTCGTGCTCCGCGCCCGCGTCGCCCGTCGCGCGCTCGCGCTCCTCGTCGGCCTCTCCGGCGCGGCCGGCGCCTTGCTCGTGTTCTCCTCGCTCGAGCGCGGCCCCGCGCCCGCCGTCCTTTACCTCGTGGTGCCGCTCGCCGGCGTGCTCGCGCCGATCGTCGCCGGCCTCCTGGCCCACCGTCGCACCCCGGGCTGACCGGCGATCCTGCCTGGCGTACGGCTCGCGGATCGTGGTGCGCTGCAGGCCGCGCGGAGGGCGCGAGGCCCGCGTTGATCGCCCTGGCCGAGGGTGGTACGAAAGTCCGCGCGCGCGGCGCTGCGCCGAAGAGCCGAGGAGTACGTTCGTGGGCGGAATGAGCATTGGCCACTGGATCGTCGTTCTGCTGATCGTGCTCGTGCTGTTCGGCGCCGGTCGCCTCTCGGACATCGGCAAGGGCCTCGGCGAGGGCATCAAGAACTTCAAGAAGGGCCTCAAGGACGAGGACGGCGGCGCCGACGACGGCGTCCGCGTCGCCGAGAAGCGCAAGCCCGCGCTCGACGCCGACGACGAGCCGAGGAAGCTCGCCGACGCCGCGCCCGCCAAGAAGAAGGTCATCCAGCTCGAGATCGGCGAGGACGACGACGACGACGAGATCCTCCGCAAGCTCGCCGCGAAGAAGGCCGCGCAGAAGGCCGCTCGCAACGACTGACGCGCGCGCCTCGGCGCGTCCGCATCGCCCTCCGGCCGCTCGCCTGCGCCGCCTCTCCGCGGCCCGGACGCCCCGACCGTCGCTCGTTCGCGTGGCGATCGCGTAGGTCGACGGGCGCCCTCGCGCGTCTATACTCGACCGGACATGCGAATCCTCGAGCGGCTGGGCAAGCTGTGCGTCGTCTTCGGTGCGTTCGCGCTCGCCGCGTACTTCGCCCTCCAGTTCGGATCCGGCAGCCTGTGGCGCGGCTTCGAGCCCGCGCTCGCCGTCACCGGCAAGGCCGCGAAGGCTCCGTACGACCTCACCCGCCTCGAGGCCGTCAACGAGACGCTGAAGATGATCCGCGACAAGTACGTCGAGCCGGATCGCGTGAAGCCGAAGGAGATGCTCCTTTCGGCGCTGAATTTCGTCCAGAAGGACGTCGCGCAGGTCATCGTGCTGACCGACGATCCGAACGAGGCCACGGTCCGCGTCGAGACGGCCGAGAAGAAGTTCCGCGTCGACAACGTGCAGGGCCCCTGGGACGTCTCGGCTCGCCTGCGCGAGGTCTTCGCGTTCCTGCAGAAGAACCTCCGCGGCAGCGAGGTCGACCTGCGCGAGGTCGAGTACGCGGCGTGCAACGGCATGCTGCACACCCTCGATCCGCACTCGGTGTTCCTCACGCCGGACGCCTACAAGGAGATGACGCTCTCCACGTCGGGCGCGTTCGGCGGCCTCGGCATCGTGATCAGCATCCGCGATCAGGTGCTCACGGTGATGAACCCGATGCCCGACACGCCGGCCGGCCGCGCTGGCCTCAAGCGCTTCGACCGCATCGTGAAGATCAACAACGAGTCGACGCTCAACATGCCGCTCGACGAGGCCGTCCGGCACCTGCGCGGCGATCCGGGCACGAAGGTCACCGCGTGGGTGACGCGCGAGGGCGACGGCGGCTGGCCCGGCCAGAAGCCCTACGAGCTCACGCGCGAGGTCATCAAGGTCCGGTCGATCGAGTCCAAGGCCCTCGAGGGCGGCGTCGGGTACGTGCGCATCAAGCAGTTCCAGGCCACCACCACGACCGAGCTCGAAGCGGCGCTCGACGGCCTGCGCGCGAAGGGCCCGATCCGCGGCCTCGTCCTCGACCTCCGCGGCAACCCGGGCGGCCTGCTCGATCAAGCCGCCCGCGTCGCCGACAAGTTCCTCCAGGACGGCGTGATCGTCTCCACGGTCGGAGCGTCCGAGGGCCGCGAGGAGAAGCGCGCGAAGGGCCCCGGCACCGAGCCGTCGTACCCGATCGCCGTCCTCGCGAGCGGCACGTCCGCGAGCGCGAGCGAGATCGTCGCCGGCGCGCTGAAGAACCTCGACCGCGCCGTCATCGTCGGCCAGCAGACGTTCGGCAAGGGCAGCGTCCAGCTCGTCTTCCCCGACGTGACCGGCGAGAAGGCCGCGCTCAAGCTCACGATCGCGCAGTACCTCACGCCGGGCGACGTCTCCATCCAGGGCGTCGGCGTGACGCCGGACGTCGAGCTCGACCCGATGACGGTCGACGAGCTCGAGATGGACCTCACGGTCCAGAAGGACGGCCTGCGCGAGCGCGACCTCAGCGCGCACCTCCAGAACTCGCACGCCGCGGCGCCCGCCAAGCCGGTCGAGGTCGTCCGCTACCAGCTCACCAGCGCCGATCGCGAGGACCTGCGCGAGCGCGGCGCCGACGTCGACGAGGACGCCGAGAAGCTCGACTTCCCGACCCGCTTCGCGCGCGATCTCGTGCAGCGCATGCCGGCCGGGCAGAAGCGCCTCGAACAGCTGCGCGCGGCGCGGGACTTCATCGAGCAGGCCCGCAAGGACGAGGTCGGCAAGGTCGCGGCCGAGCTCGGCAAGCTCGGCGTCGACTGGGCCGACGCGCCCGAGGGCGCGGCCGCGAGCGGACCGCAGCGGCCCGACTTCGAGGTCAAGCTCGAGACGGACCGCCCCGGCAACGACGTGACCGCCGGCGAGCCGATGGAGCTCCGCGTGACGGTGAAGAACAACGGCAAGGCGCCCATCTACCGCCTGCGCGCGACGACCGAGAGCGACAACGGCTACTTCGACAACAAGGAGCTCGCCTTCGGCAAGATCGCGCCGGGGCAGTCGCGCACGGCGAAGACGCCCCTCGGCTGGTGCGAGATCGAGGGCCGCAAGGTCGGCACGACCAAGCCGCGCGCGGCCAATGCCCGGCGCCTCTGCAAGATCCCGATGGACGCGATCGCGCGCAGCGACGGCCTCAAGGTGAAGTTCGACGCGGTCGGCGGGCAGGCTCCCGCGAACGTCGAGGTCCGCCCCACGGTGCACGCGCTCGAGCGCCCGCTCTTCCAGTACGCCTACCAGATCGCCGACGACCGCAGCGGCAACGGCGACGGGCGCGTCCAGAAGGGCGAGCAGATCACGATGTACCTGACGGTGAAGAACGTCGGGAAGGGCCGCTCGTACGAGACGCAGACGAACATCGCAAACCTGTCGGGGGACGGGCTCTTCCTGCACAACGGCCGGTTCGACATCTCGAACATGAACCCGGGGGACGTGCGCCGCGTGGCGTTCACCTTCGACGTGCAGCCGCAGCTCGCCGACCAGGAGGCCACGCTCTCGCTGTCGGTCGGCGACCGCGACCTCAAGGAGTTCGCCAGCGAGAAGGTGAAGATCCCGGTCGAGGCGCGCGTCGAGGTCGCCAAATCGCCCGGCGTGCTCAAGGCCGCCGCCCAGGGCGCCACGCTCCTCCCGTCGCCGGACGCGGCGGCGCGCGGCTTCGGCCGCCTCGCCCCCGGCGCGATCGTCGGCCAGCTCGGCAAGGTCGGCGAGTACGCGCGCGTGGACCTCGGCGGCGGCCGCTTCGCCTTCGTGTCGGCCAAGGACGTCGCCCCGGCGAGCGGCGGCGCGCCGGCCGCGCCGAGCTACGAGGACGTCTACACGCACGCCCCGCCGCTCATCGAGCTGCGCGCCTCGGCCATCGCGACCAAGGACGACAAGGTGAAGGTCACCGGCGTCGCGACGGACTCGTCGAAGATCATGGACGTTTACATCTTCGTCGGCTCGCGCAAGCTCTTCTACAAGTCGAACCGCGACGGCGCAGACCCGCGCAAGGCGCCGTTCGAGTTCGACGCGCCCCTCCGACCGGGCGTCAACGTGGTCACGGTCGTCGCGCGCGAGACGCCCGACACGGTGTCCACGCGGCGCATCGTCGTCCGCAGGGACGGGCCGGACGGCGCCATCCTCAAGACGCCGAAGAGCGACGACCCCATCGCCGACAACGACCTCGGCGACGACTGAGGCGGTCGTCGACAGGGGTTCAAATGTCTAGCGTTTGCGCCTATGTTCCCTGGACATGAGCGCAGCCTGTCCGTGGGAAGTGACCCCGGCGCTTTCGGCGCCGCGTCTGACCCTGCTCGCCCGGCTCGCGGTCGAGGCGAGGGCCAGCGCGCTCGCGGACGCGCGCCGCGACGAGGGCGACACGAACTGGGGCCTCGGCTGCCGCGCCTACGAGCGCTTCGTGCACCGGCTCGTGAAGGCCGCGGGTAGCGGCGACAACCCCTGGCTCGACCTCCTGCGCGACGGCCTGTCCTTCACGGTCGTCGTCGAGGGCGTCCTCCTGCGCGCGTACACGGGGCGCGCCGACAAGCCGGAGCTCAAGCACGTCCTCGCCGCGCAGGTCGAGCTCGAGCGGGCGGACGACAAGCAGCTCGCCCTGCCGTTCCTCGGGGGCCCCGCCCCCGCGCCCGTGATCGAGGACGCGAGCTTCGTGTGGCTGATGGCCGTCGAGACCGACGAGGCGGGGGCCGCGTCGCGCGTCGTGTTCTTCCAGGCCAACCCGGAGGGGCACACGCGCAACGCCTGGGACGCGCCGATGGCCGAGATCGCCCCGAAGCCCGCGGTCTCCGGCGACCGCGACCGCGTTCCGGCCCGTCGGCGTCCGCCGCCTCGCCGCGGCGCTCCGCCGGTCGCGCGACCGCTCTTCGCCGACTGACGCGCGCCGCTTCGGGTGCGGGCCGCGGCGCTCGGCGCACCGTGGCCGTGAGCCTGCTCGCCAATGCCGGCGGCGCGCTCGACTTGCGAGCCGACTCGGCCACCGCGCGCCGGGGACGGTGCTAGGCTTCCTCTCGCCGTGGGGCTCCTCACCTGGCTCGGGTATCGTGAACGAAAGGCCGGCCGCCTCGACCCGCTCCTCGTGGAGGTCCGTTGCGCCCTGCCCGAGGACGAGACGGTCGTGGTCCGCTACGTGGCGATCGTCATCGCGATCCTCGGCCACGTCGCCTACGTCGACGGTCAGTTCAGCGAGCGCGAGGAGCGCGCGCTGCGGCGCCTGCTGTCCAAGGTGAGCCGCCTGCAGCCGAGCGGCGTCGACGCGGTCTGCAAGGTGCTGCGCGAGGGCCACCCGTTCGCCGAGGGCGAGCTCGAGGAGTGCTACCGCGAGATCAAGTCGCTCTGCGACGGGCACGAGCGGCTCGAGGTGCTGCGGCTCGTCGGCGAGCTCGCCTTCGCCGACGGTGAACCGTCGCCGGCCGAGCGAGACGCGCTCGCCCGCATCGCCGAGGCCATTGGCATCCCGTCCGGCGAGATCCCGATCATCGAGGACGAGGCTCGCGCCGCCTTCCGGTCGCGGCCATCGGTCCGGGGCCTCGAGGGCCCGACCCCCGACGCCGGCCTCTCGTTCGACGTCGGCGAAGCCGAGGCTCCCCTGCCCGAGCCCCCGCCGCCCGACGGCGCCCCGCCGCCCCCCGCCTGACCGTCGCTCGCCCCCGAGAGCCGCAGCGCTCGGCAGGAGCGCGAGGTTTGGGGCCGCCCGCAGCCCCATCGAGACTCACCCGCTCAAGGCAGCTTGTCGTCGAGCAGGCCCGCGAAGTCGTCGCCGTCGAAGCTCGGCCCCTGCGGCGTCGCGCCCCGGCCTTCGGCGTGCATGGGCTCGATCCGCTGAATGCGGTCGACCGCGCTGCCGCGTGGGTCGTCGTAGCCGGGGTCGATGTGGGCCGCGCGCTGGAAGTAGTAGACGGCCTGGTCCGCGACGCCTTGCGCCTCGTAGGCGTTGCCGATCTCGTACGTGAGCGCGAGCTCCTGGTCGATCGTGCGGTGGCTGGCGTGGAGCCCGCGGATGAACGAATCGATCGCCGCGTCCACGTCGCCGAGCGACAGGTGGATCATGCCCACCATCGACTGGCAGACGCACTCGCGCTCGGGCTCGCGCGCGGCGAGGTGAAATTCGTTGATGGCGTCGTGGAGCAGGCCCATCTCCTGATACGCGACGCCGAGATCGTAGTGCGTCGCGGCGTCGGACTCCGCGACCTGAGCCGCGACGCCGGCCTTGAACTGCTCGAAGACGGACTCGACGCTCACCTGGTGCGGATCGGCCTCGCCGCCGCCGCTGCCGTGGGCGACCGGTCCCGCGTCGATCGCGTCGAGCATGTCGAGCGACGCCGCGATGTCGAAGCTGCGGTCGTCGCCTTGCTCGTGCGCGTGCTCGGCCGCACGGTAGGGGTCTTCCGCGCCGGCCGCGTCGGCGGCCATGGCGTCGAGCTCCCGCATGCGCTCGAGCAGCAGCGGGTGGCGGGGCAGGCGGGCGAGCTCGCTCTCGAGCAGGCCGCGTGCCTCGTCGAACATGCCGTGCGACGCGAAGAACTCGACCTCCTCGAGCGCGTCCTCGTCGAGCTGGTTGCTCGACGTCTCGGCGAACCCGACCTGGGAGGGCCGATCCTCGAGGAAGCCTGCGTGCGGCTGCGCTGCGTACGCGCCGTGCGCCTGGGCGTGGGCCAGCGCCGCCGCGTAGGCGGCCTGGGCCTGCGCGGCCTCGTCGATGGGGAACGCGGGGAGCGGCGGCTCGTGCACCGGCTGCCCGTACGGATCCTGCGCGTAGCCTTCGGCCGCGAACGGATCGTCGAGCTGACCGCCGGCCAAGCCGTCCGGCAGGAGCCTCGCGCCCGAGAGCGACATCGCCTCGACCGCGCTGACCTCCTCGAGGTCGTACGAGGGGAGCGCCTGATAGGGCTGCGGCGCCTGCTCGGCGTAGCCCTGCTGCTGCTGCGCGGCGTAGGCCGCGTAGGCCTGCGGATCATAGGCGGCGTTCGGGTCGGCGTAGCCCTGTTGCGGCTGCTGCGCGGCGTACGCTGCTTGCTGGTCGTAGTCGTACGCCTGTTGCTGCCCCGCCTCGTCGTAGCCGCCGGGCACCGCGTAGCCGAGGTTCGCGAGCATCTGGAGCGCGTCGGGCTGATCGGCCTCGAGCAGCAGCACCTCGTCGAGCAGGCGGGCGGCGCCGTCGACGTCGCCCGTCGTCGCGAGGTGGTGCGCGAACGTGAGCATGTGCTCGACCGCCGCGCCCTGGTCGCCGGACTCGATGAGGATGTCGCAGAGCTTGTCGAAGAGCTCGCGGTTGCCGGGCATCTCCGCGAGCCCGCCCGCGAGCAGCCCCGCGGCGTGATCGTAGGCGTAGCCGCGGCGCAGCTGCTCGGCTTGCTGCAGCAGCTGGCGCGTATGCACGGCAGGGTCGGGCAGGTTGCCCTGGCCGCCCTGCAGCTCGAACGGAGCCGAAGGCGCGGCCGGCGGCGCGACCGAGGCCTCCACGAGGTCGTCGTCTTCGACCATCTCGCCGCCTGCGTCGTCGACGTCGATCTCGACCGAGGAGACCGCGGGGATGCTGCTCGGCATTCCGGCGGGTCGCGAGCTCGAACGCAGCGCCGCCATGCGCTGTGCGTGCAGCTGTCGCACGCCGTCGTCGTCCGGCGCGCGGTGGAGCAGGGCGTCGACGAGCGCCTCGAACTTGTCGAGCTGGCCCGTCTCCTTCGCGATGCGCGCGGCCTCCTTCTGGACGGCGACCGCCTTCGTGGGCTGCCCGAGCCGCTCGAACGCGCGCGCCAGCACGGCGAGCGTGTCGAGGTCCTTCGGGTTCTCCTTGAAGCAGACCTGCAGCTTGGTGAGCGCCGTCATCGCGTCGCCGGGGCCACCCCGCTCGACGAGGATCTCGGCGGCCATGCGCGCGAATTTGGCCTCCGAACGGTGCTGGAGCAGGCGCTCGACGACCTTCAGCGCGTCGTCCTGGCGGCCGAGCCGCAGGAGGATCTCCGCGGCGGCGCCGAACCGCTCGATCGACCCGTCGACGTCCTTCACGCGGACGAACGCCTCGGCGAGGCGAAGGTGGGGCAACGGGTTCTGCGGGTCGAGGTCGACGACCTTGCGGAACACGTCGATCGCGTCGCGATCGCGGCCGACCTTCTGCAGGCGCGTGGCGACCTCGTCGTACGACGCGAGCGCGTCGGAGGTGAGGCCGAGCTGCTGGTAGATCTCCGCGAGGCGCGGGACGATGTGGCCGAAGCGGTCCTCGAGGTGGGGGACGTGCTTCAGGATGATCTCGCGGATCTGCTTGTAGACCGCGATGGCCTTCAGCGCGAAGCCGGTCTGCGCGTAGAACTGGCCGACCCGCTCGTACGTCGTGATCGCCTCGACGTACTGCTCCATCTTCAGATAGAGGTCGCCGATCTTCAGGAGCGTGCGCGCGTCCTTCGGATCTTCGGCGATGATCTTCTGGTACTCGAGGATCGCCTTGTCGTAGCGCTTCTTCTCGACGAGCTTCTGCGCAGCGAGGAGGACTTTGTCTCGATCGAGCTGCGCCACGGCTTCGGGGGACTCCTGGGGGCGGCCGCGTCGGGGGGTCGGCGCGGGCGAGGCCGGGCGGGGCCTCGCGCGTGGCTCGAGCGACCGGGGGGGCGCGCGAGCCTGGAATGGAACACCTAGCGAATCACGCCCGCCTGCACAAGCAGCGTGGACGTGAGCGTGAGCCGCCTCGCCCGCCGGGCGCTTCCCGGGCGCGCGCGCGGCACACCTCTACGTAGGGCGGGCGCGGGAGGCCAGCCGTGCGCGGCAACGTAGCACCGAATTCGCCCGGTTCGTCCTTCACGTCGCCGGTTCGCGAGCGCTCGGTCTCGTTCGTCGCGAGCGGCGCCGTGGTGGCAGGACGTGCGCGCCGCGAGGGCGCGTCTTAGAGTTGCGGACGATGAGCCGAGCCAAGGACTACCGAGCGCCCTTTTTCCCCGGCGGTGACAGCGCGGTCGACGCGACGCTCTGCGAGCGCCTGATCGCCGTCGCGCTCGCGAAGGGTGGACAGTACGCCGACCTCTTCTTCGAATATCGGGCCGGCGGGGGCTTCACCTACGACGAGGGGCTGCTCAAGGCTGCGTCGCGCGGGGTCTCGATGGGGCTCGGCGTCCGCGTGCTGCGCGGCGAGGCGACGGGCTACGCCTACACGGAGGAGCTGACCTGGGACGCGATGCGGCGGGTCGCCGAGACGGCCGCGCAGATCGCGCTCGGCGGAGGCGGCATGCAGCACGTCGCGCTGCGCGAGCGCACGGTGGCTCGCCGTTACGAGCTGCCGGCGTCGTCGCTGGACGTGCCGGGGCTCGACAAGCGGGCGTTGCTCGAGCGGGCGAGCCGCGCGGGGCACGCCCACGACCCGCGCATCGTGAAGGTCGAGGCCAGCTTCTCCGAGGAGATCCGCGAGATCCTCGTCGCGACCAGCGACGGCACGATGGCCTACGACGTGCAGCCGATGATCCGCTTCGGCGTGCGCGCGCTCGCCGAGCGTGACGGGCGCCGCCAGGAGGGCTCGAGCGGCGGCGGCGGGCGCACGACGATGGCCTATTTCGAGGGCAAATCGCCCGAGTGGCACGCGCGCGAGGCGGCCCGGCAGGCGCTGGTGATGCTCGACGCGGTCGACGCGCCGGCGGGCGAGATGGCCGTCGTGCTCGCGCCTGGCGACAGCGGCATCCTCTTGCACGAGGCGGTCGGGCACGGGCTCGAGGCCGACTTCAACCGCAAGGGCACCAGCAACTACGCGGGGCAGATCGGCAACGAGGTCGCGAGCGCGCTCTGCACGGTCGTCGACGACGCGACGCTGCTGTCGTCGCGCGGCGCGATCAACGTCGACGACGAGGGCCACGAGCCCGGGCGCAGCGTGCTCATCGAGGGTGGGCGGCTCGTGGGGTACCTGCACGACCGCATCAGCGCGAAGCACTACGCGATCGAGCCGACGGGCAACGGTCGTCGCGAGAGCTTCGGGGCTGCGCCGCTGCCCCGCATGACGAACACGATCCTGCTCGCGGGGCCGCACGATCCGGGCGAGATCCTCGCGAGCGTCGAGCGCGGCGTCTTCGCGCGGAAGTTCGGCGGCGGGCAGGTCGACATCTCGAACGGCGATTTCGTCTTCTCGCTGACCGAGAGCTACCTCATCGAGGACGGCAAGCTCACCACGCCGCTCAAAGGCGTGAACCTCATCGGCAACGGCCCCGACGTGCTCCGGCGCGTCACCATGCTCGGCACCGATCTCGAGACGTCGGACGGCATCTGGACGTGCGGCAAGGCGGGGCAGAGCGTGCCGGTTGGCGTCGGCTGCCCGACGATCAAGATCGACCGCATCACGGTGGGCGGCACGCGCATCGGCTGACGCGCCGATCGGGGGGACGGCGCGCGGTTGACCGATCGGTCAAATCGCGCGCAGCAGCCAAGCCCACGCGGGCACGGTCGCGAGCGAGAGGGGAACGCCGACGCCCACCATCAGCGTCGCGAGCTCGGGCGCGAGGCCGGCCTCGATGGCGAGCAGGGCCGAGGTGATCATCGGCGCCATCGCGAGCTCGACGACGGTCACGTCGGCGGCGACCCCGCGCACCCCGATCGCGCGCAGGGTGACCGCGACCGCCGCGGGGCCCACGACGAGCCGCACGAACAGGCCGATCGAGAGGGCGCGGCCGTGCTTGCGGAGGCTCGCCGCGTCGACGCGGAGCTGAAACCCGACGGACAGGAGCGCGAGCGGGACGACCAGCGCGCCCAGGCGATCGAGCGCGCCGGCGACGAGGGAAGGGAGCGGGATCGGCCGGAGCGCGAGCGCGAGGACGACGGCGAGGAACGGCGGAAACGAGGCGACTCTCCGCAGGATCGCGGCCAGGCTCGGGCGCTCGACGCCGCGGCCGACCGCCGCGATGAGCGTGCCGACGCTCGCCACCATGAGGAAGGACGACTGATCGGCCAGCACCGCGTGGTGCAGGCCCGCTGGGCCGTACAGCGCTTCGACGAGCGGGAAGCCGACGAAGGAGGTGTTGGCGAACCCCGCCGTGAGGACGAGGCACGCGAGCTCGGCGCGGCCGGTGCTCCGCGCGCGCGAGGCGAGCGCGAGCAAGCCGGCCGAGAGCGCGAGCACGGCCCACGGGGCCAGCGCCGGCGCGATCAGGTCGGCGGGGCGCGCGCCGGCGACGTCGAGATCGTGGACCGCCCGGAGGACGAGCGCGGGCAGCGCGACGTCGACGACGATCCGACCGAGCACCGCGGGGGCCTCGGGCGGCAGCCTCCCGGTGCGGCGCAGGGCGGCGCCGGCGGCGAGGCAGAGGACGACGAGCAGCAGGTTCTGCACGCGCGCAGCGCCTACCACCGCCGGGGCCCGGGGGCCCGCCCGGCGTGGTTGCGGGGCCGCGGCGCAGGGCCTATAGCGAGCGTGCCATGGGGCGCCCCGCGTTCATCGCCATCGTCGGACACGGCCCCGAGCTCGAGCGCGAGGACGGCGCCGCGAGCGTCCTCGGCGGTCTCGGCGCCGACGTGCGCACGCTCGATCTGTGGGACGATCCACAGCGGCTCTTCCGCGCCGAGGACGAGACCGCGCGCGCCATCGTGGTCGAGGCGCTCGGTCGCCCCGACCTCGCCGTCGCCGCGCTGCGCGCGCTGCGCCGCGAGCCGCGCCTCGAGGGCGTCGGCGCCATCGTCGCGCTCACGGCTTCCCAGGCCGCGGCCCTGGATCCTTCGGGCGGATTCGACGATTTCGTGATCGCGCCGTACGTGCCGGCCGAGCTCTACGCGCGCATCAAGCTGCTCGAGTGGCGTCGCAGCGAGTTCGCGACCGAGGAGCGCATGAAGGTCGGCGCGATCGTGATCGATCGGGCCGCTCGCGACGTGACCGTGGGAGGCGCGAGCGTGAGCTTCACGGCGAAGGAGTTCGCCTTGCTCGCGTACCTCGCCGAGCGGCGCGGCAAGGTCGTCTCGCGCGGCGAGCTCCTGCGCAAGGTGTGGGGCAGCCGCTACGAGGGCGGCGAGCGCACGGTCGACATCCACGTGCGCCGGCTGCGGGCGAAGCTCGGCGAGGCGCTGCCGCTGGTGACGCTGCGGGGCGCGGGGTACAAGCTGGCGATGCCGCTCACGCCCGGTGCGCGCCGCGACGGGGGCGAGGTCGACGACGCGCTCGAGGTCGACGCTCGCGAGGCGCGGCCCCGGCCCGCGATCCGCGCCATTGCGCGCCCGATCGCGCAGGTTCAGGCGCAAGCGCGGCGGGTGGCACGGTGAGCGCTCCGGTCGTCGCCATCAGCATCGGGTGCCCGAGCGGCGTCGGGCCGGAGGTCGCGGTCGCGGCCGCCGCGCACGTCGAGGGGGCGCGCCTGGTGCTCGTCGGCGACGTCGACGTGATCCGGCGCGCGGCGCGGCTACGGCGGGTCGCGATCGGGCGCCTCGTGGCGGTCGACGGCAAGCGCGCGGTCGCGGCGCTCGGTCCCGGCCGGATCGGCGTCTGGGTCGCGAGCACGCCGGTGCGGGCGCTGCCGGAGTACGGCGCGCCCACGGCGGACGCGGGGGCCGCGCAGCTCGCGTGGGTCGACGAGGCGACCGACCTGGTCGAGGCCGGCGTCGCGCGCGCGCTCGTGACCGGTCCGGTGTCGAAGCACGCCATCGCGACGAGCGGCGTGGCCGAGGCGAAGGCGTTTCGTGGGCACACCGAGCACCTCGCGGCACGGCTCGGGGCGCGCGAGGTCGTGATGGCTTTTCGGTCGGATCGGCTCACGACCGCGCTGGTGACGACGCACCTCCCGCTCGCGCGCGTCCCCGAGGCCATCACGGCGGCCGCGGTCGCGACGGCCACGTACTGGCTCGCCACGCTCGTGCGGCGCCTCGGCTGCCGCAAGCCGAAGCTCGTCGTCGCCGCGCTCAACCCGCACGCGGGCGAGGGCGGGCTGATCGGACGCGAGGAGACGAGCCGCATCGCCCCTGGGATGGCCCGCGCGGAGCGCCGCCTCGCGAAGGAGGGACTCCTGGCCACGCTGGTCGGACCGATGGGCGCCGAGACGGCCTTCCGCCGCGCAGCGAACGGCGACTTCGACGGCGTGGTGGCGATGTACCACGATCAGGCCACGATCCCCTGCAAGCTGACCGGCTTCGGCGAGAGCGTGAACGTCACGCTCGGGCTGCCGATCATCCGCACGAGCGTCGATCACGGCACCGGCTACGACCTGGCCGGCACCGGCCGCGCCGATCCGCGCGGCATGCGCGAGGCCATCGATCTCGCGGTGCGGCTCGCGCGCAGCCGACGCTGAACGCGCCGGTCGATCCGCGGCTACGGCCGCGCGGCTCGCGCGCGCACCGCCAGCATGAGCTTCGCGAGCGCGGGCATCGGCTGACCGCGATCGCGCGCGATCGCGAGGATCGCCTCGCCCATCGCGACGTGCTGCGCGTGCAGCTTCGGCCCGAAGTGCTGCTCGACGAAGTGCACGGCCTCGGGGGCGAGCTTGCGCGCGAGCGCGATCCCCGGCTTGATCGTGAACGGGCCGACGAACTTCGTCAGGATGCTCGCCCAGGGCGCGGGGCGTCCGACCTTCTTCGCGAGCGCCTCGGTCTCTTTCGCGGCGTCGAGCGCCGTCGACAGGAGGTCGCGGTGCTCGAGGAGCGAGTCCACGCCGCCGCCTGCGTCGATCGCCGCGAGCAGCGGGAAGAAGCCCACCGTGGTGGCCGCGTCGAGCGCCTCGACGCCGCGCTCGAGCCGCGACGGCACGCCCGCGTCGGTCAGCGCGCGGGCGACGTCCTCGACCGCGTGGCGCAGCGGCGTCTCCTCCTCGAAGAGCGTGGCCACGACCTTCGGCAGCCAGTAGCGGACCACGCCGCGATCGTCGAGGTAGCCCACGGCGCCCGGCATCGACGGCACGACGCGCCGACCGATCGCGCCCTCGAGCTGTCCGCGCACCGACGGCAGGAGCGGCGTGACGACGAGCAGCGGCGCGCTCGCGGGCGCCGCGCGGAGCAGCGCGACGAGGTCCTGATCGAGGCCCTGGACCTCCTCGAAGCGCACGGCCACGAGCACGGCGGTCGCGTCGGCCGGGACGGTCGCGACGCGATCGGGCGCGTCGATCGTGTGCTTGGCGTGGGCGCCGTTGATCTGCTCGATCGCGAACGCCGCCGTGTCCCGCAGGCGCGCCGGCCGCGTCACGAAGGTCACGCGGGGCCTGGACGTCGAGACCATGGCGGCCGCGGCGCGCACGCCGTAGATGCGGCCGAGGACTCCTGCGCCGACGACGGAGAGGTGCATGGGCAGGCGGATAGCGCGCGCGCGGGCGCGGGGGAAGGGGTCGCCCGTTCTGCGCGGCGCGGCCCGTCAGAAGAGCTTGCGCGAGTCGACGAGGATCGTGACCGGCCCGTCGTTCTCGACGAAGACGGCCATGTCGGCGCGGAAGCGCCCCGTCTCGACCCGTACGCCGCGGGCGCGCGCGGCCTCGACGAAGCGCGCGACCAGGCGCTCGGCTTCCACGGGCTCCATGGCCTCGTCGAAGCCCGGGCGGAGGCCGCGGCGCACGTCGCCGAAGAGGGTGAACTGCGACACGACGAGCAGCGCGCCGCCGACGTCCGCGAGCGATCGCGACATGCGGCCGGTGTCGTCCGGGAACACGCGCAGCAGGACGACCTTGTTCACCGTGTACGCGAGGTCGGCGTCCGTGTCGCCGCGCGCGGCGCCGACGAACGCGACCAGCCCGCGATCGATGCGCCCGACGACCTCGCCGTCGACCTCGACGCGCGCGCGCCGGGCGAGCTGCACGACCGCCCGCAAGGTCAGCCCTTCGAGAGGCCGAGCTCGCGCGTGAGCTTCGCGGTGAGGGCGAAGTAGGCGCTGCGGTCGTAGGGCTTGTTGAGGATGTGGAAGTCCTTCTTCACGAGCCCGACGCAGCCGAAGCAGTAGTTGCAGCCCACGCAGTCGACGCACCGGATGAGCTGCGTCGACTGGACGCAGCGCTCCGAGCTCGTGCAGTGGTTGCAGAGCAGGAGGTCGCGCGAGGAGCGGCAGTGGGTCGAGTCCCAGCAGCGCTGCGACTCGACGCAGTAGTGGCAGCGCACGAGGCCCTTCGAGCCCTTGCAGAACGTGCAGTCGACGCAGCGCTCGCAGCCGGTGCACTCGAGGCAGCGATCGTTGTCGGTGCGGCCTTCGTTCGCCTGGACCAGGCGGCGTAGCTCGGCCTCGAACTCCTGGCGGTTCATCGGGGGCCCGCCGCGCGCGAGGGCTGCGGTGTTTCGTTGCGGCCGGCGACCTGTCGACGGAGGCGCTCGGCGGCGCCGCGCGTGGCGGGGTCGTCGGCGTACTCCTCGATGCGCCGCAGGCGGGACTCGAGCAGGACGCGGCGCTTGGCGGGCTCGGTCGCTAGGAGGGAGCCGAGCGCGTCGATCGCCCCGCACACGCGGGCCTCGTCGGAGTGCTCGAGCAGCTGCAGGTGGACGTCCTGATCGTCGGGGAGCGTGAAGCCGGCGTGGAGGAAGTCGTGGGTCGCCTTCGTGATGCGGGGGCGGCCCTCGGCGCAGAGCAGGCGCGCGAGGAGCCGCTGCCGGTCGGCGGCCTTCGGGTCCGGATCGGCCGCCGTCGTAGGCACGATGCGCGCTTCCTCGGCCGATCGCCGCCGCGCCCTCGCGACGTCCGCGCCCGCTGCGCTGTCGGCCGGTGTCGCGGGCGCCGTCGCGCCGTCGGCGGCCTTGCGCGGCGCGAACAGCGCCTCGAGGGCCGCGCGGTGCTGCCGCTGGTCGCGCCGGTCGCTCGCGTCCTCGAGCGGCGCGCCACGCTGCCGCGTCGGCGAGACGACCTCGGGGTTGTGCCAGACCTTCGTTTCATCCTTGCGAGTGCGTCGCATGTGCCGTCGTCCTCGTCCCGCGCCACGTCGGCGCGTCCCCGTCGGACCCCCGCCCGGAGCCCGCGTCGCGCGCCCCGAGGCCCCATCCGGCCTGCCGTTCGCGGTGCGCCTCCCCGGAGGCGACGCGCGCGGGCGGCGTCACCTTCTCGGAGCGGCGTCGTCGCGCGCGGCGCTGTCGCCCGGGGCCGTCGGCCGCCGGACACCCCGCGGCCCGAGCGGCTGCGGAGCGCGAACCGATTAGCACGGTGGGCGACCAGAACGCGGCAGAAAATTGGGCCACGTACGGGCTTGGTGGCATTGGTCCTACACGCGGGAGCAACGGCCCCCGTCGCAGCACACGAGGGGGCGGCGCGCGCCCCCGCCGTCCGAGGCCGGAGGATGCCTCGGGCTTGCGTCGCCGGGCTCCGGCGCGCGCCGAGCGGGCGATCGACCCTCCGATCCAGGAGGAGCGATCGAACGCGCGGGTTTGTGCGGGCCTTGCCCGCAGCACGATCACGAACGGAGGCTTGTCATGGTTGGCCGCATCGGAACTATGTATCGCACGGTCTTTTCTGCGCTGGCCGCCATGATCGCGGCCGCAGCGCCCTCGATCGCGTACGCCGGCGACAGCGACGCGAAGGACACCTCGGGCGGCGGCGCCGACATCGTCGCGGAGCACCACTCCGACGCGAAGTCCGAGGGCAAGGCCGAGCCGAAGAAGCACGCCAAGAAGGCGTCGCACGCCAAGAAGAGCAGCACTCACGCGAAGCCTGCGCCCGCCGACAAGAGCGATAAGGGCGACAAGGCCGAGAAGTCCGAGAAGGCCAAGCCCGTCAAGAAGTCGAAGAAGACGGCGTCGCGCGGCCCGAGCAAGAAGGCGGCGGAGAAGAAGGGCGACGGCGCGAAGGCGCCACCAATCTCGGCCCGGGGCTCGGCGGCGGCCAAGTCGTGCTTCGGGCCGCCCGTCACCATGGATCGCGGTGGGCTCGAGGCCGAGACGTTCTCGCTCGTGACGTGCGCGGGCACTCCGATCGAGGCGTCTCGCGCGCGCCTCTCCGCGCTGGCTCGCCCCTGGGGCGCGCCGAGGTCCGACGCCGCGCCGCCCGCGGCCCGCCATGGCCGCGGCCGCGGCTCCGCGCCGCCCGTGCACCTGCTCGACCGCGGCCTCGCCTCGCGCCTGGACGCGGTCGCGCGCCACTTCCCCGGCCACGCGCTGAGCGTGGTGAGCGGCTGGCGCCCCAAGAGCCGCGGCAGCCTGCACCAGAGCGGCCGCGCCATCGACGTGCGCGTCGCGGGCGTGACCAACTCCGAGGTCGTCGGCTACTGCCGGACGCTCACGGACACCGGGTGCGGCTTCTATCCGAACAGCTCCTTCGTGCACCTCGACGTGCGCCAGAAGGGCACCGGCATGGTCACGTGGATCGACGCGTCCGGTCCCGGCGAGTCGCCTCGCTACGTGAGCGAGTGGCCGCCGCGCGAGGACGCTCCTGCTGCCGCGCCGCCTCCCTCCGGCGACGAGGCGCACGAGGCGACCGAGGCTGCGACCGGCGCCGCCTCCGGCGACGACTCGACCTACGAGGACGACGGCGACACCACGACGCCGCGCGCGCCGCAGAAGGCGCAGCTCGGGACCGGGATCGCGCCCGGCCTGTCGCTGCCGGGCGTCGCTCCCTCGCTGCTGCGCTGATCGACCCTCCGCTCCCACCTCGCCCGCGCGCGCCGCCGACGCCGCGCGGGCCGTGCTAACGCCTCGGCGATGTCCGCCGACGACCCCCGCTCTCCGCCGCGCCCCGCGCGCCTCGCCTCGCGCGAGCTCTACCGCCGCGCCTTCCTCGGCGTGCACGAGCACACGATCGCGCTGCGGTCCGGTGGCGATCGCCGCGTGATCTCGCTCGATCTGCCGGACTGCTGCGTGGTCGTCGCCGTCACCGAGGACGGGCGCTTCGTGCTCGTGCGGCAGCACCGCCATGGCATCGACGCCTCGACCCTCGAGCCCGCGGGCGGCGTCGTCGAGCGCGGCGAGGACCCGGCGGCCGCCGCGCCGCGCGAGCTGCGCGAGGAGACCGGCTACGAGCTCGCGTCGGTCGAGCCGCTCGGCTGGGCCCACGTGAACCCGCCGATCGCGTCGGCGCGGGTGTTCTTCTTCCTCGGGCGCGGGGCGAGGCGCACGGCCGAGCCGGTCGACGACGAGTGCGAGGAGGTCGAGACCGTGCTGCTCGACGAGGCGGACGTCGTCGCGCAGCTCGAGGGCGGTCAGTTCACGCACGTCCTCGCCGCCCACGCGCTCACGCTGGCGATCGCGCGCCTCGGCCGGGAGCGCGTGGCGTCGGCGGATCGCCGGGCCGTCGAGCGCGTGCTCGCGCTGCTCGACGGCATGGAGGCGCACGCGCACGGCAAGGTCGTCGCGCTCGCCCGCCGCCTTCTGCCCGGGCTGACGGCCGAAGATCTCAGAAATCCGCACGATTTCCCCGATCTCGATGACCCCGATTGGCACTTCGAGGACGGGCAGCTCGTGGGGATTCAGGCGGTGCGGTTTGCGATCCGGAGCGCGGCGCGCGATCTTCTCGGGCATGGCGACCAAGAAGAAGGCACCCGGGCGGGCGCCGGCGAGACCGGTTGAGACGCCCTTCTTTCGGCCTTTCGAGGCGCTCGCGCCCAAGAAGAAGAAGGGTCAGCCCGCCGGCGGTCCCGCGGCCGGAGGCCTCGCCGCGGGCGCCGGGAAGGCCGAGCCCGCGCGTCCGAAGGCGCCGCCTCCGCGCCCGGCCGAGGCGCCCCGGCCGCCGCCCGTGCCCGACGGGTCGCCCGCCGACACGTTCGCGCTCTTCATGGGCGGCGTGCGGGCGCTCGAGGGCGACAGCAAGCGCATCCCTCGCACGGCGAGCGAGCTGCCGAAGGAGCCTCCCGCTTCCCGCGCGCCGCGCGAGGACGCCGACTCCGACGCCCGCGCGCAGATGGGATCGCTCGTCCTCTCGGGCCTGCGCTTCGAGGTCTCCGACGACGGCGAGCACATCGAGGGGCGCCGCCTCGACTTCGATCCCCGCGAGGTCCGTCGGCTGCGACGCGGCGCATTTTCCATCGACGGCCGCCTCGATCTGCACGGCCTGACGGCGGCCGAGGCCCACGTCGCGGTGGACGCGTTCGTGCGCAAGCGCAGGGTCGACGGCGACCGCGTCGTCTCGATCGTCCACGGCAAGGGCAGCCACTCGCCGCGCGGCATCGGAATCCTCCGCGGCGAGATAGCGGCCTGGCTCAGCCAGGGGCGCGCCGCGCGCGACGTCGCGGCGTTCGCCTCGGCTCCCGGCGACGAGGGCGGCACGGGCGCCCTGCTGGTGCTCTTGGCGCGCTGACCCGGACCGGCTAACGCCATTCCGTTCGGCGTCGTCCGCCGCGACGGCCGCATGGGCCGCCAGGCGATCCGGCCTCCGCGATCCGTCACCGCGCCTTCCGCCACACCGGTGGGACACGTCCTCGAGGGAGCCAGCGCTCATGGTCCAAAAAGTCAAAAGCATCTGGATCGAGGGGGAGCTCGTCGCCTGGGACGACGCCAAGATCCACGTCCTCACGCACTCGCTCCACTACGGCCTCGGCGCCTTCGAGGGCGTCCGCGCCTACAAGCGCGGCGACGGCACCACCGCGATCTTCCGCCTGCACGACCACCTCGACCGGCTGTTCGACACCTGCCGGCTCGTGATGATCGAGCCCCGCTTCACGCACGATCAGGTGGCGGAGGCGTGCCAGGCGCTCCTGCGCGACAACGCGATGGACGAGGCGTACCTCCGCCCGGTGGTCTACGTCGGCGACGGCGCGATGGGCGTGCTCGCGCCCGACAACCCGATCCGCACGATGATCATCGCGTGGAAGTGGGGCGCTTACCTCGGCCGCGACGCGGTCGAGCTCGGCATCCGCGCGAAGATCTCGTCGTGGGCGCGGCACCACGTCCACGTGAGCCTCGCGAAGGGCAAGATCATGGGCCAGTACACCAACAGCACGATGGCCAAGCGCGAGGCCAAGATGGGCCACTACGACGAGGCCATCCTGCTCGACGTGAACGGCTACGTCGCCGAGGGATCGGGGGAGAACCTGTTCATCGTGAAGAAGGGCCGGCTGATCACGCCGCCGCTCTCGGCGTCGATCCTCGCCGGCATCACGCGCGACACGATCCTCGCGATCGCCCGCGAGGAGGGCATTCCGGTCGCCGAGGAGATGATCTCGCGCGACCAGCTCTACCTCGCCGACGAGTCCTTCTTCACGGGCACCGCGGCCGAGGTCACGCCGATCCGCGAGGTCGACGACCGCAAGATCGGTCCGGGCACGGTCGGGCCGGTCACCAAGCGCCTCCAGGATCGCTACTTCGGCATCGTCAAGGGCACCGACGAGTCGCACCCCGAGTGGCTCACGCGTCTGTAGCCGGATCGCGCCGCGCTCGCGCCGGTCGCGTGGCCCTCGGGCTCGCGGCCGCGGGGGCGATCGGCTGTGGGGCGGCGGCCGTCGACGCGCCGCCTCGTGCCGCGCCGCCGCAGCCGCTGGCGGGCGCGGATCTGCGCGGCGGGCCGTTCGCGGACCTGCGATCGGAGCGCTTCGGCGTCGGGTTCGCGCTGCCGGACGGCCGCGCGTGGCAGGTCGACGACCAGAGGGCTCACTGGCTCACCGCGAGCCACGCCGCCTCGGAGTCGCAGCTGCTCGTGCGGACGTGGCGCGAGGACGAGAACGCGACGCGCGAGCGGTGCGAGGCGAAGGCCCGCCTCTGGCGCGACCTGCCGAAGCGCGAGGGGGCGGACGTGTTCGCGCGGCGCCGGGTCGACGTGCCGCGCGGCTTCGACACGCGGCTCGAGCTCGGGGTGGTGCCGGCGCCGGCGGGGGCGCCGGCGGGCGGGTTCGCGCTGGCCTTCGGGGGGTCGGCGAAGCGCTGCTTCGCGTTCGTCTACACGACGCGCGCGGCGGGCGCGGGCGCCGAGCGGCTGCTGGCCGAGCGCCTCGCGGCGATGACCGAGTCGCTCGAGACCGTGGCGCAGAGGAGCGCCCTGACGCTCGAGATCCCGCGCGCGCCGGGCCGGCAAGGACCCGCGCGGTAGCGAGAGAGGCCGTGCCGCGACCGTGAGGGAGCGTGACGGCTCGCGGACGCTCGCGGGGCGGCTCCTGCGCGGGCCCTACGGGCCTTCCGGCGCTACGGCGTGCAGACGAGCTGCGCCTCGAAGGCGTTGCCCTTCGGGCCCGTGATCGTCGCCTGATCGGAGCCGTCGAACTCGATCGTGACGACCTTGCCGCTCTTCTTCGCGGTGTGGGTCACCGTGCCCGACGGGCAGCCCTCCTGCCCGGCGGCGTTGGGGCAGAGCTTCACGTCCTCGATGGTCGTGTCGACCTCGCGGTCGCCGACCGTCGTCTTCGCGGTCCCGTTCTCCACGCGGCAGCGGGTCGCCCTGTCGACCTTGATGGTCAGGTCCGACGTGTGCGCGACCGTGAGGCCCTTGCCGTTCACGCGCGTCCACGCGCCCTGCCAGTCGACCGTGCGCTCGTCGCCGGCGACGGTGATCTCGGCCGTCGCGGAGTGGGTCAGGGGCTTGCCGTTGGCCTTCAGGTTCACGCTCGCGAAGCTCGCGACGAGCTTGCCGTCGGCCGCCTTGTCGAAGGTGACGACCTCCTCGCCCGTGACCTTCACGAGGCCGAAGGGCCCCGTGCAGTGGTCGAACGTGAGGTGGACGACCCGCGGGTTGGTCGCGTCCTTGGTGCGCGTCAGGCAGCCCGCGGGCCAGAGCTGGCTCGGCCCGCCGGCGACCTCGCCGCTGGCCTTGTCCGGGTCGGGCGACATCACCGCCGCGAAGACGAGGTTGCCGAGGTGCGTGGCCTGGGCGCGCGAGGTGGCCTCGTCGACGCCGTCCGAGGCGAGGGCCTGCGTGTCGCTGTCGATGGCCTCGCCGCTGCCGGTGTCGGTGGCCTTCGCGCGGCAGCCCGCGATCAGGGTCGCGCCGAGGACGAGGAGGGCGGCGGAGGAGACGAGCTGGTGCGCGCGGTGGTTCATGGGGACGTGCCTCCGAGGGAGTCGGGGTGGGTTGCGGGTCACGATCGCTGGCCAGCCCCGTCCGGGGGCGCGGCTGTCCCGAGTCCGGCGGGGCCCCTCGGCCTCGCCCCCTCGGGCTGTCGTGCTCTTCGTTGGTACCGACCCGCGAGCGCGCCGGGAGGTGAAACGGGCGCGGGCGATTTCGCGCCGCGACCTGCCGGGTGGCGAGGTGTTAGCCGCCATAAGGCATTGATAGTACGTATGATTCGGCCGAAGACGGGCGCGACGAAGGCCCCTCTTCAGCGGTAGGCGGCGCTCGGCCGGGCGCGCAGCTCGAGCTCCACCGCCAGGCCGTCGTCGCCGATCGCGCGCGCGTGAGCCGCCAGCGTGGTCGCGTCTTCGGCGTCGATCTCGCGGTCGGTCCCCGGGTCGATGCGCAGCCGCGTGAGCCGACGGAGCTCGGGCAGCGACCCCGCATCGCGCAGCATCACCCCGGCGCGGCCCCAGGCGGCCTCGAGGACGCGCAGGCGCGCCGGGTCGTCCCACGCGCGCGCGAGCAGCAAGCGGCCCAGCGTCGCGTCGACCGCGTCACTCCCCGTCGGCAGCGCGATCGCTGCGTGCTGCGCCGCCCGTACGTCGTCGCCGAGCCCCGTCGAGACGATCGCGCGTACGGCCGCGAGCAGTCGCAGCTCGCCCGGCCGCAGCCGGTCGCGGTCGATCGCCCGTACGAGCTCCGAGGCCTCGCCGTACGCGCCGCGCCGCGCGTGGTCGACGGCCGAGGCCAGCCGGTGCAGCGCGACGGCCGTCGGCGCGGTCAGGCGGGCGTCACCGCTCCACGTGGGCGCCTGGCCGGGGGCGTCGAGCTCGCGGATCGACGCCTGCCACAGCGCGTCGCGGGCGACGAACACGTCCCGCGCCGCCGCGAACACGGCCACAACGAGGAAGCCGAGCGGCAGGAGCCCGCGCGGCCCGAGCGCCACGGCGAGCACGAGCGCGACCACCGTGACCACGAGGCCCGCGACGATGGGCGGCAGCCGGCGCCCGCGGGCCGTCGCGGCGACGACCTCGGCGCAGCCCTCCAGCATCCACGCCCACACGGCCGGAATCTAGCACCGCTGCGGGGGAATTTCGGCGGAGGGAGCCTGCCGGCGTTCGCGAGGTGCCCGCGTACGAAACGCGAGGCCGGCGAACGGCTCTCTTCACCGTCGCCTCGGCCGCGGGGCACGGAGGCGGGCCGCGCTCGCCGGGCCGGCGCCGCGCTGGCCGCGACCGCGTCGAGGAGGCGTTGGGCCCCGGGAGCGCGGGCATCTGCGGGGGACGCTGCGTCTCGGCACGATCCCGCTTCCGCGGGCCGCCGGTCCTCGGTAGGGTGCCGCCCGTGACACGCCTCGCTCCGCTGCGGTTCGGCTGCGTTCTCCTCGGCGCCCTGGCCGCTGGCTGTGGCTACACGTCGGAGGAGTGGCAGGTCCAGGTCGACAAGAGCACGCGCCTCGACGCCGCGCTGCGCGGCACCGAGGCCAAGCTGGTCGAGTCGCAGGGGCAGGCCGAGCAGACGAAGAAGCGCCTCGAGGAGCAGGGCCGCCTGCTCGAGGCCGCGGGCCTCGACGCCGCGCGGCTGCGCGAGCTGGTCCGGCAGGGCGTGACGGCCGAGGAGCGCGACCGAGCGGTCACCGAGCTCCGGCAGCGCGCGCAGAGGCTCGAGCAGGCGCGGGTTCGCTTCGATCTGCTCCGCACCAAGGTCGCCGAGCTCGGGCTGCTCGGCACGTCGGTGGGCGTCGATCACGACCGGATCACGGTCACGCTCGCCGGCGACTCGCTCTTCGATCAAGGCGGCAAGGGCGCCGGCAAGCTCTCGAAGGACGGCAAGGAGACGCTCGCGAAGGTAGCGGCGATCCTGAAGTCGGACCCGTCGCTGTCGACGCGCGATTGGGACGTCGTCGCGCACCTCGACTCGAAGTCCGCCGGCAAGGCGCGCGAGGCGCTCGACGCGACGCTCGCGCGCGCTCGCGAGTCGCTCGTCTTCCTGGTCGAGAAGCAGGGGCTCTCCGCGGTGCACTTCCGCGCGTCCGGCCGCGGCGACGCCGATCCCGTCGCATCGAACGACGCGGACGAGGGTCGCAAGAAGAACCGGCGGCTCGAGCTCGTGATGCTCCCCTCGGGCGACGAGCTGCTCGACCTCAAGCCGCTGACGCGCTGACGTGCGGGCGAGCCGTCGGGCTCGCCGCGCGCGCGTGCGCTCACGGTGGAATCGTCCGCTGCTGCGGGTGCGCTCGTCCGGGAGCCTCGGCGACGGATCGTGCGCTTCGCTCGACGGGCGGGAATCCCGTGCGCATCTTGGGAATTCCCTCCTCCGCGGACCGCGACGGCTCGGGTCGCGCGGTGCGATCGGCGCGCGTTCGGCCTCGTGAAAATTTGGCCGATCGCGCGGGACCATGCATTGAAAGGGGGCGAATGCCGACGAAATCGCGAAAACGACGGGCTCGGAACGAGAAGGGGGCCGTGCGTCCTCTGCCGGCCGGTCCGATCGCGGCCGCGCGCGCCGCCGATCCCGCGACGGTCGGCGTGACTCGCCCCGCCGCCGCACCGCGTGACGCCGCGACCGCGCCGCCGCGATCCGTCCGGCACGCCCACGGCCCCGATCCGCGTTCGGCGGCTCCGCCGGTGGCGCTCCCGCCCGTCGTCGCGCCCACGGCCGCCGAGATCGCCGCCGCCGACGCGCAGGCCGTGGCCGAGGCCGACCGCGCGGCGATCGGCTTGCCCATCGCCCCGCCGCCGCTCGAACGACCGGTCGTCGAGGACGACTCCGTCACGCCCGCGCCCTTCGTCGTGGCCCTCGACGACGACGACGCGCCCGCCCCGCATGCGCGGCGCCCGCCGGTCCCGGGCGCGGCCTCGTCCCTCTCACCCTACGCCCGCGATCTGCCGGCGAGCTTCTGGGACGACGAGCCGCCGGCGCCGAGCCGTCGCCAGACCAAGCGCGGCTGGCTGTCGCTGCTCGCGATCGCCGCGGCCTTGATCACCATCGTCGCGTCACGATCGCTCGACGGCCAGCCGCTCGCGCTCGAGACGTGGCGGTCGCTCGCGCCGATCGGCCGCATGGTCGCCGGCGCGCTCTTCGACGAGCCCGAGGCCGCGGCCGCGACGCCGGCGCCCCCGCCCGACGAGCCCGCTGCCCCCGCCGAGCAGGACCACATCCGTCGCGACGGACACGGCAGCATCAAGGGCGGCGTCGTCTTCGTCCCCGACACGTTCAGCACCGCCGACGGCGCCTACGACCTCCTGCTCCACTTCCACGGCAACACCAAGGTCGTGAAGGAGAGCGCCGAGGTCGCGGGGCTGAACGCGATCGTCGCGGTGGTGAACCTCGGCGTGGGATCGGCGCCGTACGAGGAGGCCTACGCCGTCCCCGGCACGTACGAGGCGCTGCTCGACCAGATCCAGCGCGTGGTCGGTCAGCGCGGCGTCGCGAGCCCACACGTCCGCCGGGTCGCGCTCGCCTCGTGGAGCGCGGGCTACGGCGCGATCTCGACCGTCCTCAACGTGCGCCGCGGCGCCGACCCGCTCGACGCGGTCGTGGTCCTCGACGGCATTCACTGCAGCTGGCTCGAGGACCGCCCCGACGAGCTCAACCACCTGCAGCTCGGCCCGTTCGTGCGCGCGGCGAAGCTCGCGGCCGAGGGGCAGATCCTCTTCACGATCACGCACTCCGAGATCGATCCGCCGACGTACGCGAGCGCCGCGCAGACCGCGGGCTACCTCCTCGGCGCGGTCGGCTACAAGGCGAAGGCGACCGCCGAGCCCCCGGCCCAGCCGCCCCACGTCGTGCTCCGATCGGCCGAGGGGGCGGTCTCGAAGAAGCTCGAGAAGCGCATGGAGCCGACGTCCGAGGCGCGCGTCTCGGGGCTGCACGTGCGCGGCTATCGCGGCAACACGCCCGAGCACCACATGGCGCACCTGCTCCAGATGGCCGCGACGGTCGTGCCCGAGCTCGCCGAGCGGTGGAAGACGGTCCCGACGAGCGTCGCTTCCCCGCGCACGGCTCCGTAGAGCGCACGCGGCCGGCGAGACCCCGTCGGCCCGTATTCGCGTCGGTTCTGCTAGAGTCCGCGCCCCTATTCACGCGAGGGACGCCATGACCGATTCGATCACCGAGCTCACCGCGAAGTACACCTATGGCACCTGGCGCGCACAGCGTGGCTGGAAGCCGCTCCACGTCGCCAAGGCCGAGGGCGTCTACTTCTGGGACGGCGCCGGCCGGCGCTACCTCGACGGCGCGTCGCAGCTCGTCTGCTCGAACCTAGGCCACGGCAACCAGGCCGTCATCGAGGCCATCTGCAAGCAGGCGCGCGACCTCGCCTACGTCGCGCCCGCCTACGCCTGCGAGGTGCGGGCGAACCTCAGCCTGAAGCTGCTCGAGGTGCTGCCCAAGGGCCTCGACAAGTTCTTCTTCACGACGAGCGGCACGGAGGCCAACGAGGCCGCGATCAAGATCGCCCGCATGGTGACGGGCAAGCACAAGATCCTCGCCCGCTACACGTCGTATCACGGCTCGACGGCCGGCTCGATCGCGGCGACGGGCGATCTCCGCCGCTGGTTCGTCGAGCCCGCGGGCAAGATCCCCGGCGTCATCTTCGGCCCGGAGACGAACTGTTACCGCTGCCCGCTCGGCAAGCAGGTGGACAGCTGCGACATGGCCTGTGCCGACTACATGGCCTACATGATGGACCACGACGAGAACGTCGCGGCGATCATCGTCGAGCCCGTCGTGGGCACGAATGGCATCCTCGTGCCGCCGCCCGACTACCTGCCTCGGCTGGCCGCTCACGCCAAGAAGCGCGGTGTCCTGCTCATCGCCGACGAGGTCATGAGCGGCTGGGGCCGGACGGGCACGTGGTTCGCGGTCGACCATTTCGGCGTGACCCCCGATCTCCTCGTCACGGCCAAGGGCATCACGAGCGCGATGGCCCCGCTCGGCCTCGTCGCGACCAGCCGCGCGATCGCGGACTTCTTCGAGGACAACTTCTTCGCCCACGGTCACACCTACGAGGCGCACCCGCTCACGCTCGCCCCGGCCATCGCGGCCATCGACGAGTACAAGCGGCTCGACCTCATGAACCACTCGACCAAGATGGGCGAGATCCTCGGCGGCAAGCTGCGCGCGCTCGCCGACAAGCACCCCTCGGTCGGCGATGTGCGCGGGCTCGGGCTCTTCTGGGCGCTCGACCTCGTGAAGAACCGCGCGACGAAGGAGCCGTTCAACACGCCGCAGGACAAGTATGCGCGAAAGCCGCTGCTCATCGACCAGGTGACGGCGAAGGCGCTCGAGCAGGGCGTGTCGGTGATGGGCTGGGTCAGCCACCTCATCATCGCGCCGCCGCTCATCATCACGGAGGCGCAGCTCGACGAGCTGGTCGCGGCGCTCGACGTGGCGCTCGCGGTCGCCGACGCGAAGGTCGAGTAAGCCTCTCCGCGAGTCAGAACCGCCCTTCCGATCGCACGTCCTTCCCTCTGCTCTCCTCCGGGGTTCCGGACGGGAGAGCGTTGGAAGGGCGGAAGGATGGAAGGGCGGACGTGTTCTTGTGGTTTGGAGGGGATCAGTCGGCGGCGTGCGGCTGCGGCGTGCGCCGGGCCTTCCACCACTCGAAGACCATCGGCAGGACGCTGAGGACGATGATGCCGATGACGACGAGCTCGAAGTGCTTCTTCACGACGTCCATCTGGCCGAAGACCATGCCGGCGCCGACCATCGACGTGACCCAGGCGACGCCGCCGATCACGTTGTAGAGGATGAAGCGGCGGTAGTTCATCGCGCCGGCGCCGGCGACGAACGGCGCGAACGTGCGGACGATCGGCACGAAGCGGGCGAGGATGATGGTCTTGCCGCCGTACTTCTCGAAGAACTCGTGCGTGCGCGCGAGGTGCTTCTTGTTCAGCCAGCGCGAGGTGTCGCTCTTCATGACGCGCGGGCCGATGGCCCTGCCGACGTGGTAGTTCACCGTGTCGCCCACGATCGCGGAGACGGCGAGGATGGCGCCCACCGCGAGGGGGTTCAGCCCGGAACCCTCGCGCATGCCGATGGCGCCGCAGGCGAAGAGGAGCGAATCGCCCGGGAGGAAGGGCAGGACGACGAGCCCCGTCTCGCAGAAGACGATGAGGGCGAGGATGCCATACGTCCAGACGCCGTAGTCCCTCGTGATCTCGTCGAGGTACTTGTCGAGGTGTCGGACGATGTCGAGGAGCTGGAGCAGGAAGTGCATTGGCCCGCGTACGCTTAATCGTCCGCGGCGCCGCCGTCGAGCTTCGGGCGACGCCCCGGCGTCACCGGCTCTCGCGCGGTCCGCGGAGGGCGCGGGGATGGCCCGCAGCGACCCGGCGGTCGTGGCAGCCTGCCGTCCCCTGGCCTGCCTGCGGCCCGACCCGGGTGCGCGTGGCGCGAGGCGGGCCGCTCTGCCGTCAGCGGGGCGTGCGGTAGCGGTTGCGTGAGGGAGCGGGGGCCGCGCCCGACCCGAGGCGGACGCGGGCGCGGTCGGCGGGCTCGACGGTGTGGAGCGCCGCGGGCGCGCCGGCGAAGACGACCGGGACGCCGGCGGAGCACACGACCTCGACCGACCGGCCGTTCGTGGCGAGGAGCGCGGTCGTGTCGGGGCCGATGGTGCTGCACAGCGCGCTGGCTTCGCGTGAGCGGGCCTCTTCGTGCGCGGCCGGGGGCAACCAGGAGAGCGCGTCGACCGGGTCGTCGTCGGCGCCCGTGAGGCCGAGTTCGACTCGCAGCGCCGTGTTCGCCCAGAGGCAGCGCGTCCCGCCCATCACGGCGAGGCCCGTGGGCAGGGCGTCGCACAGGCCACGGAAGTCGCCGGGCGCGATCCCGGGATCGACGGCGTCCATCACGTGCGCGCGCGCGCACCGGACGCCGGCGCGCTCCGTCACGTCGAGGACGGCGCGGACCGGCACGAGCGCGCCGGCGCGCGTGCGGACGTGCGCGCCGAGCTGGGTCGGCTCGCCGTCCTCGAGCAGGCGCATCATGGCGGCGGCACGATCTGCGGCCCGCGACCACAGGCCCAGATCGAGGGCGTTCGCGCCCACGACCTCGTCGCGGCGGAAGCCGTAGCGCGCGAGGAAGCGCTCGTTGACGTCGACGACCTCCCCCGTCGACATCGTCATCACGAGGCCCGCGACGGGGCTCGCCTGGAACGATCGGCTGACCTCGTGCTCGAACGCGGCGAGCTCGCCCAAGACGAGGCGCTGGTGCAGCCCCGCGCCGACCCGCGCGAGCACGCGCGCGAGGCGGTCGACGAGCGCCCGGTCGCCCTCCCGGGGCGCGCGCAGGTGCATGAGCAGCAGGGCGACCGGATCGCGCCCGGACAGCACCGGGATCGCGGCGACCGCGACGTACTCCGAAAAGCGGCACAGCTCGCTCCGCGCGAGCTTGGGATCGGCCGCGAGGTCGGGCACCCACAGGGCCTCCCGCGCCTCCCACGCGCGGCCGGGGATGCCGACGCCGACTGGGTAGGTGAAGCCCGCGGACTGCGCCGCGTACCGCAGCGCGCGCGGCGTCTCGTGGTGGTGATCGGCGACGAGGCGAAGGCACGCATCGGCGCGGCGCATCGTCCAGGCCTCCCCGTAGGGCCAGCCCGTGTGCGCGCAGACGGCCGCGAGCATCGTCCCGAGGGCCTGGCTCGCGTCGGGGGCTTCCGCGACGGCGACCGAGAGGCGGTGGAAGAGGCGCTCGTCCTCCTCGGCCTGCTGGCGCGAGCTGGCGCTCTGTTGAAGCGTCTCGTGCATGCCGGCGAGGCTCGCCGAGCTCTCGGCGACGAGCCGCTCGAGCTCGTCTTGCAGCGACGCGGATCCTCCCATGATCGCAATGCTACCACCCGCGCCGAGTCCGCCAAGGCGCGGCGCCGGCGGCGCGTTCGATCGGTGCGCGCCCGCCCCGCAGCGGCGCACACGCGTCCCGCCTCGATTTCGCGGCCGGTGTCTGCAAAGGTTCCACGATGCAGCGATCCGTCCCGGTGGTCAGCGCGGTGCGCGTGGAGAAGCGCGGTCCGGTGACGACGGTCATCCTCGCGAGGCCCGAGGCGCGCAACGCCGTCGATCGCGCGACCGCCCAGGCGCTCGCGGATGCGTTCCGCGCCTTCGACGCCGACGCGGCGGCGTCGGTCGGCGTCCTCTACGGCGAGGGCGGGGCGTTCTCGGCCGGCGCGGACCTCAAGGCCGTCGCGGCGGGGCGCCCGAACCGCCTCGAGGCTCCGCTGCCCGATCCGGCGGAGTCGACGGATCCCGCGAACGACGGGCCGATGGGGCCTTCGCGGATGATCCTGTCGAAGCCGGTGATCGCGGCGATCGCCGGGCACGCGGTCGCGGGCGGCCTCGAGCTCGCGCTGTGGTGCGATCTGCGCGTCGCGGAGGAGGGCGCGACGCTCGGGGTGCTGTGTCGCCGGTTCGGCGTCCCGCTCATCGATGGCGGCACGGTGCGGCTGCCGCGCGTCGTCGGCCTCGGCCGCGCGCTCGATCTGATCTTGACCGGCCGCGCGGTGGGCGCGCGCGAGGCGCTCGCGATGGGGCTCGTCGATCGCGTCGTCCCCGCGGGCGAGGTGCGCGCCGTCGCCGAGGCGCTCGCCGAGGCGCTCGCCGCGCTGCCGCAGACCTGCCTGCGCGAGGATCGCCTCGCCGCCTACGAGTCGCTCGACCGCCCGCTGCGCGACGCGCTCGCGAACGAGTGGGCGCGCGGGATGCGATCGTTCGGCGCGGACGCGACGGGCGGCGCTCTGGCGTTCGCGGCGGGGGAGGGGCGCGGCGGCGTGAGCCGCTAGCGACGGGGCGGCGCCGTGCGCGTTTCGGCACGGCGGGAAGAACGATCGGACGTGGAGGGTTCTGGCCGAATGGACAAGCGGATGGAGCGGCGGTTCTTCCTGCGCACGGCGGCGGTGGGCACGGTGGTGAGCGTCCTCGGCGGCGGCGTGTACGCGCTCGCCTCCCCCGACGACCCGCGCGGGAGGCAGCTCCGGCCCGACGGGCGGACGCGCCTGCCGCCGGGCCAGCGCCTCCTCGACGCGCTCAAGCCGATGGGCGGCGAGCCCGGCGACCCGAGCCCGTCGGCCTTCCGGCTCAAGGTGTACGGCGAGGTCGACGCCCCGTTCGAGGTCGATTTCGCGGGGCTTCTCGCGATGCCGCAGGTCGAGCAGAGCTGCGACGTCCACTGCGTCACGGGCTGGACGATGCTCGACAGCCGCTGGACCGGCGTGCGCGTCGCGGATCTCGCGGAGCGCGCGCGGGTGCGCGGCTCGGCGCGTTACGCGATCTTCGAGGCCGCGGAGGGCTACACGGCCAACGTCCCGCGGGCCGAGGCGCTCGCGCCGAACGTGATGGTGGCTCACCGGTTCTTCGGGCAGCCCATCCCGCGCCCGCACGGCCCGCCGGTGCGCGCGATCGTGCCGGACCTCTATTTCTGGAAGAGCGCCAAATGGCTCCGTGCCATTCGCTTCGCGCGCGTGGACGAGCCCGGTTATTGGGAGACGCGCGGCTACCACAACCACGCCGACCCGTGGAAGGAGGAGCGCAATGGGTGAGGGCCCTCCGGCCGGGGCGGGCGCGGGGCGCGGCGGCGGGCGCGGGGCGGTGCGGGGGGCGCTCCGCGCGGTGCACCGGGATCTCGGCCATCTCGCGGTGGGGCTCACGCTGGTCTACGCCGCCTCGGGGCTGGCGGTGAACCACATCGCCGATTGGGACCCGAGCTTCCGGAGCTTCGATCGGACGCACGATCTCGGCGGGCCGATCGAGGGCGACGACGCGGCGATTGCCCGGTCGGTCGCCGCGCGCCTCGGCGTCGTGGGCACACCGAAGGACGTCTACCGCGCCGGACCGGAGCAGCTCGACGTGGTGTACGAGCGGCGGACTCTGCACGTCAATCCGGTGAGCGGGCGCGTGGTCGACGAGGGGCAGGAGCCGCGATTCCTCCTGCGGGCCGCGAACTGGCTGCACCTCAATCGCGGCAAGAAGGCCTGGCGCTACGTGGCCGACGCCTATGCGGCGGGGCTGATCGTGCTGGCCGGGAGCGGGATGTTCCTGGTCGGCGGGCGAAGGGGCCTGTTCGGGCGCGGCGGGCTGCTCGTCCTCGTGGGCGCGGCCGTGCCGATCGCGTACGTGGCGTGGTCCGGCGGGCCGTAGCGGTCAGCTCGCGCGCACCTCGACGACCGCGTCGACGACGGGGCGATCGAGGGCTTCGCGCGTCGCGCGCCGGGCGGCCTCGAACGCGCGCGCGCCCTCTTCGAGCCGGAAGGGGCCGACGCGCGGCAGGCCGGGGATGACGAGCGCGGTGAGGCCGTCGCGGCGCGGCACGCTCATCGAGGCGCTGCCGCGCCGGCGCCACGGCGAGCGGGAGGCGAGGTGGTGGTGCAGGACGCGATCGCCGTGCGGGAGGCCGTCGATGCCGGGGCGGTCGAGGATGCCGCCGTCGAGCAGCGGCCGGCCGTCGACCCAGGTCGGGTGGAAGAGGAAGGGCACGGTGCACGAGGCCTGCAGCGCGGGCGCGAGCGGGCCCTCGCGCACCACCCGGGTCGTGCGCGAGATCAGGTCGAAGACCGACACCGCGAGCGGTGTGCGGCACTCGTCGAACCGCTTCACGGGCAGGAGCGCGTCGAGGCGGCCGCGGAACTTCGCGCCGTGGAGCAGTCCCGGGCCCGGCCGCGGGTCCCAGAAATCGCTGCGCCGAAGCCGCAGCAGCTCGTCGCGCATCGACGTGCCGGCGACGCCCGCGGCCCACAGGCCCGCGACGAGCGCCCCCGCGCTGGACCCGGCGAGGCGGGTGGGCGCGAGGGCCTCGTCCTCGAGGACGGTCACGAGGCCCGTGTGCGCGAAGAAGCCGAAGAAGCCTGACGACAGCGCGAGGGAGAACGGGCGCTCGCGCAGCCACTCGCGCAGGGTGGGCGGGCTCTTCGGGCGGCGCGCTTCGACGTGCATGGGGCCACCATAGCGCGGGGCGACGCCGGCGCTCGCGCGAGGCGATCCCGCGAGGATCGCGGGCGGGGGCGACCCGCTCACCGTCGAGAAGGCGGGGGTCGGGTCGCGCCGTCGACCGCGTCGTGGCGCGCCGCGGCTCCACCTCCGCCGGGATCGGCGACGTGATCGAGGTGGCGATCACGCGCGGGGGCGCGCCGCCGTGTGCGGGCGTCGATCCGGGCCTGTGATCGCCCGTAGCCGCGGGGCGCGTGCTACCTAGTCGCGCATGACCCAGCCGATCCGCCTGCTCGCGTTCGCGGGCGCCCGGGACGCCGTCGGTGCGGCCGAGACGGCCTTCGCGCTCGCCGCGCCGTGCACCGTGACGGAGCTGCTCGAGCTCGTCTGCGCGCGCTTCCCCGCGCTCGCGCCGCACCGCCGCTCGCTGCGCCTGGCGGTCAATGGCACCTACGCGGTCGCCTCGGACGTCGTGCGTGGCGGCGACGAGGTCGCGATCCTCCCGCCCGTCGCGGGCGGCTGACGCCTACTCCGCGCGGGCGGCGGCGAGCGCGCGGCGCAGCTCGGCGGCGAGCGCCGGGTCCGCGAGCGTGCGGCGCGTCCAGACGCGCGTCAGGCGCATCAGGTCGGCGCGGTCGAGCGCGAGCTCGGTGAGGACCGGATCGACCGCCCCGAACTCGAGCGCGGCCGCCAGGCGGGCGTACTGCGCGACCGACATCGGACCGCGCAGCGCCTCCTGCTCGGCGACGTAGGCGTCGTCGAAGCGCGCGAGCAGCTTCGACCGCCCGCGGCGCGTCTCGGCCCCGATCGCCGCGAGCCATCGGTCGTCGATCGCGCGCCACGAACGATCGGTGAGGCGTTCCGCGAGGAAGTGCGCTTCCCGCTCGCCGGGCTGCAGGGCGAGGCGTGCGCGCACGCGCGCGTACTCCTCGAGCGCGAGATCGCGCGGACCCTCGTCGGCGCCTTCGGGCGCGATCTCCGGCTCCAACGGGGTCACGGTGGCGGTCGTCGGGGCCGTCGGCTGGATCGGGCCGATCATGGGCGGAGGCTCGATCGCCGGGGGCGGCGGGGCCGTCGACGGCAGCACCGACGGCCGCGTCGGCGGCGGCTCGGCGGCGGCTGCCGGATCGTCCCAGCTCGCGCGGCGCACGCCGGGCGCAGGGGGCGGCGGTGCGGGCGCCTCGGGCGGCGGGCTGGAGGCGGGGTCGTCGGGCGCGCCCTCGAACGGCGTCGCGTGGCGAACGAGCGCGTCGAGGCGGATCTCGCGGGTGCTTTCGGCCGCGTCGAGGCGCCTCCGTGCCGTCACCGTGCGCGGGGCGTCCTCGTGCAGCGCGTCGAGGCGAGCGTGCGCGGGCGCGCTCGGAGGTGCCTCGAGCGTCGGCGAGAACGGCAGGGCCTCGATCGTGAGCGGACGGACGACGAGGTCGGTGCGTGTCGGGATCGATCCCTCCGTCGCGAGCTCCGCCGCGGTCGCCGCCTCGGCGGGCTCGATCGCGACCGCGACCGCGCGCGCGCGGTGATCGGCGTCGATCGAGGGCCTGACGAGGGCGATCGTCCGATCGTCCGGATCGAGCGGCGGCGTGTCGAGGCGCGGGCGATCGCTCCACTTCGGGCGCGTCGGGGGATCGACCTGGGGGCCTCGCGCGGCCGGTCGCGGCACGATCGGCGGCGTGAACGTGACCGGCGGCGGCGCGAAGGGCACCGAGGCCGGGGCGTGGCGCGCCTCCTCCGCCCGCTGCGCGATGGCCGGAGGCGGGCCGAAGCGCGGGCTCGACCCGACCGGCGGTCGCGGCGCCGCGTCGAGCCGCGACCCCGGCGCGCTCTCCTCGAGCACCACGCCGCGCTCGAAGCCCGGGAAGCGGATCGCCTGCCCGTTGGCCTCGGCGCCGATCGCGAGTCGACCGAGCTCGCGCGCGTCGGCGCCCGGCACCTCGGTCGAGCCGCGCCACGAGACGATGGCGACCGCGCGGTCCGTGTCGATGACCAGGGTGTCGCACCTCAGGCCGACCTCCGTCCGGACGCCCCGCGCCTCGTGCGTCAGCCTCGGCCGAACGGGGGGCAGCCGCGTCACGAGCCGGGCGTGCCGCGGGTGCAGGTGCTCGAGCACGATCGTCGCCGTCGCCCGCAGCGCGTCGACCTGCTGATCGGCGGGCGCCGCGTTGAAGAACCGGAAGTCGAAGCCGCGCGGCGTCGGATCGTGCACGGCGGCTCCGGAGCGGAAGCCTTGCGCCCACGCCCACGCTTCGGGCGCGAGCAGCGCGCGCCGAGCCGGCCCGTCGGGCGCCATCGGTCCGAAGCCCGCGACCCGATCCTCGCTCGGGTCGCCGTCGGCGAGCTCGAGGTTGGGCAGCGCGGGCGCGCCGGCGACGGGCGGGCGGCTCGGGTCGACCCCGACCGGGTTGTCGACCGTGCGCGCCGCGCGCTCCCAGCGCAGGGGCATCGAGAGGAAGGGGATGGGCGCGGAGGGCCAGAGCGCCCCGCCCGTCGGCGTCCACACGCGATCCCCGACCACGCGCAGCGCCTTGCCGAGCTCGCCGATGCGGTAACGCGCCACGAGCGACTCGACCGGGCCGCGGCCCGGGGGCGCGAAGGCGTGGCCCGTCACGAGCACGTCGACCCGGCGCTTGATCGGCGCGTAGTCGCCCGGCGCGCGCAGGCTTGCCCGCGGGGCGTCGTCCCACGTGCGCGGCCCTTCGACCGGGTCCTGCTCCTCGGCGACCGTCGCCTCGCCCTCGTGCACGAGGGCGTAGGTGATCTTCACGCACGTCGTGAGCGTCCACGCGCCGGGGCTCGCCTGCCAGAGGACGGTCGCGACGCGGAACGGGCAGGTCGTGACGTACTGCAACGGCCGCCGTCGATCAGAGCGCGCCGGGCAGGAAGTCGCGGTCCGGCAGCGCGGACGACTGCCCGCACGCGCCGCCGCCGACCGCCAGCACCGAGCCGTCGAGCATCGTGACCGCGTTCCACTCCGTGTTCGCGTGCCCGAGGCTCGCGAACGGCTTGACGAGGTTGGCCACCGGGTCGACCTGCTCGACGGCCGCCGTCGCGGTGCACGACCCGTTCGTCGGGTAGCCGCCCATGACCAGGATGGACCCGTCGCGGATGAGCGCGCTCGCGTGCCAGCAGCGCGGCGTCGTCAGGTTGACGGGGAAGAACGTCCACAGCCCCGTCGCCGGGCTCCAGGTCTCCATCGTCGCCTGCGGCACCGTCACGCCGCCGGCGGAGGAGCTGGCGCCGCCGATGACCATCACGCGCCCGTCCGGCAGCGTGTGGGCGCTGAGCATGGATCGCCCGGTGTTGAGCGAGCCCGTGACGGTGAACGTGTCGGTGACCGGATCGAACAGCTCGACGACCTTGTTGCCGCCGTCGCCGCCGCCGATCATCACCCGACCGTCGCGCAGGCGGACGACGAAGCCGTACACGTGCGCCTGCGCGTGGGCGACGAGCTTCCACGTGTTCTTCACCGGGTCGTAGATCTCGACGGACCCGGCCTCGAACGAGGACACGAAGACGCGGCCGTCCGGCATCAGCACGGATCGAGTGACGTTGCGCGCGGCGTTCAGCGGCGCGGCCGCCGTGAAGAGGTTCGTCGTCGGGTCGTAGAGGTCGGCGGACAGCGAGCTGCCGCCGGCGCACCCCTGGCAACCGCCGACGACCAGCACCTTGCCGGTCAGCAAGGTCACGGCGCTGTCGCGCCAGCGCGGCGTCGCCATCGCGTTGCCGGCGGCCGTCACGGTGTCCGTCTTCCGGTCGTAGATCTCGGCCGTGGCGAGCGTCAGGCTCGAGTTGTCGGGCGTTGTGGTGCCGCCCACGACGAGCACCTTGCCGTTCGCCATCACGGTGACGCCGGGCAGCTCGCCGCGCACCTTGGCCATGGGCTTCATCTGCCAGGGCGACGAGACGCCGAGCGCCTGGTAGCTGAAGCCGCCCTTCCGCACGACGGTGTCCGCGCCCATCGTGATCTTCACGTCGACGACCCCGTCCGGGTGCGGCGGGGTCTGCACGTAGAGCGTGGTCGCGTCCTTCGCCCACGCGGGCGCGACGCCGTCGTCGACGAGCACCTTGACGCCAGGCCCGAAGCCGGTGCCGGTGATCGTGAGGAAGTCGCCGCCGTTGCGCCAGCCGACGGGCGGGCTCACGTCCGACATCGTCAGCGCGCAATTCGACGTCTGCTGGCAGCCGCCGCCGCAGCACTGCTGCCCGGCGCCGCACGCCACGCCGCACGCGCCGCAGTTGTTCGAGTCGGTCGCGAGCGTCGCCTCGCAGCCGTCGTCGACGTTGCCGGGGGCGGGGCCGTTGCAGTCGGCCTTGCCGGCCGCGCACGCCGGCGTGCACGCGCTGCCGACGCACTTCTTCGCCTGGACGCCGGGCGCGTCGCAGGCGAAGCCGCAGCCTCCGCAGTTGCCGACGTCGGTCGCCGTGGCGACCTCGCAGCCGGTGGCGGGCTTGCCGTCGCAGTCGGTGAAGCCCTGGTCGCACGAGAGGACCTTGCACGCGCCGCCCGCGCAGCCCGCGCTGGCGTTCGGGAGCTTGCACGCGGAGCCGCACGCCCCGCAGTTCAGCGCGTCGTCCTCGCTCGAGACCTCGCAGCCGTCGTTCGCCTGGCCGTCGCAGTCGAGGAAGCCGGGCTGGCAAGCGAAGCCGCAGGCGCCGCCGGTGCACGTGGACGTCGCGTTGGGGAGGACCAGGCAGGCCTTCCCGCACGCAGCGCAGTTCTTCGCGTCGCCGCCGAGGTCGACCTCGCAGCCGTTCGCCGGATCGCCGTCGCAGTCGGCGAAGCCCGCAAGGCACGCGAAGCCGCACGCGCCGCCGGCGCACGCGCCGACCGCGTTCGGCGCGGGCGGGCACACGACCCCGCACTGGCCGCAGTCGATCGGGTCCGTCGCGAGCGCGGCCTCGCAGCCGGTGGCGGCGAGCTTGTCGCAGTCGGCGAAGCCGGCGAGGCAGGTGTACGCGCACGCGCCGAGCGCGCAGGTGGGCGCCGCGTTCGGCGCGCCCGCGCACGCCGCGCCGCAGGCGGCGCAGTTCTTCGCGTCGCCCTGGCCGTTGACCTCGCAGCCGTCCGCCGGGTCCTTGTCGCAGTCGAGGAAGCCGGGCAGGCACGCGACGCCGCACGCGCCGCCCGCGCAGGTTGGAGATGCGTTCGGCGCGCCCTGGCAGGTCGCGCCGCAGGCCCCGCAGTTCTTCGCGTCGCCGCCCACGTCGACGCATGCGCCGCCGCATGCCGTGAGGCCTGGGTCGCACACGATCGCGCACTTGCCGCCGTTGCAGACGTCCTTCGCGCCGCAGTCGGTGCCGCACTTGCCGCAGTTCTTCGGGTCGCTCGCGACCTCGACGCACGAGCCGCCGCAGAAGGCCTGGCCTTGCGGACACGCGCACTTGCCGCCGGCGCACTGCTGGCCGCCGGCGCAGACGACGTCGCATGCGCCGCAGTTGTCGGGATCGTTCGAGATCACGACGCACTGCGCGTTGCAGAGGAGCTGGCCCTGCGGACAGAGGCAATTGCCGCCCGAGCAGCTCGCCCCCGCCGGGCAGACGGCCCCGCACTGCCCGCAGTTGCTCGCGTCGGATCCGAGCGAGACGCACGCGCCGCCGCACGAGGTCTGGCCGGCCCCGCAGGCCTGACCGCCCGCGCCTCCCTGTCCGCCTTGCCCGCCCGCGCCGCCGTGGCCCCCGGTCGCGCCCGCGCCGCCACTCCCGCCGGCGCCCGTCGTCGCGCCGCCCTTGCCCGCGCCGCCGCTCCCACCCGCGCCGCCCGAGCCGGTCGACGCCCCGCCGTGCCCGCCTTGCGAGTGCCCGCCGGCGCCCGTCGTCGCGCCGCCCTTGCCCGCGCCGCCCGTGCCTGCGCCGCCGTTGCCGCTCGTCGTGCCCGTGCCCGTGCCCATGCCCGTGCCGGACTGCGCGGGGGCCCCGCCGCCGTCCCCCGCGCTGCCGCACGCGATGAGCGTCGACGCGCTCGCCATGAGGAGCCACGCCAGCCCGATCCGGCTCCCGGTCCGAGATCGCGGGGGCGCGGCGTCGGCCGCGTCGAGGCAGGGGAGGGCCATCGGCTTGAATCGCATGCGTATTCCTCAACGGCGGGCGAGGCCGCCATACGAGCGGCGATCATGTCGGAAACGAGCGGGGTTGTCGACACGGGCGCCTCCGCGCGAGGAGTATGCCCGGCATGTACGATGGGTTGCCTTCCGGTGCTCTGTTCGCGATAGGCTGATGCTGGCGTGTGGTGAAAACTCAACGAACGCAGTCGCCGGGACGCGAGGAACGGTCGAGCGAGTCGCCTCCGGCCGCGATCCGCAAGAGCATGCCGCCGGGCGCGCCTCGCAAGAGCGTGCCGCCGGAGCGTCGGCGGACGGTCGCGCCGCCGCCGCCCGAAGCGCAGGATGATTTGCCCGACGCGCGAGCCGCCTCGGCCGACTCGGCCACGAAGAAGCCCGCAGATCGACGGCGTGCTGCGTCGGCGACGCCGGTCGTCGTCGATCAGGAGATCCGCACCTCGGCCCCTCGATCGCGGTCGTCGCTCGCGTGGCTCGCCGGGTCGCCGGCGCGCGACCGGGGGCACATCGCGCATCGCTCGGTTCCGGCTCCTGAAGCGAAGTCCGACGCGCCGCAGCGCACCCCGACGCTGCGCGAGCACGTGCCCGCGCCGCCGAGCGCGCGCGCTCGCACCGGTCCGTCGGTCGAGCCCCGCGCCCGCGACGCGTCGATACCGCCGTCGGAGTCGTCGAGCGGCCGCTCGCGCAGGCCGCCGCCGCCGAGCCGTCGTGACGATCCGTCGCACCTGGAGCAGGCCATCGGCGCGCGCCAGATCGAGGTCGTGTTCCAGCCGGTCGTCGACCTGAAATCGGGGTCGATCTTCGCGTACGAGGCGCTGGCGCGGAGCAAGTCGCCCTACTTCGTCGACCCGACCGTCCTCTTCACCGAGGCGGTCCGAGCCGATCGGTGCGGCGAGCTCGGGCGTCTGCTGCGCGGTCTCGCCATCGAGGGGTGCCCCGACGCGCCGCTGTTTCTCAACGTGCACCCGAGCGAGCTCAACGATCGCTACCTCGTGCGGCCCGACGATCCCCTCTATGCCCACCCGCACTCGGTGTTCCTCGAGATCACCGAGTCGGTGCCGATCAGCCATTACGAGTTCTGCCACACGGTGCTCAGGGAGATCCGATCGCGAGGCGTATTCCTCGTGGTCGACGACCTCGGCGCCGGATACTCGAACCTCATGTACATCGTCGACCTCTACCCCGAGGTCGTGAAGCTCGATCGCAAGCTCGTCACCGGGCTACACCAGAAGCCTCGCCAGCAGATGCTGGTGCGGCACATCGTGGAGCTCTGCGACGGGCTCGGCGCTCGCGTCGTCGCCGAGGGCATCGAGACCCTGGACGAGCTGCACGCGGTCCGGGATCAAGGCGTCCGCTACGCGCAGGGCTTCCTGCTGGCGCGCCCCTCGAGCCCGCCGCCGCCCGTCGCGCTGACCCGCCGCGAGATCGGCTGACGCGCAGCCTCGGCGGCGCGCGCGCGAGTCGGAATCGCGCGCCGGCGAGGCGTTCAGTCGACGTCGAACATCCGGAAGCTGCCGACGATCTCGCTCGCCTCGAGCGCGCGGTGGATCCACTTCGCGTCGGCCTTGCGGACCGCGATGAGGCGTCGATCGCGGCCCTCCGGGTCGGCCGGCATGCCGGCGAAGCCCACGGCCTCGGCCTCGGCGAGCGTCATCAGGACCGCGCCGGTCTCGGTCCGCGTCTCGGGGGTGAGAAGGTTGTCGGCGTCGGCGCCCGCGGTGAGGAAGACCTCGAAGACGACCATCATGGTGGCGGCATCGTCGCCGTGTTCCGTCGCACGCACAAGGCGTCTCGCTGGGGCCGGCGGGCGCCGTCCGCGGAGAATCGCTCTCCTCCGTGCCCGGCGGGTGCTTCGCGCCGGCGCGCGGATGCGGTACGCGGAGCCCATGATCGGTAGCGCTCCCAGGTTCGCCGCGGTCGCTCTTGCCACGACGATCGGCGCTGCGGCCGCGTGTGGAGGTCGCAGCGAGCTCCGCGTGACCCCGGCGGCAGCGCTCCAGTCCCCGGAGGTCGACGCCGGAGCTGGCGGAGGAGCGCCGGGGGGCGCGGGCCCGGGCGGTCAGGCGCCAGGGGGCGCCGGGCCGGGCGGCGCCGGGCCGGGCGGCGGGGGGGCAGGCGGCATCGGGCCAGGCGGTACCGGGCCGGGTGGTGCCGGGGGTCAGGGCGGACAGACCAGCACCGCGCAGGTCATCTCCGAGGACCCGGATTCCGTGATCGAGGCCGAGACGCACCTCGCGGTCAGTCCGTCCGGCCTCGCCGCGGTCGCCTGGATCTCGATGCCGCCGAGCATGGTTGCCCGCATCGGCTACACGTTCTCCAGCGACGGGGGCGCCACATGGGCTCCTCCGCTCACCATCGAGTCGCCCGCCGGTCGCGACGGGTCGGACCCGGTCCTCGCCGTCACCGCCGACGGGGGGTTCTACCTCACGTGGGTCGGCTTCCGGCGCGATCCGCAGGGCAACCCCTTCGACATGCATGTCTATGTCGCGCGCGCGGCTTCCGGCGCGACCACGTTTCAAGCGCCCGTCGCCGTGAGCGGGGCCGACGCGAGCGCGTTCTACGACAAGCCCTGGATCGCCGTGACGAACCAGGGGACCGCGGTGGTCACCTATTCGCGTCAATCGAACTCGGGCCTCGCCCTCGTGGCCTCCCGCAGCGCCGACGGCAAGGCCTGGCAGGAGAGCGTCATCGCCGAGGACCCCTCGTTCTCGAGCTTCCGCAACCTCGCCTATCCGTGCGCGGCGAAGACCGGGGCGCGGCTCTGGGTGACCTACCCGCGGATGGGGCCCTCCGGCACCGTGCAGGCCATCGAGCTCGTCCACAGCGACGACCAGGGCGCGACGTGGTCGAACGAGGTGCATGTCTCGACGTCGCCGAAGGAGGCGCTGGCCTACGAGGACCCGGCCTGCGTGGCCGAGGGCGACGAGGTCTGGGTCTCGTACGGCCTGAGCACCGATTTCCCCGGAGTCGAGACGACGGCGCGACTCGATGGCATCCGGCTCGCGCGATCGACGGACGGAGGCGCGACCTTCGACCTGCGCCTCGACGCGCACGACCCGGTCTCGGCGCCCGGCTACCTGCTCCCCGCGCTCGCGCGGGAGGACGACGGATCGCTCGACGTCGTCTACTACGCGGGTGACGTGGACGGGGACGTCGGGTCCTTGCGCCGCGCCCGCCTGCCGGTGGGGGCCGCCTCGTTCGAGCCCAGCGTCGTCGTCGACCCGGCGCTGATCTTCAACCTTCAGCGCGGAAGTGCGCTCTGGCTCGGCGACTACATCGGCACCGCGTGGAGCGGTGGCCGGCTCTACACGGCGTACGTGACCAATGACAGCGGCTACTCCCACGTCGCGTTCGCGGGCGCCGCGGTGCCCTGACCGGCGGGCGGTCGCGACCGCTCCGCGCGCCGCCCTGCGGCTCCGGCATTCGAGGAGTCCGATCCGCGGAGTGCGCGGCCCGCAGCCGGTCGGCGGCCCACGGCGCCTCACCATTACCGGGCGACGGTGCCGCGAGACGAATTAGCCGTGGCCGGTGCGGCGGCCTCGCCTATGATCGCGGCGCATGTCCGAAGACGATCGAGGGCGAGACGAGGGCTCGGCCGGGGTGCCGCCGGGCGCGGTTCAGGGCTCCGGTGGAGCCAGCGACGCCCCCGCGTCCGTGGGTCCGACCAGCGCACCCACGCCGCGCAGCCTGCTCAAGGCGGTCGACCTGAACAAGGCCCGCCTCGCCCCGGGGGCGAAGCCGGATTCGCGACATTCGCCGACGGTGCGCAGGCTTGCTCCGCCCAGGCCGCCCACCGCCGCGGAGCTCGCGGCGTGGAACGAGCCCGGGGCGATGCCTTTGCCTGCGTCGCTGCCGTCCGCCCCGCCGGCGCGGCCGCTGCTGGGGATTGCCATCGTCGGCGCCATGGCCCTCGGGCTCGCGCTCGTGGGCCTGTGGGCAGCTCGCTCGCGTGGAGCCAGCGTGGCGCCGGTCACGAGCGCCCAGGTGGCCAGCGCCGCGCTGGCGTCCGCCGCCGTCTCTGCCGCTCGGCCGGCCGCGTCGGCCGACACCCTCGCTCCCGCGCCGCCGCCGCTCGCGCCGCCGAAAGCGGGCTCGCTCGCTCCGCCGTCGAAGCGCGGCGCCACGCCCGAGCTCGTCGAGTGACGAGCGGGGGTCGTGCCTCGCCTCAGCCGGGGAAGTACTTGGTGGCGCGGCGCTCACCCTGGGCGGTGATCTGCTTCTCCGAAAGGAGCTTCTTGATCGGGAGCGTGAGATCCTTCGTCGGAGTGGCGAGCGCCTTGCCGATGGCCTCGATGCCCTGACCCGGCGTCGCCTTGATGAAGTCGACGAGCCGCTGGGTGGTCTTGACGATCTCCGTCGGCGGGCGCTTCTCACCCTTCGGACGAGCGACAGCCGCCTTCTTCGCCGGAGGCGGAGCGGCCTTCTTCGCGGGGACGGCAGCCTTCACCGGAGCGGCGGCCTTCACCGGAGCGGCGGCCTTCACCGGAGCGGCGGCCTTCACGGGGGCGGCCGTTTTCACCGGAGCGGCGGCCTTCGCGGGGGCGGCGGCCTTCACCGGAGCGGCCTTGGCGGCGGCGCGAGCGGCCGGCTTGGGGGCCGGCGCGGCGGGGGCACCGAGGGCGTTCACGACGGCCTCGAGGGCTGCCTTTTGGATTAGCGCGGTCAGGTCGGTGGCAAAGGCCTCGATGCGCGAGCGGATCTCGGGGTTGATTTGGCTCATGGACTCTGCGGTCGCATGATTCGCAGTGTCTGTCAACGTCGAATGGCTCTCCAAGCCTCGTCACTTCTCGGCCAACTCACTTCACCCGGGCTCCTTTCGATCCTGCGATGTCGCGGCGCCGCGGCCTCGGCCCCCCGTGGCAATCTGCCGTTCTTGACGGACCGGCCCGCAGTTGGTCCGATGCGACGATGCGCTTACGCTTCCCGCCTCTGCTCCTCGCCGCTGCACTGATCGTGGCTTCCTGTGGTGGATCGGACGTCGGGATCGGTGGCGGAGGCGGTGCCCCGGTGCCGTCGCCGGCGAGCGACCCGATCGGTCTCGCCCCCGTCGCGTCGGCGGGCGCCTCGGTGTCCGCCCCGTTCGACCTGTCGCGGGTCATTCGGCGCGTCCACTTCGGATATCGAGCCGAGGCGGGGGGCTTCGTCGGCGAGCACGCCACGTATCGGGTCGCCGCGGCCGCGTCCGGCACGCTCGAGGTGACGCCTTTCGCGCCCGCCGACGAGGGGGACGCGACTCGGCCCGTCGTCGGGGCGCCGCTCCGGCTCTCTCTCACCTCGGTCGGTCGGGCCTCGACGCCGCCCGCGCCGCCCAGCGCGCAGGTGGCCGTCGCGGAGGGCGGCGGCCTCCTCCTCCATCGTGGCGACGCCCTCGAGGAGCGGGTCGAGAATTCCGAGGCAGGCGCGGAGCAGAGCTGGGTCTTCGGCAGGCGCCCGGCTGGCCGGGGTGACCTCGTCGTGCGAGTCCAGGTGTCGGGCGAGGAGTTCGCCGGCGAGACCGACGGCGGCCTCCACTTCCGCGATCCGGTGACCGGCGTCGGGGTGCGCTACGGGCATGCCTCCTTCGTCGACGCGAGCGGCCGCCGGACCGAGGTCCGCGCGCGCCTCGAGGGCGAGTCCATCGTCCTGGCCGTGCCGGCCGAGGTGGTCGACGACGCGACCTACCCCGCCATTCTCGATCCGCTCATCGGGCCCGAGATCGCGGTCGACGACCCCATCGTCGCGCCGGCCTCCGGCGACCAGACCGCGCCCGCCGTCGCGTTCGACGGGGCGAACTACCTCGTCGTCTGGCAGGACTTTCGATCGGCGGTGTCCGCCAACGACGTCTTCGGCGCGCGAGTGACCAAGAACGGCGACGTGCTCGACCCGTCGGGCATCGCCATCAGCACCGCCGCGAGCGACCAGACCGCGCCGGCCGTCGCCTTCAATGGCACGAGCTACACCGTAGTGTGGACCGACAAGCGGTCCGGGCAGCTCGACATCCATGCCGCCCGCGTCAGCACGGCGGGCATCCCGCTCGACCCGGGGGCCAATCCGATCTGCGTGGCCCCGGGATCGCAGACGGCGCCGGCGATCGCCTGCGCGCCGGGGGTGAGCTGCCTCGCCGTCTGGCAGGATGGGCGCAGCTCGACCCACATCTACGGCGCGCGCATCGCGCTGGACGGCACGCCGGTCGACGTCGGAGGCGTCCTGATCTCGAGCGCGAGCTTCGCGCAGACGGCGCCCGCGGTGGCGTTCAACGGGACGAGCTACCTCGCCGTCTGGCAGGACCCTCGCAACGGCAACGCCGACGTCTACGGGGCTCGGGTCGCCCCCACGGGCGCCTCGTTGAACGTGATCGATCTGGCCGCCAACCTCGCCATCAACCTCAACGCCGCCGCGCAGTCGAACCCCGCGGTCGAGTCCGATGGCAACGCCTTCCTGGTGGTGTGGCAGGATGCCAGGAACGCGACGAACGACATCTACGGCGCCCACGTCACGGCGGCCGGGACGACGGATGCCAACGACCTCGCCATCTCGACGGCGCTCGGTACCCAGTCGGTACCCGCGCTCGCGTGGGACGGCACGAGCTACCTCGTCGCCTGGCAGGACGCCCGCAACGCGACCGCCGACGTCTACGGGGCTCGGCTCTCCGCCGCTGGCCAGGTGCAAGATCTCGGCGGCCTGCCGATCTCCTCGTCGGCGGGCAGTCAGACGGCGCCCGCCGTCGCGTCGGACGGCGCCGGCTTCTTCGCCGTCTGGCAGGACGCCCGCAACCTCACGGCGGACGTGTTCGGCGCGCGCGTCGCGCAGAACGGCGCGCTCCTCGACCCCGCCGGCCTCGGCCTCGCCCGCGGCGGCAACGCCGAGACGGTGCCCGCCGTCGGCTTCGACGGGACCAATTACCTCGTGGCGTGGGCCGACAACCGCAACGCGGCGAGCCTCGACATCTACGCGGTGCGCCTCGCGGCGGATGGCACCGTCCTCGACCCGGCCGGCATCACGGTCGCGACGGCGCCCGGCGAGCAGACGCTTCCGGCGATCTCCGCCGACAAGAGCAACTGGCTCGTCGTCTGGCAGGATGGCAGAAACGGGACCCTGGACGTGTACGGCGCTCGGCTCTCGCCGCAGGGCGTCGTGCTCGACCCGTCCGGCATCGGCATCGGCGTCGCGGCCCTCGCGCAGGCCGCGCCGGCGGTCGCGTTCGGTGGGACGAATCACATGGTGGTGTGGCAGGACACGCGCGGCGGCACCCAGGACATCTACGCGGCTCGCGTCGACGCGACGGGCCTCGTGCTCGACCCGTCCGGCGTCGCGGTCTCGGCTGCGTTGACGGACCAGACCGCGCCGGCGATCGCCTTCAATGGCACGAGCCACCTCGTCGTGTGGCAGGATCTCCGCGGCGGCACGCTCGACATCTACGGGTCGCGCCTCACGACGGCCGGTGTGGTCACCGATGCGACGGGCTTCGTGATCTCGGACGCAGCGCTCGCGCAAGCGGCCCCCTCGGTCGCCTCGGACGGCGCGGCGTGGCTCGTCGCCTGGCAGGACGGACGCGCCGCCAACCAGGACGTCTATGCGGCGCGCGTCGCCGCGGCGGGCACGGTGACCGACGCGGCCGGGGTCGCGCTCACCTCGAACGTGGCCGACCAGGTCGCGCCATCCGTGGTGTTCGATGGCTACGACTACGTCGTCGCGTGGCAGGACCTGCAGTCCGCCATTTCGCTCGACGTCTACGCGACCTGGGTGAGCAAGGCGGCCGTCGTCCAGCCCGCGGGAGGCGTCGCCGTCTCGCAGGGGACGACGAACGAGCAGTCGACTGCGCTCGCCTCGGCCCGGACCGGGCAGTCGCTGATCGCCTATCAGAACTACGACACGGGCGCGGGCGCCGTCGCCGAGCGGGTGCGCGCGCGCCTCGTGAGCCGGCTGTCGCCGCTCGGCGCGGCCTGCAAGCTCGCGGCGGATTGTACGAGCGCCTTCTGCGCGGACGGCGTCTGCTGCAATGCGGCCTGTGGCGCGGGGGACACGAAGGACTGCCAGGCTTGCAGCGTGGCCGCCGGCGGCGCCAAGAGCGGCGTCTGCGGCGCTCGCGCCAAGAACGCCGTGTGCCGCGCGGTCGCGAGCGTGTGCGACGCGGCCGAGGCCTGCGACGGCGTCGCGCTGACGTGCCCGGCGGACAAGCCCGCGGCCGCCAACGTGCCGTGTCGCGCCTCGGTCGGCGCATGCGATGCCGCGGAGAGCTGCGATGGCAAGGTGTTCACCTGCCCGGCGGACCTCCCCGAGGCCGACGGCACCGCCTGCTCCGACGGCGACGCCTGCTCGATCGCCGACACCTGCAGCGCCGGCGCGTGCGCCGCGGGGGCGCCGGTCGTCTGTCCGCTGCCCGACCCGTGTCACGAGCCCGGCGCGTGCGATCCGCAGTCGGGCACCTGCTCGATCGTGGCGAAGGCCGACGGCACCGCGTGCGAGGACGCCGACCCGTGCACGATCGGCGACACCTGCCTCGCCGGCGCGTGCGCCGCGGGATCGCCGGTCGTGTGCGCCGCGATCGACGGCTGCCACGAGGCGGGCGCGTGCGACCCCGGCACCGGCGCGTGCTCGAACCCCGTCAAGGTCGACGGTGCGTCGTGCGACGACGGCGACGCCTGCACGACCGCCGACACGTGCGCGGCGGGCGTCTGCGCCGCGGGGGCGCCGGTCGCCTGCCAGGCGATCGACGCTTGCCACGAGGTCGGGGCCTGCGATCCGGCCACGGGCGCGTGCTCGGCCCCGGTGAAGGTCGACGGCGCGTCGTGCGACGACGGCGACGCCTGCACCCTGGCGGACAGCTGCGTCGCCGGATCCTGCGCGGCCGGCGCGCCGGTCGAGTGCGCACCGATCGACGAATGCCACGCGGCCGGCGCGTGCGACAAGGGGACGGGCGCGTGCTCGAACCCCGCGCTCGCGGACGGCTCCGCGTGCTCCAAGGGCACGTGCCAGTCCGGCGCGTGCGAGGCCGCTCCCGATGCGGGCGCGGGAGGCGCGGGCGGCGCGGGCGGCGGCGGCGGCTCGGGCGGCTCGGCCGGGCACCCTGCCGGGACGGGTGGTGGCGCCGGCGGATCGGTCGGGGACGCCGGGGCCGCGGGCGGCGCGGCGACGTCGACCGGCGCGCCCGCGGCGTCGGCTCCACCCGACGCGTCCAACGCGAAGGGCTGCGGTTGTCGCGTCGCGGGGGAGCCTGGCGGTGACGGGGCGGCCGCGGCGGTCTCGTTCGCCGGCCTGGCGCTCCTCGTGGCCGGCCGGCGCCGCCGTGCGCGACGCGGGCAAGGCTGACCCGGACGGGGTGCGCTGCCCGCCGCGGGTCGGCCGGCAGCGCGCCTCCCACCGCTCCGGCCCCCCTCGCGACGGGGCGCGACGCCCTCGCGGCCCCGCGCTCGCGTCGGCCGCCCCGATCGACCGACCTCGCTTCAGCGCCGCACGATGATCGACAGCGCGCGCGAGGCGGCGCCGCCGACCGCGCGGACGTGCGCGCAGGCGGCGCCGTCGCGGATCACGTCGAGCGTGCCGGGCCCGGTGACCCGGGCCTCGCCGCCGTCGGCGCCCGCGACGACGCAGGGGGCGACGGCCGGCACGGCACACGCCGCGAGCGGCGCGCCTTCCCACCGATAGGCGAGATCCCCGGCCCCCGAGTCGGCGACGTGATCGATCGCGTACGCGAGCCCGGAGGCTTCGGTGAAGGCGCCGCTCGCGCCGAGGAATGCGCGGATCACGCGATCGTCGCCCACGCGGGTCGCGTCGGGCACCGCCGCGCTGCCCCGGGTCAGGGTCAGGACGCCCTCGGGGAACGTGGGAATCACGGCGCCTGCGCGCGCGAACACGGGGATCTCCTCGACCGCCGCCTTCGCTTCGACCGTCGCGCCGCCGCCCACCGCCGGGCCGCCGGCCCACGGGTACCACCGCCCCGCGGGCAGGAGCACGGATCGGGAGGTCGCGCCGGCCTTCATCACGGGCGCGAGGAGCACGGACGGGCCCACGAGCACCTCGTCGCCGATCCCCCACGCGGCCTCGTCCTCGGGGAACTCGAGCGCGAGGCCGCGCCAGATGGGCATCCCCGTGGTCGAGGCGACCTTCGCCAGACCCTCGAAATAGGGCACGAGGGTCATGTGGAGCGTGGCGTAGCGGCGGTAGAGCGCGGTCGTCTCGGCGTCGCTCCAGAGGCTCCACTCCTTCTTGGGCGCCGTGCCGTGGTGCGTGCGCATGACCGGCGTCCACGCGCCGAGCTCCGTCCAGCGATAGAAGACCTCGCGCGTCGACGGCGGGTTCGTGGCCGACTGGTAGCCGGCGATGTCGTGGCCGTACGTCGAGATCCCCACGATCCCGAGCCCGATGCCGATCGGCAGCACGGTGGGCAGCCCGTCGTCCGGCTGGAAGTCGGTGCGCTGATCGCCGGCCCAGAACACGTCCGCGAGGGCCGGCGTGCCCAGCCACGCCGACCGGCTGAAGAAGAGGCGGTCGTGGCCGTCCTTCACGCCGTCGATCGCCTCGCGCGCGACCTCTTGCCACAGCACGGGATAGGCGTTGTGGCGCGCCATCGAGGGGCCGGCGGCGGTCACTCCGTCGGTCGGGAGCCACTCGGCGAAGTCGTTCATCCACCCGTCGGCGCCGAGGGCGATCGCCTGGGCCATCTTGCCCTTGGCCCACGCCCGCGCGCCCGGCGCGTCGAGGTCGATGAGCCCGCACTCGCTGAACTTCGCGCCCGTGAAGAGGTAGCTCGATCCGTCGGTCCTCTTGACGAGCCAGCCCTTCGGCTCGGTCTCGGCCCAGGCCTTGGACCCCTGGTAGATGAAGGGGTTGAAGTACACGTGGAAGTCGAACCCGGCCGCGTGCAGGTCGTCGGCGACCGCCTCGAAGTCCGGGTAGATCGCGCGGTCGACCTCCCACTCCTCCTTGAGCGAGTAGCTGTCGCCCTTCCAGTCGCCGCCGCGCCAGTCCTCGGTCCAGATCACGCTCGCGGGGATCTTCGCGTCGCGGAGCTTCTTCGCCGTGTCGCGCACGCTCGCGCTGCCCTCGATCGCGTCGTTCCACGGGGCGAAGGCGACGCGCGGGGGCATCCGCGGGCGGCCGAACGCGGCGGTCGATCGCTCGATCGCGGCGGCCGGCGTCGGGCCGTCGAAGACGTGCACCTTCGCGGGCAGCTCGATCTCGATGCGAGCGGCCGCCTCGCTCTCCGAGCAGAGCGCGAACGTCGAGGGGAGGGTGGTCTCGACCGTGAGCGCGTAGCCTCGACGCGCGAGGTAGCTCGGGATCGGGGCCTGGCTCGAGTGGCGCCTCCCCTGCAGAAACCACGGGCCCGCGTAGTCGTCGGTCGTCGCCTTGCCGACGCCCTCCTCCTGCACGAACGTCGGCACCGTCTGGCCGCGGTGGTCGACGTCCCAGGACTGCGCGCCGAAGCCGTTGAAGTGGTCCGCGGCGTCGCACGCGAAGCCCCACGAGAGGCGGCGCTCGGGTCCCGCGCCCGGCGTCGCCTCGACGACGAGGTGGCCGTCGCCCACCGACGCGATCCGGAGGCGCGCGATCACCGCGCCGGCCGCGTCGACGAGGTCGACCGCGCCCGCGCCGTCCGCCGCGGCGGTCACGATCCGGCGCGCGGGGCGCCAGGGGCCCGCGTCCGCGTCGGTCGGCTTGAACGATCCGAACTGCATCTCGTAGCTCGTCGTGCGCGCGCGGACGGCGAACCCCGTGAGGGGCGGCGCGTCGTCGGCAATGTCGGCCGGCGCGAGGCCGTCGAGGAGGACGCGGCCATCGGCGGACGCGACGACCAGCCGATCGCCGTCGACGACGCGCACGCCGAAGCCGGCGGCGGGCAGATCGACGGGGGCGATCGTCGCGGTCGACCCGGGCGGCGCGTCGCCGCTCCCGCAGCCCGCGAGGGCGGCGCACGTGGTGAGGACGAGGGATGCGGAGGAGGTCGGCCGTCGGGGCATGTCAGCGGTCCCAGGGGAGGGGGTCGAAGGCGTCGGGGACGTGAGCGTCGGGCGGGTCGAACCGGCCGAAGCTGCGCAGGTGCGGCGTGAGGAGCACGGGTGTCCCGGGCGGTCGCGCCGCAATGACAGCGTCGCACAGGCGGCGGCGGAGGTCCTCGGCGGTGCCGCGCCCGCGACGACGGGGACGGTACGGTGCGGTCATGGCGGCATGGTACGCGGCTTCCGTCGCCGCGGGAGCCGTGCCCGCGGCGTCGGTCCGGTTCGGGACGAGCGAGCGGCGCCGCGCCGCCGCCGGAGCTCGATGGCCTCGCAGAAGCGACCGACGACCGACGCGCGTCGTGCGTGGTTGAACGGTGTGGCGCGTCCCGGGCGGGGCAATGCGGCGAAGGATCGCAGAATGGTAGTCCGATGAGGCAAATTGGGACACGGGCGAGGCGCGCCCGTCCTGCGCCATTGGTGCCGTCAACCGGGCGTTTTGCTCCCGATTCGACCCATTCGTACGGCGATCGAGCTTCCGTGTCTCGCGAGGCGTGCCATGGTGAGTTGCGCCGTGCAGAACAAGCGATCTCGCTCCCCATTGCCGTCGTCGAGGCAGGCGCCGCCCGGCCGCAAGCCGCCGAGCCCGACGCCGGTCGACGACGTGCCCGAGGGGGTGGGGGACCTCCCGCCGAGCGAGGCCCCGCTGGCGAGCGAGCCGCCGTCGAGCACGCCGCGCCGCGAGGGCGCGCGGCCGCCGTTTCCGTGGCCGCGCGGGCTCGTCGTCGGCGGGCTCCTCGCCGCGAACCTGGTGGTCGCGTACTTCGTCGCGCGTCGAGATCGGCCCCTTCTCGCCACCCAGGTCGCGAGCTTCCCGGTCTCCGCGATGCCGCCGTCGCCGCCGGCTCCCTCGGCGAGCGCGGTGCCGGAGGCGTCCCCCGGCGCGGCGGCCCGCGCCAGCGTGGGGCCGTGGGGCGACCTCGAGGTCGTCGAGGCCGAGATCGCCCTGCGCGACGAGGTCGTGACCCCGGACGAGTGCGCGTCCGAGATCCCGGCGTGGGGGTTCGCGGGCCACGGCAAGGCGAACGTCCTGCGGCTCGTCACGAGCCTCGGCCTCGATCGACCGCTCGAGGCGGCGCTCGCGCGCACCCTGGACTGCACCCCGGCGCGCGACGGATCCCGGCCTTCGCAGGCCTCGTGCAGCCTGCGGCCGGATCTCGCCGTCGTCGGCGCGCTCTCGCCCGCAGCCCGCGCGCTCGTGGCGGCCGCGCTCGCGTCGGGCCAGGGCCTTCAGCCCCACCGCCCCGTGCGTCGCAGCCGCGCCGCCGCCGAGCGCTGGGTCACCGGCATTCCGGTCGCCCCCGCAGTCCGCGCGCAGATCCGTGCGCTGCTCGTGCCCCTCGGCGACGACCTCGTGTTCTTCGACCGGGCCCTCGTCTGTTCGCGCCTCGCCGAGCCCGCGGACAAGGTCGCCCTCGTGCGCGCGGTCGCCGCCGCGCCCGCGCTGCTCGTGCGGCTGCGCGTCCCGGAGCGCGCGGACGTGGGGGCCCTGTCCTCGTACTGGGGCGCGGGCGATCGCCGCGAGGAGGTCTCCGCGCTGCTCGCGTCGATGGCGAGCGCGAGCGGCGGCGGGGCGATCGACGTCGCGCGCCTGTTGCCCGCGTTCCCGCGAGCGCACGCCCTCGCGTACCCGTCGTCGAACGACCCGCCGTGGGACGCGACGGCCTCGGCGCTGGCCTTCTTCGGCAAGGCCGACGACAGGCCGCAAGACCCGGCCGACGCCCGCAAGGCGCTCGATCGCGACTATCGGCTCGTGCCGCGCGAGGCCGGGCGCCTCGGCGACCTCGTCGAGGTCACCGCGGCCGGCGGTGGGCCCGCCGTCACGCACGCGGTCCTCGTCGCCGACGACATCGTCTTCGCCAAGCTGCGCCCGACCAAGCGCGCGCCGTGGCTCTTTCTGCGCCTCGCGGACCTCGTCACGGCCCACCTCGGCGAGGGCCGGCCCGAGGTCACGCTCCTGCGCAGGCGCGACGCGCGGTAGCGCCGCGCGCGGGCCGATCCGGCGCGCCTGGCCACGCCGCGGGCGCTTTGGTAGCCTCGAGGTCCCCTCGTGGCAGGATCGATGTTCCCCGACGAACCGCGGGCGGCGCGCTCCGCGAGCGTGCGGCCCTCGACGTTCCCGACGCGCGCGGGAGGGCACATCACCGTGATCGGGGACGTCGCCGTGCTGCGCCCGCGTTCGCGCCCTCGCCTCGACTTTCGCCGCGGCGAGATCGCGACCGCGCTGCTCGCGGCGGTCCTCGTCCACGTCGGCGCCGTCGGCGCGATCCGCGCAGCGCACCTCGATCGCAAGCCCGCGCCGCCCGACCTCGACCCGGGCGCCGCCCGCGCGATCCGCGTGACTCCGATGGTGGACCTCGACTCGCCGCTGCTGAAGCTCGGCGGCGCCAGGCAGTACAAGCTGCCCGAGGCGTGGATCCGGCCCACGCCGCCGTCCGCGACGCCGCCCGCCCCCGCGGCCCGTGCGGCCGGCTTCGGCAAGCAGGTCGACGTCTACGACGACCCGACGCCGCGGGCCTCCGGCGAGGACATCTACGCCGACGAGGGCCACCCGGCCGGCGTCGATGGGGGCACCGAGAAGGACCCGCTCAAGGCGCGCGTGGTCGACCTCTACCGGGCGCGCGTCATCGGCTGGTTCTCCTCGCGCTTCCGCGTGCGCGGCACCGGCCTCTCGCGCGCCGATCTCGCGCCCTTGCGCGCGCCCGCGTCGGTCGAGGTGTCCGCCGATCTGCGGGTCACCGGCTATTCGCTCGGCACGAGCGGCAACGCGGCCTTCGACGCCGCCGCCCGCCTCGCCCTCGAGGCCTCCAAGGGCGAGCGCATCCCCCCGCCGCCGGCGCAGTACCCCGACGTGCTCCGCGGCCGGATCAGCCTCACGTTCGTCTGTACGGAGGACCGGTGCAACTGACCCTCTCCCGACGCGGCGTCTCCCTCGCCGCGTGCCTCGTCGCCTCGATCGCCGGCGCCCGGCCAGCGGTCGCCGAGCCCGCTCCGCCCGCCGGTGACGACGTGCTCGGCACGCTCTCCGTCCCGCCCGGCGCCTCGACCCGCGCGCCGCCGCGGATCGCGATCGTCACCCGGCCCGAAGCCGACGCCGACACGGCGACCCTCCGCGAGATCCTCGCGCGCGACCTCGATCTCTCCGGCGAGCTCGAGGTGTTGCCGCCGCTCGCGCCGAGGAAGGCGCCCCGCTTCGGCAAGAAGGCGCCCCCCGACGGGCTCGATCTGAAGGACCACGCCGCCCGCGGCGCCGAGACCGTGATCCGCGTGCGCGTCGCTCGCACGGGCGAGGACGTCGAGCTCGAGCTGGAGGGGTTTCTCGTCAAGGACGCGATCGCTGCCAGTGGCGCCGACAAGCGCGGGCCCGCCTGGAAGCCGAAGCCCCCGCCGACGCCGTCGTTCGCGCGGGCCGTGCGCGCGCCCGCCGTCGATCTCCGCCCCGAGGGCCACCGCTTCGCCGACCACGTGCTCGCCGTGCTCACCGGCCACGCCGGCGGCTTCGCGAGCCGAATGGCCTTCGCCGGCGAGTCCGGCGGCGCCCGCCGCGTGTTCCTCATCGACTCGGACGGCCAGGGCCTCGCGCCCGCGTCGCCGCCCGATCACGTCGCGGTCGCGGCCGCGTTCGGCAAGCGAGGCGAGCTCTACTACGCCGCCAGCGTCGATCGCGGCGAGTACCAGGTGTTCGGTCCCGGCGGCAAGGCCGTGCCCCTCGCCGTCGGCGGATCCGTCTACGGGCTCGCGTTTTCCCCCGACAAGGGCGCCGTCGCCGCCACGATTGGCGTGCGCGACACCCTTCGTCTCTTCACGGGCCCGGACCTCGCATCGGTCAAGCAGGCTTCCGAGGTCGACCTCGCCATGCAGCCCGCGTTCGGCCCCGGGGGGCGCACGGCCTTCGTCGGACAGGGCAGGATGGGGCGGCGGGTCTTCGTCGACGGCAAGCCCGTCACCCCGGAGGCGATCCAGGCCTCGTCGCCGACGTTCTGCGATCACCCCGACGGCGTGAAGGTCGTGTTCGCCGCGGGCGCTGGCAAGGCGACCGATCTCGTCGTGACCGGCGAGCGCGGAGGCGGCCTCGTGCGGCTCACGCGCGGAGCGGGGTCGAACGGCGTGCCCGCGTGCAGCCCCGATGGCCGCCTCGTCGCGTTCTTCTCGACGCGCGCCGGCGGCGAAGGGCCGGGCCTCTACGTCATGCGCGTCGATGGCGGGCGCCCGCACCGCATCTCGAAGCAGCAGGGGTACGCGCTCGCGTGGGACCCGCTGCCCCCGGGGCGCGCCACGGTGCTTCCTCGTTGACGCGCTCACCGCGCGGGCCATGCTCCCGGCGCACATGACCCTGCCGCCTCGTCGCCGCCTCGCCGTGCTCCTCGGCGCGTCGGTGCTCCTCGCCGGCGCCGCGCCCGCGCTCGCGAACGACGCGGGCGCCCACGTCGACCCGACCGCCGCCGTCGCCCTCGCGCTCGCGGTCGTGCTGCTCTGCGCCAAGCTCTTCGGCGACCTCGCGGTGCGCGTCGGCCAGCCGGCCGTGCTCGGCGAGCTCGTCGCGGGCGTCGTGCTCGGCAACGCCGTGATCCTGGGCGTCCCCTGGTTCGAGCCGCTGAAGGCCGATCCCGCGCTCGACCTGCTCGCGCGCCTCGGCGTCATCCTGCTCTTGTTCCGCGTCGGCCTCGAGTCGACCGTCGCGCAGATGCTCGCCGTCGGCTGGGCGTCGCTCGCCGTCGCGACGCTCGGCGTGGTCGTGCCCTTCGGTCTCGGCTGGCTCGTCGGCGCCTGGCTCTTGCCCGCATCCGGTCCCTACGTACACGCGTTCCTCGGCGCGGCGCTGAGCGCGACGAGCGTGGGAATCACCGCCCGCGTGCTCTCCGATCTCGGCCGCAGCAAGACCCCGGAGGCGCGCATCATCCTGGGCGCCGCCGTCATCGACGACGTGCTCGGCCTCGTCCTGCTCGCGGTGGTCGGCGGCGCGGTCGCCGCGGCCGACCGCGGCGCGAGCGCCTCGATCGTGGGCATCGCGATCATCGTCGTGAAGGCGGCCGGGTTCCTCGTCGCCGCGCTCGTCACCGGCGTGTGGGCGTCACCGCGGCTGCTGCGCGTGGCCTCACGCCTCAAGGCGCGCGGCGTGCTGCTCGCGGTGGGGCTCGCGATCTGCTTTCTGTTCTCGTGGGCCGCGGGCGCCGCCGGCCTCGCGCCCATCGTCGGCGCGTTCGCAGCCGGCCTCGTGCTCGAGGACGTGCACTATCAGGACTTCACGAGCCGCGGCGAGCACGGGCTCGAGGACCTCGTCGAGCCGATCACCTCGTTTCTCGCGCCCGTGTTCTTCGTGATGATGGGGCTGCGGACCGACCTCGCCGCCTTCCTCGGCCCTGGCGTGCCGCTGCTCGCCGCCGCGCTCACGTTCGTCGCGATCGTCGGCAAGCAGGCCGCGATGCTCGGGACGGGCAAAGGCGTCGATCGGATCACCGTCGGCCTCGGAATGGTGCCGCGGGGCGAGGTCGGGCTGATCTTCGCGAACATGGGAATGACCCTGACGCTCGGCGGAGCGCCCTTGTTCGATCGAGCCACGTACTCGGCGATCGTCGTCATGGTGATCGCGACCACGTTCGTGGCGCCGCCGGCGCTGAAGTGGAGCCTCCGTCGGAGCGAAGCGCGGGCCGCGTGATGCGGACACGCCTGCTGCGCTCGGGGTAGGGGCCCGGTCGGGACCTGCCGCCGAGGCCGCGAGAGCGCGCCAACCCCGGCGGATGACCCCGCTTCGTGATGCGGCCCGCGTGAGGCTTTGGCCGGCTTCGACCTTGGTGAGGGCGCCGAGGCCCCCGCAACCAGGGCAACGCCGTCTACCGTCGTCGCCGAGCGCTCGTGGCCACCTCGGTCCCGTCGGGCGGCGGCCTGCTCGCAGAATCCCCGGCGTCGGTGCCAACCGCGCCCCCCGCCGGGGCGGCGCGATCAGGCCACCAGGTGCGCCGCGGCTTCGGCTTCACCGTGCGTCGCCGGCACGGTCTCGGAGGCCGGCTCCGCTCCGGGGGCGGTGGCCTTGGAACGCTTGAAAGGCTGGATTCCGCCCGTCGACACGAGGCTGTACTCGATGCCTCGCGAGGTCTCCGTCTTGGCCACGCGCCGCGAGGCGCACAGCGCGCGCAGGACCACGTACGCGGTGCCGTTCGGCAGCCCGCAGTGCTCGGCGACCTCGCCCGCGGTCGCGCGGACGGCGAGGCGCACCGCCTCGAGCACGGCCGTCTCGCGTTCCGACGCGGACGGCCCGCCCTCGCGCCGCTCCGACACCGGCTCTTCGTCGGGCTCCGGCACCGGAGCAACGTGCCTGTCGAGCGGCATCACGCGAGCCCGGATCGGCCGCGGCTTGCGCGCGGCAGAGGGGGGCGCCGCAGGGGCGGGCGCGGGAGCGATAGGCGCCGGCGCGGGGCTGGGCGGCTCGACAGGGCGCTTTTCCGCGCGGAGAGTGGCTTGCTTCGGCTTCGGCGCTTGCTTCGGCTTCGGCGCCGGCGTCGGCGTTCGCGGGGCCGCGCGCTCCGGCTTTGTCGCCTTCGGCGCGAGGGCCGCCGCGTGGCCGCCGAGCAGAGTCGCCACGGTCGCGAGCACTCGCGCGCGGTGTCCCTCCCGTGCGTGATCCAAGATGTTCAGGATGTCACCGGCAAGCCGGTCCACCAGATCGTCAATCGCTCGCGTCGTGCTCGTGCTCATGCTCATCCGGTCGCTCATTCCGGGTCGCCGCCGAGGGCGCGCTCCGGCGCCGGCACCAGGCCGGCGAGCGCGCGTGCTCGGGGTCGACTCCGAATGTCGCTCTTCGCAATGTCACGAAATCCGACGAGCGGCACCAACAAAGTGAGTGCGACCCGTCGCGTATGGCTCTGGTGGGAGGGGCCATCGCCCGGCCTGCCAGGAGTTCCACGCATCGCGTGCGGTCGTGTCCGACTCCGCATTGCGCACTTCGAGCCGGTCGGGCGGGTGCTCGGTGCGACCGCGGGGCGGTGATCGGGGGTCGGGCGACCCGAGCGCCGAGGCCGTCGGCGTGTCCGCGGTCGACGCGGCGGACGTGCCGGTCGACCTCGACCGATCAGCGCTCCCAGCCGCTGCCGCCGATGAACTCGCGCAAGATCGAGGTCGACGGCACGTGGTCCGGGTAGATCGCGACGAAGCGATCGATGAGCTGCCGCAGGCGGTACGACGTGGTGAACGCCGGATCGGTCTCGGGCACCTCGAGCAGATAGCGTTCGGCGAAGACCTTGAGCACGGCAGGCTCGTAGATGAGCGACGAGTCGTAGATCGCGTCGGCCTGCGGCTCGAAGGGGAAGATGTGCTTGCGCTCGCCGGCGCGGACGCTCGGCCAGCGCGCGATGTTCGCCGCGGCGGTGTGCCCGCGCTGGTGGCGGTCGCGCACGATGCGGCGGATGAGCCGGAGGTCGGCGACCGACGCGCGCGTCAGGCGGTCGAACGCGAGCGCGGTCGCGGGCTCGATGAAGATGCGGAAGACCTGGTGCGGCTCGAGGAGCCCCGACCAGAGGCGCGGGTTCAGGCCGTGGATGCCCTCGAGCAGGAGCACCACCCCCGGCTTCATCTCGAGCTCCGGACCGCCCGCGGACTGGCTCTTGCCGCTCTGGAAGTCGTAGCGCGCCGTCTTCACCCGCTCGCCCGTGAGCAGGCGCGCGAAGTGCTGCTGGAGGAGCGGGATGTCGAGCGCCTCGAAGGCCTCGAAATCGAACTCGCCATTCTCGTCACGCGGCGACCGCTCGCGGTCGAGGTAGTAGTCGTCGAGCGAGATCGCGAGCGGCTCGAGGCCGTCGATGAGCAGCTGGACGACGAGGCGCTTGATGAACGTCGTCTTGCCCGACGACGAGGGGCCCGCGATCGAGATCACGCGCACGTCGCCGCGGCGGGCCGCGATCTCGTCGGCGATGCGGCCGACGCGCTTCTCGTGGAAGCCCTCGCTCATGCGGATGAGCTCGGAGACCTTGCCCGAGACGCAGAGCTCGTTGAAGGCGCCGACGCTCGTGACCCCGAACGCGTCGAGCCAGCCTCGGTGGTCGTGCGCCATGCTGGCCTCGCGCCGCCGCTGGGCCGAGCTGCCGTGCATCGAGAGCGCGGCCTCGAGGCCGGGGGCGCCGTGCAGATCCTCGTCGCCGAACGAGAGCACGAGGTCGCCGTCGTTCGCCTGGACCGAGAAGCCGCGGAGCATGCCGAGGCTCGGCACGACCGGGCCGAGGGCGAGCGCGTACACCTCGCCTGCGCTCACGAGCGGCACCGTCGGGTCGCGCCAGGTGCGGAGCAGCGCGGCCGCGTCCGTCCAGCCGCGCTCGAGGAAGTGCGTGGTCGCCTCCTCCGCCGTCCAGAGCTCCTGCCGGCAGGGCGCGTCGCCGATCGCGAGGGTGCGCATCATCTCGCTGAGCGTGCAGGCGAGCGCGGGCAGGTCGTGTGGGTCGCCCGACCCGTTCACCTCGACGATCTGGCCGCTGCCGAGCGACGGGCCGAGGCGCAGGTCGAGGCGCACCTCGACGCGGCGCGCGGCCTCGAGCAGGAGCAGGCCGACGCTCGCGCGGTAGATCTTGCGGCCCTCCCAGTGCGCGGTCGTGAGCGGCTCGATGGATCCCTCGGAGGCGATCGGCGTGAGCAGCGGCACGGCCTTGCGATCGATGAGCGCGGCGACGACCGGGCGGCCGTTGACCTCGGTCGGCAGGAGGTTTGCCGCCGGTGTGCCCGTGCGCACGACGATCGGCGCCGCGCCCACGCGGACGCGCACCTGCGTGCGGCGCGGCAGCGACCTCTCCCGCAGGAGCAGCGCGACGCTGTCGGTCATGTCCGCGAGCTCCTTGCCGAGCACGCTCACGAGCTCCTGGATGAAGCTCAGCGCGACGGCGGGGTGGCTCGCGATGAGGTCCTGGAAGCGCTGCTGAGGCAGGCGCGCGAGGCGCAGATCCGTGATCGCGTACACGGACGCGGCGCGCGGGCGGCCCGCGATGAGCGCGAGCTCGCCGAAGTGGTCGCCGGGCCCGAGCGGGCCGAGGTCGATGCCGCTGCGCCGCAGCATCGCGTGCCCCGAGACGACGAAATACATGTCGCGGTCGTGAAAGCCCTCCTCGACGACGACCGAACCGGCGGGCACCTCGATCATGTCGACGCAGCCGGGGATCGCCGCGAGCTCGCGCGCGGCGCGGTTGAAGGCGCTCTCGGGCGGCGGATCGTCGTCGACGGTCGTATGGGGCCCGCGGGCGTACGGTCTCTCGAGGACGGGGATCGTGGTCATGGGGGCAGGCGCCAGGCGGGGGGGGCGTGGCGGGCGCCACCCACCGCCGACCGTGGTGTCGCCGGCATTCTGCCACGGGCCGCGCATTCCGGCGGCGGACTTTGCGAGGTCCGGTCGCGGGGCCCGGCGACGCGCGCCGGCCGTCGTGGCCGGACGGCCGCCCGCCCCCGATCCGCGCGGCCGGTCGTGGCCAGTCGTGGAGTCGGTGATTGTCAGTCTACGAGGGGCGAAGGCGGCGACGGGGCAGGGGGCGCGACCAGGGGCGCCGGCGGATGCGTCGCCGTCGGCGGGGGAGCGGCGGGCGCGACCTTCGGAGTGGCGCGGCGCGCCTTCAGGATGGCCCCGATCGCGGCGGCCACGCAGGCCCACGGAAACAGCCAGCCGCCCTGGCCATAGAGCGTGTCCACCGACGCGAGGCGCAGCGGCCGCACCTCGGCGACCTCGGTGAAGGGCTTGGTCTCGTAGAGGATCCGCCCGTGGGGCTCGACCACGAACGACGTGCCCGTGTACGCGACCCGCAGGAGCGGCCGGCCGATCTGCACGGCCTGCACGGCGGCGAGCATCGCGTGCTGGTGGGGCGCGGCGGTGTCGCCGAACCAGCCGTCGTTGGTCACGTTCACGATGAGGTCGGCTCCCGAGAGCTTGCGCATCTGGTCGTCGAGGATCGCCTCGTAACAGATGGGGCCGGTGAAGGTGTAGCCGTCCGCGCGGAGCACGACCGGGTCCTTGCCGGCGACGAGGTCGCTCGGCCCGGAGATCCGCTTCAGCGAAGGGAACGTGTCCGACAGAGGCATGTACTCGCCGAACGGGAGCAGCACCATCTTGTCGTAGCGGCCGGCGATCTCGCCGTTGCGATCGAAATGGTACGCGGAGTTGTACTCCCGTCGCTCCTTCGTCCCCGGGCGGTCGACCGTGCCGCCGCCGAGGAACAGATCGAAATGGCCCTCGCGCGCGAGCGTCGACAGGAGCGTCCGCGTCGCGGGCTCCGTCGGGTCCTGCGAAATGGCGCTCTCCGGCCACACCACGAGGTCGGGGTGCTCGGGCATCACCTGGCGCGTGAGCTTGGTCCAGGGCGTGCGGTGCATGGCCGTCGTCTGGAGCAGGGCGACCTTGATCGTGCGCGCCGTCGCGAGCAGCGCGTCGACCCGGGCGGTTCGGGCGGCGCCGAACGCGAGGTTCACGGCGAAGATCAGCGCGACGGCCCCGAACGCAGGCCACGGCAGCCGGCGGCGCTCGCGGAGCCGGAGGATGACCTCGGCGACGGCGCAATTGACCATCACGACGAGGTAGGAGACACCCATTACACCGAGGACGCTGGCGAGCTGGAAGACCCATGCTACGCGGTACTGACTGACACCCTGGTAGTAGGGGAAGAGCTGCGGAGAGAGGCGCTCGACGGCGACCAGCCACGCGGGCAGCGCGAATACCCACGCCACGCCCAGGCGCTCGCGCAGCCACGGCGCGATCCCGAACGCCGCGGCGTACGGCAGCGCGAAGACGGCCGCGAAGACGGCGAGCAAGAGCCAGGCGACCGGCTTCGGCAGGCTCGCGAAGCGGACGACGGTGGCGACGATCCACCAGAAGATCGTCGCCTGCGCGGCGAAGCCGGCGACGAACGCCAGGCGCGCGCTCGTCCGGGCCTCGCCCGGGCGCAGCGCGACGAGGAGGGGCACGAACGTGACCCAGTGCAGCCCGTGGAGGTTTCGCGGCGGCGCGATGGCGGCGAGGAGCGCGCCCGACCCCGCGGCCATCGCGACCCGCGGGACCCAGCGAGCGAGCGATCGGATCGCTCCCATGCCGCGAGGCGTAGCCATCACGCCCGGCGTGATCAGCGGCGCCGGCAGACGTGGCCGATCGTGCGCAGCACCTCGAACAGCCGGTAGAGGTGCGGGCCGAGGAACGGCTTGCCCGACGTGAGCAGGCTGACGGAGACGTCGCGGTCGGGGTCGGCCCAGCAGATGACGTTGATGAAGCCGTAGTGGCCGAAGGCGTGGGGCGTCGACGGGCCGAAGATGCTCCCGAACGGCGCGCCGAGCATGAAGCCGAGGCCGTAGCGGAGGGGCAGGGCGAGCGTGAGATCGAGCTCGAGGTAGGCGCTCTCGGTGAGGGCGCGGCGCACGGTGCGCGGCGCGAACAGGCGCACGCCGTCGAGCTCGCCGTGGTTCAGCAGCACCTGGAAGAACGTGGCGAGCTCCGAGGCCGTCGCGACGAGGTTGCCCGAGGGCATGACCGCGGTGAGGTAGCGCGGGTCGTTCGAGAGCCCCGCCACGGCGGCGAACGGCACGCCGAGCGCGCGCCGCACGAGCGTCGAGATCGGCGGCGGCACGGGCCCGCCGGTCGTGTAGTTGCGCGCGACGAAGGGCAGCTCTTCGGGCTTCACGCCGTAGCCGAACCAGCGCAGGCCGAGCGGGACCTTGATCTCGTCGCGCAGGAACGTGCGAACGTCCTTGCCGGTGACGCGGCGGATGATCTCGCCGAGCACGTAGCCGCCCGTGATCGCGTGGTACGCGAGGCGGCGCCCGGCGGAGAACGTGGGCTCCGCGTCGCAGAGGCGGGCGAGGATGCCGTCCCAGTCCGCGAGCAGGTCGAGGTCGGCGTGCTCGCCGGGCACGGTGGGGATGCCGGCGCGATGCGTCAGCACGTGGCGGATCGTGACGCGCCGCTTGCCGTGGCGGGAGAACTCCGGGATGTACTCGCCGACCGCGTCGTCGAGGCGGAGCTCGTCGCGCTCGTCGAGCAGGTGGATGAGCATCGCCGTCACGGCCTTCGAGACCGAGAAGACGCAGAACGGGGTGTCGGGCGTGGCGAGGACCTTCGGCTCGTCGGGCGCGTCGCCGGGGCCGTTACCGCCGACGTGGCCGATCGCGCGGTCGAGCACCACGCGGCCGTGGCGGCGCACGCAGAGCGCGATCGCCGGGTGCAGGCCGGTGCGGTAGAGGCCCTCGGTCGCCGCCCAGATCGCCTGTACGTCGGGCTCGCGCAGCCCGGCGTCCTCGGGGCGCGCCTCGCGCGCGGGCGACCACGTCGTGAGCTCGGCGAGCTTCTTCGGGACGACGATTCTCCGATCGTGCGCGCGGGCCCGGATCGTTCTGGATGGGGAGCTCGCTCCGGTTTCGCTCATCGCTCGGTGGGGGGCGCGGCGGTCGAGTCCGGCGCCACCGAGCGAGGGTATCGGCGAAGTCGCAGGCCGGACAGGGGCGAATCGTCGCCCTCGATCGCGGCCGTCCGCGAGGCTCGGGGGCGCGATGCCCCGGGCGTCCAAGCCGATCAGACCGAGAGCAGCACCGCGCGGGCGGGCTCGCCGGTCGCCGCCGTGATCGCGCGCGCGTAGATCCGCACCTGCGCTTCGTAGCGCGCGAGGACCGGGCCGATCTCGACGTCGGTCTTGAAGTCGACGACCGTCCACACGGCGCCGCCGTCCGGTGCGGCCTCGCGGAAGGCGAGGTCGACGGTGCCGTCCACGATCGCGCCGTCCTCGAGGGCCTGCGTGATCGGCGCCTCGCGGCGGCACTCCCCGCGCGAGGACGCGGCGGCCGCGCGGCGGAGGAGCGGGTGGGCGAGCGCGTGGATCGCGGCGTCGACGGCGGCCAGCACCTCGGCCTCCGGGGCGTCCTCGTGGCGGGCGATCGCGCGCGCCAAGAGGTCGATCGCCGCGCGATCCGCGTCGAACGGCGCCTCGGACAGGACGCCGTGCACGAGGGTGCCGAAGCGCTTGCCGCGCGGGCGGCCGGCGCGGTCCGCGTCGGTGTGATCGACGACGACGACCGCCGCGCCCCCCTCGGCCGGAGCGGCGTCGGCCGCGAGATCGGTCGGCGTGCGGACGACGACGCTCGCGGCCGACCCGCGCTCGATCGTCGCGCTGCGCCGCGCCTGCCACGCGGCGTGCGCCTGCTCGCTCGCGAGCGCGGTAGCCCCTCCCTCGTCGGCCTCGAGGATCCGCTGCTGTCGGAGGCCCGCGTCGCTCTCGCGCCCGAGATCGAGCGCGCTCGGGTCCCACCACACGACCTCGTGCGTGCCCACCTGCGGTCGGTGCAGGCCCGGCGCCACCGATCCCTCGGCGCCTCGGTCGACGTTCGCGGGCCGGTCCTTCACGCTGTCGGGGCCGAACGCCGGGCACCCCGGCGCTGGGCGCGCCTTGCGCCGGGCGGCCGGGTGCGGCGTCACGATCGGCGCGAGCACGTCGAGCCAGCCCGCGAGGGGCTCGTCGCCGCACGTCGGCACCACGAGCAGGTCGCGCGCGCGCGTCGCCGCGACGTAGGCGAGGCGCACGGCCTCGGCGCCGTCGGCCCGGACGACCTCGCTGGCGTGCTCGTCGAGCTCGACCGGCGTGCACTGCGCGAGCGGCATCGACCACAGGCGATCCGGGGGCGAGACCCAGCGCGAGGGGTTCCTCTGCGCGGACTGCGCCGTCGGGTCGACGAGGATCACGACGGGGAACTCGAGGCCCTTCGCGCGGTGCACGGTCATGAGGCGCACGCCGTCGGTGCCCTCCTCGACGACCGGCGCCTCGGCGACGTTGCCGCTCTCGGCGTCGCCCTCGAGCTTGTCGACGAAGGCGCGGAACGAGGTCGCCCCGGCCGCCTCGAAGCGCCGCGCGAGGTCGATCACGCGCAGGAGGTTGGCGAGGGCCTGCTCGCCCGTGGGCCAGATCGCGATGCCCGCGTGCGCGCGCGTCGCCCCGAGCAGGCGCGAGAGGGTGTCGGCGATCGGCCTGCGGTTGCGGCCCGCGTGCAGGCGCGCGAGCAGGGAGAGCGCGTCGACGACCTCGTCGAGGCCGTCGGCCGTGGCGCGCGTCGCGTCGTGCGTGCGCAGGGGGTGCAGGCCGCCGAACGCCGCGCGGTGCGCGAGGAGCACGTCGTCCGAGAAGGCGAAGAGCGGCCCGTGCAGCGTCGCGTAGACGCGGAGCTCGTCGTCGGGGCGCTCGATCGCGGCCAGCGCGTTGCGCACGGCGAGCACCTCCTCGCGCTGGTGGTAGGAGCGCCCGCCGACGAGCACGTGCGGCACGCCGCGCGCCTCGAGCGCTCGCACGTACGGCCGCGTGACGTCCTCGCGGAACGCCTGGAAGCGCTTGAACAGGAGGCACACGTGCCGCGGCTCGACGGGCACCGCGCCCCCCGCTCCTTCGCGCTCGGTCACGCGCCAGCCGCTCTCGCGGACGAGCCAGTCGACGAACGCGCCGACCGCGTCGGGGAGCGAGGCCTCCACGCGCCAGCTGACGACCTTGCCGTAGTCGCCGTACGGCGCGGGGACGGGCAGCGCGATCACCGTGGGGCGCCCCTCGGGGTCGCCTCGGAACGCCTCGAGCGCGACGTACGCGGCCTGGCTGCCGTCGGCGGCGCCCCTCATGAGCGGGGCGAACGCGGCGTTCACCGCGGCCTGGATCGACGGCGCGCTGCGGAAGCTCGTCGACAGGTTCACGACGCGCGCGCCCGCGGCGACGAGGCGTCGCTTGATGGCCTCGTAGAGGGCCACGTCGGCGCGGCGGAAGCGGTAGATCGACTGCTTCGGGTCGCCGACGACGAAGAGCTTGCCGGGGGCGGGCGTCGCCGTGAGGCCGTCGGTCACGGCGGGGTCCTCCGCGGCGAGCAGCAGCAGGATCTCGGCCTGGAGCGGGTCGGTGTCCTGGAACTCGTCGACCAGCACGCGGCTCGTGCGGTCCTGCAACCGGGCGCGCACCGCCGCGTCGTTCGCGAGGAGGTCGCGCGTGCGGACGAGCAGGTCGAGGAAGTCGAGCTTCCCGGCCTTCTCGAGCAGGGCCTGGTAGGCGCGGACGAGCGGGGCGAGCTCGGCCGAGAGGCACGCGGCGAGGTCCGCGTCGGCGCGCCGCAGCACGCCCTCGACGCGGTCGCGGGCGCCGTCGCGTCGAGCGAGCACGTCGCCGCGCGCGATGCCGTGTCCGTACCAGCGACCGCCGCCCTTCCAGTGGAAGGATCGCTTCTTCACGAGCTCGCGAAGCTCGGCCTCGAGGCCGTCGTGGTCGCGGCCTCGCACGCGCTCGCGCCCGTCGAGGTCGTCGAGGAAGCGCGCCACCTCGGCGAGGTTCTGCGCGAGGAAGTCGTCGCTCTTGTACGCGAGGCCGGCGTCGCCTCCCACGGCCCGCAGCGCGTCGACGGCGTCGTCGATCGCCCGGACGCGATCGAACGGATCGCGCCTCCACGCCGCGTCGAAGTCGCGGTGGTCGAGCAGGTCGATCCCGGCCTTGTAGAGCAGCTGCCGTGGCCCCGTGGCGTCGCGCCCGCGCGGGCGGCGCCGGAGGATGCGCCGCACGCCCTCGGTCGGGTCGGCGAGCGCGGCCTGGAACCAGGGATCGAACGCGCTCGCGTAGAGCGCCTCGGCCTCGTCGCCGGCGGCGACCTCGAACAGCGGATCGACGCCGGCCTCGACCGGGTGCTCGCGCAGGACGTCCGCGCAGAGCGAGTGGATCGTGCCGATGCGCGCTACCTCGAGCTCGGCGAGCGCGAGGTCGAAGCGCGCGCGCTCGTCTTGCGTCGTGGCGGCGCTGGTGCGCGCGCGCTCGATCTCGCCGCGCAGCCGGAGCTTCATCTCGCCGGCGGCCTTCTCGGTGAACGTCACCGCGACGATGGCCCCGAGCCGGGCCGCGTCGCCGCGCAGCAGCGCGACCACGCGCGCGACCAGCTCGGTGGTCTTGCCGGTGCCCGCCGCCGCCTCGACCACGAGCGTCGCGCCGAGGTCCTCTCGGATCGCGCGGCGCGCCTCGGCGTCCACGAGCGGCCGCGCCTCCGTCGTCGTCACGAGGACCTCCGCAGCTCGAGCAGCGGTTCGAGCGGTTTCTTCGACTTCTTTCGCAGGCGCAGCTCCTCGTGCGGGCCGCAGACGACGCGGTAGTCGCACCACTCGCACGCCCTCTCGGCGGGCGCCGCGGGCAAGAAGCCGCGGTCGATCGCGTCGCCGATCGTGCGGGCCACGAGGTCGGCGGCCCGGCGCGCCTTGTCGTCGAGCGGGATCGCCACCGACTCGAAGCCGCCCGTCGAGGTGCAGTAGTAGAGGCGCCCGGCCTCGACGATCGTGCCCGGCAGGAGCTTCTCGAGCGTGAGCGCGTAGAGCACCGGCTGCAGCGTCTCGCCGCCGCTGACGACGTCGCCGGCCTCTGCGCGCACCTTGCCGGTCTTGTAGTCGGTCGCGCGCACGGTGCCGCGCCCGCTCCGCTCGACGAGGTCGATCGACCCGCGCAGCGAGATGCCGCAGTCGAGCCGGACGGGGGCCGCGAGGCTGGCCGGGTCCTGGTCGCGCCGGTCCGCGAGGCCGAAGGAGAGCTCGAACTTCCACGGCGCCCAGTCGGGCTCGTCGGCGAGGCGCCGCAGCCACTCGCGCAGATCCGCCTTGATGCCGGCGATGCCGTCGTCCCACACGCGCGCGATCGCGGGCGCGTAGATCTCGCGGTGATCGCCCGCGACGCGCGTCGCGACGGCGTCGAGCAGCGCGCGCGCTCGGTCGAGGCCATCGGCGCGCACGGGCAGCAGGTCCTCGGCGCGCAGCTCGACGAGGAACGCGTAGTGGATGGCGTGCACGAGCGAGCCTCGCTGCAGGGCGTTGAGCTCCTCGATCGCCTCGGGCTCCTCGCGCGGCGCGAGCTTGTGCACGGCCTGCAAGACGAAGCGGTACGGGCACCCCGCGAAGTTCTGCAGCGCGGTCGGCGAGTACGAGCGCGCCGACAGCGCGTGGGCGGCGAGCGCGGCCTTCGCCGCGGGCAGCGACTTGTCGTCGAGCACGAGGCCGTCGGCGTGCGAAAAGCGGGGGATCGTCCACCGTCGCGCCCGGAAGCGCAGCGCCCGCGTGAGGTGCGGGTTCACGGTGAGCAGGTAGCGTGCGGTGCCCTTCTGGTCGCCCTCGCGCCTGCCGCGGAAGAGCTCGGCGAGCAGCGCGAGGTCGTGCTCGGCCTCGTCGATCGCGTCGGCCTGATCGTCGGGCGCGGGCCAGCCGATGCGCGCCGCGCCGCCGCGCTCGGCCCGCCGCGCGAGCTCGTCGAAGCCGGGCAGCCGGCCCTCGGCCGCGCGCAGCGCCTCGAGCGCATAAAACGAAGGGACCCGCGGGCGCGACTGGTCCAGGTCGACGCGCGGGTACGAGAGCACGACGGCCTGGCTCGCGGCCCCGACCGCGAGCCGCAGCGCGAGGCGCTCGGCCTCGACCCGATCGGCGCGCTGCTCGAGCCCGGCGTCGAGCGCGCGGCGCGCGTCGTCGGGGAGGATCGGATCCTCGACGACCTTCGGCGGGAACAGCTTCTCGGCGAGGCCGGGGACGAACACGACGTCGAAGTCGAGCCCGCGCGCCGCGTCGATCGGGCCCACGAAGATCCGCCCGAAGCGCCGCTCCGTGGGCAGCAAGACGAGCTCGGTCAGCCGCGGCCCGATCACGAGGCGCACCTCCGCGAGATCGACCGGCCCGACCGCGGCCATGGGGGCGAGCTCGCCGAGCACCGCGAGCACGCGCCTCGGCCTGCGCAGCGCGCGCGTGGCGAGCGACGAGAGCGCGTCGATCCATTCGCCCCACGTCCCGGCGCGGGGGAGCGCGGCGAGCGCGTCGAGGAGCGGCAGCGCGTAGGCGCGCAGGGCCGCGATGGCCGCGCGATCGCAATCGAGCCGCGGGCGCCCGGCGTCGCCGGGATCGAGCTCGGCGAGGTCGAGCCGGCGCTCGTCGTCGAGGCCGTCGAGGCGTCGCGCCCAGCGATCGCGGCCTCCGATGACGGCGGCTTCGACGATCAGGCGCTCCCAGTGCCGGGGCGCGCGGCGCGTGCCGGCGACCGCGGGCGTCGCGAGCGGATCCGCGGGCCCCGCGGGGTCCTCGATCGCGTCGTCGGTGTCGTCACCGTCCGCGTGCGCCGTCGCGGTCGGCGCGAGCTCGTCGTCGGTCGGCACCCAGCGCGCAGCGGGGCCGTTCGGCGGCGGAGGCGCGCCCTCGGGAGTCGGCGCCGGCACCTCGCCGAGCGACAGGTACTCGGCGAAGCCGCGCGCGGACAGGCCCTCGGCGGCGCACGCGAGCAGCGCCAGGAGCGCGCGCCCGGCCGGGTCGGGGCGCACGGTGCCGCGCGCGAAATGGGCAGGAATCCCGGCCCTTCGCAGCGCCTCCTCGAGGTGCGGACGGTAGGGCCCAGGCGCCCGCAGCAGGATGGCCATGCGGTCGAAGCGCACCCCGCGCGTCTCGGCGAAGCGGCGCGCGTGGCGGGCGATCTCGACGCACTCGCGGCTCTCGCCGGGCGCGCTCATCAGCACCACGTCCTCGTCGAGCGGCGCGTCGCCCTCGGCCGAGTCACCAAAGAGGCCGCGTTGCAGGCGATCCAGCGAGGTCGTGGGCGCAGGCGTAGGCGTCGCCGCCGGCGAGGCGATCGCGTCGGCGGCGGGCGCGGCCCCGCGCGCGGTCGCGGCTCCACGGCTCTGCGAGCGCGCCGGCGTCGCGGTCGCGATCGCCTCGATCGCCAGCGCCGCGGAGCGTCGGTCGCCCGCGGGCACGGTGACGATCGCGACGGGCGCACGCGCGGCGAGGGCCGCGACGAGGTCGCGTTCGAACGCGCTGGTCAGCGGCACGTCGAGCAGGCAGAGCGGCAGCCCGAACAGCTCGTGCGCCGCGCCTCGATCGCGCGCCGCCTCGATCGCGAGCGCGATCACGAGCGCGCGGTCCGCCAGCCCGGCGTGCGCGAGCTCGGCCTCGTATTCGGCGGCGATGGCCTCGAGCTCGGGCGCGACCTCGGCGAGCTTGGCCCTCCCCACCCCGGAGAGCCGCAGCTCGCGCAACGTGCGCGCGAGGGCCCGCGGCAGGCCGGGCGTCTCCGCTACCGCCGCGAGCCGCCCGAGCGCGCCGCGCGCCGCGAGCCGCGTCGTCACGCGCGTGCAGATCGCCTCCAGCGCGAGCGGCCCGACCGCGGCGACCCCGCGCTTCGCGAGCGCGGGGAGCGCGAGCCGCGCGGCGACCTGCCCGAGCGTCGCGCGGTGCCACCCGAACGTCGCGCCGCCTCGGGCGCCCGTCGCCGCGGCCCGGGCCAGCTCGCTCGCCGCCTCGTGGCTCGCCCCGATCACCAGCGCGGGCCGCCCCGAGGCCTCGGCCACGAGCCACGCCGCGGCGCGCGCCACCCGCGCTCGGGCCGAGGGAGAGACGACGAGCTCGGCGGGCATGCGCGCATGCAACCAGGGGGAGGGGGTGGGGGCAACGGCCGAGTGGGCGCTCCGCCGCAACGGCGCGCTCGTTGCCGTTATCGATGCAGCGGAGACGCCTCCCGAGCGCTTCCACGGCAAGCACTCGGGCTGGGTGCTCGTCGCGCTGCAGAACGCCTTCTACCGCCTGCTACGCGCCCCGGTCCTCGAGGAGGGCGTCGTCGCGACGGTCATCGCGGGCGGCGACACGGACCCGAACGCCGCCATCGCCGGCGCGCTCCTCGGCGCGGTCCACGGGCGCGACGCCGTTCGCCTGCGCCGGTCCGACGTGGTCCTGAGCTGCCGCGCGCTCGGCGCCGTCGGCGCCCTCCACCCGCGCCCCAACCGAGCTCTGGGGCGTCGCCGCGCTCGCGATCGCCGAGTCGCTCGTCCTGATCGGCGATCCCGGCTGAAGCGCGCCGCCGTTCGGCCCTGCGTCCGTGCTTTCATCCCGTCCGGCGGAGGCGGGGGTTCGGGCCGCTTCGAATTCCCCCGGCTCGGCTTGTTTCGTGGGCTTCGCGGCGCTACCTCGAAGGGAGTGAAGACTCCGCTCGTCGCTTCCTCGCTCGCCATGCTCTCCGCCGCGCTCGTCGCGTGCGCCGCCACCGCGCCGACGTCGACGTTCACGAACGACGCCACGACCTCGGGCACCCAGGGCTCGGGCGGCACGCTGGTGACGACGGGCACCGGCGGTCAGGGCGGGTCGTCGACCGGTGCCGGCGGTAGCGGCGGCACGCTCATCGGCACGGGCGGTGGCACTGGCACCGAGCCCGCCGGCCCGCCGATCATCTACGCCCACACCGACACGACGCTCTTCGAGCTCGACCCGACCTCGCCCCAGCTCGCGCTGAAGGAGCTCGGCGACTTCGACTGCGTCGGCGGCGCCGGGCAGGATCCCGCGATCACCGACTTCGCCGTCGACAAGGCGCTCACGTTGTGGGGCGTCAGCAGGACCGCGGTCCACCCGCTGACCGTGCAAAACGGCAGCGTCCACTGCGGCACGCCCATCCCGCTCGATGCGTCGAAGGACGTCTCGTTCTACGCGCTCACGTTCGCGCCGAAGGGCGTGCTCGACCCGGCGAAGGAGGTGCTCGTCGCCGGCAACACCGCGGGGGAGCTCTGGGCCATCGACGGCAACGGCGCGCTCTCGCAGCACGGCACCTTCGGCAAGGTCCCGAACGACGATGGCAATGGCAATGCCTACGACCAGGCGAACGTCGGCAAGGCCTGGGAGCTGTCGGGTGACGTCGTGTTCCTGGCCAACGCCGGCAACCCGGTCGGGTTCGCCACCGTGCGCGACTGTCCGAGCCCGCCCTCGACCAATGGCTGCAACCCGGTGAACACGCTCATCGAGATCGACGTCGGTAAGCTGGGATCGGCGAGCACCGGCTCCGTCACGAAGGCGGTGCGCGGCCAGATCGTCAAGCGCAAGGGCTGCAACGACGCGACCCAGGGCGACTACGGGAACATGTACGGCATCGCCGCCTGGGACAAGAAGGTCTACGGCTTCTCCCGCTCGGGCAACCTGGTCGAGATCGACACCGTCGATGGCACGGGTTGCCTCGTGCAGGCCTATGCCGCCGACAAGTTCTCCGGCGCGGGCGTCACGACCCTCGCGCCCATTCAGCCGCCGACGCCGAAGTAGGCCAACGGCCGCCCCGGTCAGAACTCGTAGCGCAGGCCCGCCCCGGGCGAGATCACGAGCATCACCTTCGCCGTGAGCGCTTCGCCCGGGTAGCTCGTGAGCCCGTCCTGGGCCGCGAGCAGCGCGCGGTCGTTCGTCCAGCGCGGCTGCGTCAGCGCGAGGAGGACCAGGGCCTGCAGGCCCGCCTCGATCGTGATCTGGTCAGTCAGTCGCACGCCGACGCGGACCTCGGGCGTGACGTGGACGTAGCGTGCCGCCGGGCTGTCGACGAGCACGCCAGGGTCGTACGCGGTGCCCTTGCTGGAGCGGAACGTGCCCGCGCGGGTGTCGACGACCTCGCCGAGGAGCGCGCCGGCGCCGAGCCGAACCATCACGGGGACGCGCCGGTGCGGGCCGAACCTGTACGATCCGGCGAGCCCGATCGTCACCCCGTGCAAGACCAGGCGGTCATCGATTTTGCCTGGGTTCGCGGGCTTTCCGACGGGCACGAGCTCGCCGCCGCGCGCGGTCGCCTCCTGCACGAGGCGCAGCGTGCCGGCCGTCACGCCGATGCCGAAGCCGCTCCCGGTCTGCCAGCCGATCGTCGCGCTCGCCGCCTCGCCGCCCGCGAACGTCGACGTGCAAGGCTTCGCGCACGCGCCGGCGACCTCGCCGCCGAGCGTCGGCGCGACCGTGCCGGCGCCCCAGACCTCGATCGCGAGGTGGCCCGTCGGGCCCTGCGGCGCGGTCGCGACCGGCGCGAGCGCCACGGCGATCGCGGCGGGCTTGCGGGCGTCGAGCGTCACCCTCCGCTCCGCGCTCGCGAAGCCGGGCGCGCTCACGGTCACGCGGTGCTCGCCCTTCGCGAGGCGGCCTTCCCAGCGGCCGCGCCCGACCGGCACCCCGTCGACCGCCACCATCGCCTCGAGCGGCTCGGGGGCGATGTGCAGCGCGCCCTCGAGGTCGACGACGCCGAGCGGGACCTCCGTCGTGCGGTCGAGCTCCACGCGGACGAGCGAGGGCGGCGATCCGTCGTTCCACGATCCGCGCAGCAGGACCGTGTGCTCGCCCGGCGCGAGCACGCCCTTCCACGGGGTCTTGCCGACGACGACGTTGTCGACGACCACGTCGACGACGCGCCCGTCGCGCTCGGTCACGCGCAAGCTGCCGGCTCGGGGCAGGGCGTCGAAGCGCGGCTGGATCGCGACGGTCTGGCCGCCTGCGACCTCGACGCGCACCTCGAACGGCACGAAGCCCGGCTTGTACACGCGGACGACGTGCGTGCCCGCGGACACGCGGATCGGCCCGCGCGGGGGCGTCGCGCCGCGGTCGCGGCTGTCGACCACCAGCGACGCGCCGGCCTCGGCCGCGCGCACGTCGAGGGTGCCGACGAGGCCGCCGAGCTCCGCCATCGCGCGGTCGACGCGCGCGCGCACGTCGGCGCGCAGATCGGGGTAGGCGCGCACGAACGCCTCGTTGGCCTCGAGCGCCTCGTCGAAGCGGTGCAGCTCACGCAGGCAGATCGCCGCGTTCTCCGCGGCCGACCGCGTCGGAAAGAGCTTGTCCGACAGGCGAAACTCGGCGAGCGCCCCGTCGAACGCGCGCTCCTCGAGCAGCCGCAGCCCCTTCTCGAAGTGTGCGCGCGCCGCGTCCTTCGCGCCGTCGGCCTCGGCCTCGGCCTCGGCCGCGGGGCCGCGCGGCGCCGCGCTGGCGGGCGCCCCGACGGACAGCGCGGTGCACAGGGCCATCGCCGTCGCGGACCGGAGTCGCGTCGCGCGCCCGCGGGGCTCGTAGCGTTGCATGGTCGCCGGATCCTTCCGTCACTCGAACGTGGTGGCGTGCGCGGGCACCGCCGCGGGCGCCGCTGCCTTGGGGGGCGCGGGCCTCGGGCTCGCCGCGGCGCTCTCGACCGGGCGGGGTCGGGCCGGCGCGCCCTGGCCACCGGCCCCGGCGATCGGCGCCGCCGTCGCCCGGGCGGCGGTCGGCGCCAGATCGATCCTCGGCGGGAAGGCCCCCTCCTTCGCGATCACGACCGACTCGGTGACGCGCAGCTCGCCGAGGCGGACGGTCACGCGGTGGGTCGATCCCGGTTCGCCGCGGATCTCGACCGCGCCGCCGCTCACCTCGGCGCGCGCGCCGTCGACCTCGACCGTCGCGCCCTCGGGGACCGCGAGGAGGACCGGTCGTGCGCTCGTCAGCGGCATCGTCGCGGCCGCGCTCCCGATCGGGACCGGCACCGCCGTCCCTCGCCGCCCGATCGAGGCGACCCCGATCGCCGCGACCGCCGCCGCGATCGCGACGCCGCCCGCCACGATCCCGCGCCGCCGGCGCCGGGCCGCCGCGTCCCCGACCAGCGCCGATCCGCTCGTCGTCCCCTGCCAGGTCGTCGAGGCGACGCCGGCCTCCTCGATCGACCGCCGCGACGGCGGCGTCTCGGTCGAGTACACCACCGCGCGCGGCGCCATCGCCCGCTGATCGGTGGGCACCCCGACGAGCGCCTCCGGCCGGAGGTCCATCCCGTCGGGCAGGCACCCGCGGAGCGCCTCGAGCATCGCGCGCGCCGTGGCGAACCGCGCGCCCGGATCGAGCTGCAGCGCCCGCGTCACGACCGTCGCGACCTCGGGGTCGATCCACGGGGCGATCTCCCGCGGCGAGCGTGGCTCCTCGGTCACGATCGCCACGATGAGCTGCCCCATCGTGTGCTCGACGGAGTGGTGCGGCGAGCGCCCGGTGAGCATCTGGAAGAGCACCGCCCCGAGCGACCACACGTCCGTGCGGTGATCGATCGATCGGAGGCCCTTCGCCTGCTCGGGCGACATGTAGAGCGGCGTGCCGATCATGCTCCCCGTCCGCGTCAGGGCGGCGGACTCGACGTCGGCCAGCCGGTCGGTCGTCTTCGCGATGCCGAAGTCGAGCAGCTTGACGACGATCTCGCCGCCTTCCTGGTGCGCGAGGAAGATGTTCGCGGGCTTGATGTCGCGGTGCACGACGCCGGCCTCGTGCGCCTTCACCAGCCCGGCCGCGGCCTGCGCCGCGATGCGGAGCGCCGCGTCGCGTGGCAGCGGCCCGACCCGGTCCATCAGGTGCGCGAGATCCTCGCCCGCGAGCAGCTCCATCACCATGTAGTGCTGCCCGGAGGCGTCATCGAAGCCGCCGTCGAGCACCTGGACGATGTGCTTCGTGTCGATGGCGCCCACCGCGCGCGCCTCGCGCTGAAACCGCGCGAGCGCGGCGGCGTCGAAGAGCGCCCCTCCGCGCAGGGTCTTCACCGCGACGTGCCGACCCGTGCGGAGGTGCACCGCCTCGTGCACGGCACCCATGCCGCCCGCGCCGAGCTCCCGCACGATCCGGTACTTGTCGCCGAGGGTCGTCAGCACCGCGGGTCAGCCTACCAAGAAGCGCGCGCTCCGGGGCCGCCGCGGGCGCGGCTGGGTCGGGCGCCGGCGCGCCCCGATCGCGATCGCCGCGAGGATCGCCGCCGCGATCGGGACGGGGCGTGGCGCGTCGGCCCCGCCCGGCGCGCGGCACGTGCAACGGTCCGCGGCGTCGTCCGGCTTGGACGGCGGGCTCACGCAGCGACCCCCGCGATCGCAGACGCTCGGCTCGGCGCAGTCGTCGACCGACGCGCACGTCCCTTTGCACGCGCCGTCCGCGCCGCAGCGAAACGGGGCGCAGTCGACCCGGTCGCCCGCCGGCGTCGTCACGGTGTGATCGCCGTCGCAGCCCGTCGTCGTCGCGACGCACGCGCCCTTCTCGCAGCGGAAGCCCTCCGCGCACCCGTCGTTCGAGCTGCAGCTCGACGCGCAGCCGGTCGGCGCCGCGCAGACGTACGGCGCGCAGACCTCCGTCGCCACGGCGCAGGAGCCGACGCCGTTGCAGAGCTTGAGCGCGGCGCAGCTGCCGGACTCGTCGCCCTTGCACTCGCCGTCCGGATCGGTGCCGCGCGTGACCTGGGCGCACGTCCCGTCGACCCCGTGTCCCTTCTTCGCGGCCGTGCACGCCTCGCACGGGCCGTCGCACGTGGCGTCGCAGCAGATTCCATCGGCGCAGTGGCGGCTCGCGCACTCGATGCCATCCTCGCAAGGGCGCGGAGTGCACCCGCCGCCCGCGGGATATTTCTCGCACGCGCCCGCGCCGTCGCACACGCCGTCGTCGCCGCAGGCCGGCGATCCGGTGTCCTTGCACTTGCCGCGCGCGTTCGTGTCCTTCGGCACCGGGCCGCACTGCCCGTCGACCCCACCGCCGCGCTTCGCCGCCGTGCAGGCCACGCACGCCTCGCCGCACCTCGCGTCGCAGCACACCCCGTCCGCGCAGAAGCCCGTCGTGCAGGCGGCCGACACGTCGCACGGCGACGCCGTCGGGAGCAGCGTGAGCAGCTCGGACGAGTCGATCCGCATCTGGCCGTTGTCGCCGGCGGCGGCGAGCACCGTCCCGTCGAGCAGCGGCGTCAGCGAGAAGGCCGTCCGGTGGGTGCTCATCCACGGGAGGATCTGCCAGGCCTCGTCGCCCGTCGCGAAGGCCTCCGTCGTCCGGTACACGCTGTCCTTGTCCTCGCCGCCCGTGACCAGCACGGCGCCGTTCTGCAGCGTCACCGCGCGCAGGAAGGCGCGCGCGACCGACAGGTCGGGCAGCGACGACCACGCGCCCGTGCCGGGGTCGAACGCCTCGGCCGTCTTCACGTAGCTCGGCGCCATCCCGTAGCCGCCCGCCACGACCACACGCCCGTCGCCGGCGAGGGCCATCGCGAACCCGCCGCGCGCCTCGCCGAGGTGGCCCGCGTCCTTCCAGGTATCCGTCCCCGGGTCGAAGATCTCCGCCGAAGCGAGCAGCGCGTCGTACGTCGCCCCGCCGGCGACCACGACGCGGCCGTCCGCGAGCGCCACCGCGCCGTGCTCGCCTCGCGCGGCGGCGAGGGGCGCGACGGGCTGCCACGTGTTGCTCTTCGGATCGAACGCTTCGACGTCGGCCACGAAGGCGTCGGAGTTTGCCGTCCTCGACCTGCCGCCCACGGCGAGCGCGCGCCCGCCGGGCAGGGCCGTGACGGTCATCACGTAGCGCGCCCGCTTCATCGCGCCGACGACCTCGAACGTGCCCTTGACCGGGTCGTACGCCTCGGTCTCGTCCGTGTCGTCTCCTGCGTAGACGTTGCCGCCGACGATCAAGACCCGGCCATCTCCGATCGCCGCGGCGTCGTGCCCCTCGCGCCCGAGGGCCAGCGGCCCCGTCACCGCCCACGTCTTCGTCGTCGGGTCGAACAGCTCCGCGGTGATGCCGTAGCTGTTGTCGGTGCCGTCCTCGACGTAGCCCCCGGCCACGAGCACGCGGCCGTTCGCGAGGCGCGTCGCGGTGTGCCCGCTTCGCCAGAACGCCATCGTGCCCGCCAGGTTCCACAGCGGGTCGACGACGATCGGGTGCGCGAGGCCGGCCTGCCAGCGCACCGTGACGGCGCACAGGCGCGAAGCCGGCGGCGTCACCGGTCGCCCCCACGGCGCGCGCGGGCTCGTGTCGGCCGCGCAGCCGGAGACCGCGATCGTCGCAGGGTGGCGCGCCCCGCCGGCGTCGACGACGAACGGTGCGGTCACCCGCAGCCGAGGCGCGCCGCCCCGGTCGAGCAGCTCGATCGCCCCGCCGACCGCCCGCAGCCCGGCCACCCCGTCGCTCAACCACAGCTCGTACGAAAGCGCGGGCTCGGCCAGGGGCGCCGGGACCACGACGAGGTCCTCGGTGCCGTCGGCGCGCGCGACGTGAACCTCGTCCGCGCCGCCCGCGAGCACGCCGCGGTAGCGCGTCCGTCCTGCTTGGTCCTCGCGCGGGACGTCGCGCGCGCCGACGAGCCGCGCCGCCATCCACAGCCCCGACGCCCGGTCCGTCACCCGGAACGCCTCGCCCGCTCGCGAGGGCAGCGCGACGTCCGCGACCGCCGCCGGCCCCGCGGCCGGCGTCGACGACTCGATCGCGGGGCCCTGCGCGCCCGCCCCGTCCGCTGCGCCCGCGCCGCCGATCGCGAGCGCGATCACCCCGGCCACCGTGCCGCGTCCGACCCGCCTTCGCCGAGATCCTGCCATGGGGCCGACGACGGTAGCACCACCCGGGGCCGCCGCCCCCCTCCGCGGATCGCCGGGCCGTCAGCTCGCGACGGTGAACTTGAAGCGGTTCGAGCCGATCTCGATCTGGTCCCCGTTCTTGAGCGTCGCGCTCTTGACCTTCTCGCCGTTGACGCGGCACGCCGGGTACGTCAGCTCGCTCTCGACGAGCCAGCAGTCCCCGCTCCACAGGACCCGCGCCCGCCCGATCACGATCCCGGCGAGCCGAAGGTGCGCCTTCGCGCCGCGGCCCATCTCATAGATGGTGGCCTCTTGCAGCCCGACGCGGTCGCCGAGCTCGGTGCGGCCGTCGACGCGCTCGATCGCGCTTCGCTTCGCCTGGTTCAGGCGCGTCCAGATCTCCTTCACCTCCTGCACGCTCGTCGTGCGGGTCGGCGAGTCGACCGGGAACTGCGGCGCCTCCGAGCTCTCGTAGTGATCGAGGCCGAGGAACTCGTGACCGCCGCAGCGCGGGCACGCCATGTTCTTGCGCAGCGTGCTGATCATGCCCTTCCAGTGGCAGGTCCCGCACTCGCCCCGGCTGTAGGCGCCCGCCGAGCCGAGGTACTCCTTCGCGGTCACCTCGTTCTCGCTGAAGATGACCATGTGCTCGGCGCCGATGAGGATCTGGCTGCCCTCCTTCAGCACCGCGCCGCTGCGGGTCAGCTTCCCGTCGACGACCACGCCGTTGGTGTCCGAGACGCAGCTCACGACCCAGCGCCCGGCCGAGTCGACCAGGAACATCGCGTGGTCGCGCGACACCGTCTTGTCGTGGACCACGATGTCGTTGCCCGCCTCGCGCCCGACTCGCACCGGGGGCGTGTCGACGCGCACCTTTTGAGGGGGCTGTCCGAGAGCGTGAATGATGAAGATCGGCATCGGTCCTCTGCTGCTCGCCACGGCGTGGGCCGCGCGGCGCGCAGCGTACCGCGTCGCCTCCGCCCGTAGGAAGTTCGCGGCCGGGAAGCTCGGCGGACCGCCGTGCGTAGGCTCCCCCGGCGGTGCACGTATGCGGGCTCGCACCCGACGACGAGCCGAAGCGCCCGCAGGCCGGGCGCTCCATTGACTCGCCGAGGGTTGTTCCCGAGAATGTGCGCGCCCGCACGGCGCTCGTGCCGGCGCTCGCTGCGCGCTGCTTCGTCTTCATTCCACGTTGGAGGGTTCATGCGTTTTCACGTCGCGCTCGTTCTCGGACTTGGTCTCTCTGCCGCGGCCTGTAGCAAGGACAGCGCGCCTGCCGCGTCCGGGGAGTCTCAGACGGCCGCCGCCGCGCCCGCCACCCCGCAGCAGAACCCGAACACGCAGGTCCCCGTGAACTACCCGCAGGGGCTGCCGGGCACCGTCAAGCAGGTCCCCGGGACCGGCGTCGCCGGCACGCAGCCGGGCACCGTGGCTCCCGGCGCGACGCCCCCCGCGGCGAACCCGCCGACCACCGCCGCTCCCGGCACCACGGCCGCCCTCGTCGCCCCGCCGGCCACGGGCGCGCCCGCCACGAAGGCGACGCCGCCGGCCGGCACGGGCGCGCAGACCGTCGGCCGCGGCATTCCCGCCCCGCCGGGCGGTCGCCCGAAGCCTGGCACCAAGTGACCGGTGCGCGGCGTCGGCGGCCTCGGGTCGCCGCGCCGCCTCCCCGGCGCGCACTGGGAAGCTCCCGGGGCGCGCGCTCGTATGCTGTTCGCCGAACCTGCGCCGTGGGCGCGGTCTAGGCGCTTCTTCGAGGAGGAACCATGCGCTCGAACATCGGGCTACTGCTTGTGGGCTTGGGGATTGCGGCCGCCACGTCGGGCTGCACGGTGACGGAGGCCGATAGCAAGACCGGGACGACCGGCGGGACCACGACCGGCTCCGGCGTCGGCGGTCAGGGGCAGGGCGGCGGGGCCGCGGGCGGCCAGGGGCAGGGCGGCGCGGCCGCGGACGCGTGCAATGGCGTCCCCGTCATGGGCGCGTGCTCGGCCGACAAGACCAAGATTCAGAGCTGCTTCGTCTCGGAAGAGGCGGGCCAGGCGCCCAAGATCGTCGACACCGTGTGCGACAAGGGCACGGCCTGCGAGATGTGGAAGGGCTCGGCCGCGTGCCGTCCGACGGGCGCGTGCTTCGCGGGCGACACGCAGTGCAAGGACGTCGACAACCTGCAGATCTGCAGCGGCGGCGCGTGGGTCGACTCCCCGTGCACCGGCGCCAAGTGCGTCCAGTCGCCCGGCAAGGGCGCGGCGTGCACGCAGCAGGACCAGGGCGCGGGCGTCACGATCCGCGGCCACCTCGACTACGAGGTGAAGAAGCCGAACGCCGGGCTGACCGACTTCGAGACGACCGGCAACGAGGGCGCCGTCGACATGTTCATCACCGCCTTCGAGGACGGTGAGCTCATCGGCATGGGCCTCACGAGCGTCGGTGGCAACGGGACGAACCCGGGCGACTTCTCGTTCGAGGTCACCAAGCAGCCGACCGCCAAGTCGTACATCTACTTCTGGCCGATGCTCTTCGACCAGACCGGCAACCCGCGCATGGCGATCGCCAAGGCCAAGAGCGACGCCGCCGACTACCAGCAGTCGGACGAATACTGGAGCTTCGGCTTCGAGACCTGCGCCCCGGCCGACAAGTGCGCGGGCAACGACATCGATCTCGGCGCGCTGCTCGTCGACGAGGCCAGCGGCGCGGGCGCCATCCACATCTTCCAGTGGATCGACTACGGCATCTTCCGCGTCGAGAGCCTGCTCCCGGCCATCCAGCCGCTCACCGTCGGCGTGTTCTGGAATCCGGACAACCAGTTCGACTGCGGCAGCTGCTTCGCCCCCCCGCAGATGGGCGGCGCGAGCGTGGTGTTCGACGCGGCCAATCAGCTCGCCGACCACTACGACTCGAGCCTGAACATCAGCGGCTCGGTGAAGAGCCCTCACCACTGGTCGCGCACGACGATCAACCACGAGTTCGGCCACTGGCAGATGCAGAGCTACTCGCGATCGCCGGGCGAAGGCGGGGCGCACTACGTCGACGCGCCGTCGCGTCCGGGCCTCGCCTACAGCGAGGGCTGGGCCACGTTCGTCGGCCAGACCAACATCTCGACCGACAACGTGAACAACGAGCCGATCGCCTTCCGCAAGTCGCAGGGCACGACCTTCTGGGTCGATCTCAGCACCATGAAGTGGTCCGAGGGCGACATCCAGCTGGCCGACCCGAACGGCCCGCTCGATCAGGAGATCAACGAGAACATCGTCTCCGCGATGATGTGGTCGCTCTGGGCCGGCGGCAACGCGCAGGCTCCGCAGAACCTCGGCGACGCGCCGCTCTTCGCCGTGCTCCCCGGATCGCGCCTCACGGGCGACCTGAACCGCGGCTACATGACCGTCGACGTCGTCGACTACCTCGACGCGCTGAAGTGCGAGCAGCAGGCCACGGCCGAGCAGATCGCCGCCGTCGTGGCCCCCGTCCAGTTCCCCTACGACAACCAGGAAATCTGCCAGTGAGCGGCGGAGAGAGAGGCACCGACATGCATCGTCACGCGCTAAGCATCCTCGTCGTCGCCGCCGCGCTCGCCGGCTGCAACCAGAGCCCGGCCCAGTCCTCGGACAAGCCGGCCCAGGACGTCGCCGCGGAGAAGACCGCCGACAAGCCCAAGCTCGTCGATCCCGGCGAGGCCAGCGTCCCGTTCGTCATGACCGTCAAGGGGCCCGACACGCTCCCTGACTCGGGCGAGATCGAGCTCGTCGTGAAGATCACGGCGCCGCACGAGTTCAAGGTCCCCGGCGCCCTCAAGGTGCTCCTGCCGACGAGCGCCAAGCTCGTCTCCGGCAACGAGTCCGAGGCCTTCGCCTCCATCCCGACGGGCGAGACCACGCGCGTCTTCCGCGTCAGCCTCGGCAGCAAGCTCGGCCTCGGTCAGCAGATCAAGGTCGTGCTCGACGCCCGCATGCCGAACAACGCCGCCGGCGCCCACGCCGAGCAGCTCTTCCCCGAGATCGCTCCCCAGGTGACGAAGCCCTCGTCGCGCGTGCCGCCCCCGCCGGTCGGCCGCCCGGTGGGCATCGCGCCCTCGAAGTGACGACGTAGTCGCGGGTCACGGGGAGGCGGGTCGCCGAGGGGCGCCGCCTCCCCGTCGCCTTTTCGAACGGCCGATCCCGGGCCACTTCGCGCCCGCGGTCCCGCTCAATGGGAGTCGGCGCCGACCTCGGCGATCGCGGGCGCCGGGCTCCGCGACTCCCCGGCTCCGCTCGCCCGCCGCGTGCTCCGGAGCCAGGCGAGGAAGCGCTCCACGCCGTGCACCACGTGGATCGCGCGCAGCGAGTAGAACACCTCGAAGGCGTGGTGCGCGCCCGGGATCTCCGCGTACACCACGGCCTCGCGCGACGCCTCTCGCAGCATGGCGGCGAACCGGCGCGCCTCCTCGACGGGGGCGAGGTTGTCGTGCGTGCCGTGCACGACGAGGAAGGGCGGCGCGCCCGCGTGGACGCGGCTCATCGGCGACGCCCGGTCGTAGGCCTCTCGCGCGGTGTCGACGGTCCCCCTCATCACGAGGCGCGCGAGGAAGCCCCCCATCGCGTCGCCGCGTCCGCGGATGCCGAAGCGATTGGTGAAGTCGTAGACGCCGTAGAATGGCACGCACCCGGCGACGGACGTGTCCACGTCCTCGAACCCCGGCTGGTACGCGGGGTCGTTGGCCGTGAGGGCGACGAGCGACGCGAGGTGCCCGCCCGCCGATCCGCCCGTGACGACGACGAAGTCCGGGTCGCCGCCGTGCTCCGCGATGTGCTCGCGCACCCACTTCAGGGCCAGCTTGCAGTCGATCAGGTGGTCGGGGAACTTCGCCCGCGGGCTGAGCCGGTAGTTCACCGCGACGCACACCCAGCCGCGCGCCGCGAGGTGCACCATGAGCGGCAGCGCCTGCTGCCCCTTGTCGCCGATCACCCACGCGCCGCCGTGGATCTGCAGCAGCACGGGGGCGCGAACGACGGGCTCGCGCGGCCGCCAGACATCGAGCTGTCGGCGCTTGCCGGCGCCCGGGGCGTATTCGAGGTGGCGCTTCACGCGCACGCGCGAGTCCCGAAAGCGCAGCGGGAAGAAGAGCTTGCCGAGCGGCACGGGCGCGTCGAGGCCGGCCGCGAGCGGCGCCGCGATGCGGGCGCGGTAGCCCTCGCCGAGGCCGGCGCGCAGGGCTTCCTCGACGGCGCGCGCGGCCCCGGCGGCCTTCGCCTGCAGCACGCCGAGCCCCACCCAGGACGCGAGCGCGACGGCGAGCCCGACCTCGCCCGGCCACGTGCGGAGCCCGCCCGCGACGACGAGCGTGCCCGCCGCGGGGACCTGCCAGACGAGGTGGTAGAGCGTGAGCTCGGCGGTGAGCCACCCCGCGAAGAAGCTCGGCGCCACCAGGCCGACATGGCGCACCGGGTGCAGCGCGTTCACCGTGAACACCGCGCCGAGGAGGCCGACCGCGAAGAGGAGCCAGGGCGCCATGGCGCGTTGCAGCGTAGCATCGCGACCGCTCGTCGCGGAGGCCGGTCGCCTGCGCCGCGCGTCGCCGCAGGACGCCCTTATGGGCCGGCCGACCGCGCGCTACCCTGCGCGGCCGTCGGCGGCGACGAGAGGAGACGGCTCGGATGGAATCCACCCTGGCGTGCGCGCTCGAACGGGCCGCGAGCGGCGAGGCCCTCGCGGACGCCGACGCGATCGCGCTCGCCGACGCGCACGGCGCCGACCTCGGCGCGCTGATCCGGTCGGCCGCGGCGCAGCGCGACTTCCGCTGGGGCCGCCGGCTGACGTTCTCTCCGAAGGTCTTTCTGCCCGTCACGAACCTCTGCCGCAACCGCTGCGACTACTGCTCGTTTCGCAGGTCGCCCGGCGATGCAGGGGAGTGGACGATGACGCCCGACGAGGTCGCCGCCGCGCTCGACGGCGCGCGCGACGCCGGCTGCCTCGAGGCGCTGCTCTGCCTGGGCGACAAGCCGGAGGTCGCCTTCTCCGCGTACCGGGAGACGCTCGCGGGCCTCGGTCAGGCCACGACGGTCGACTACCTCGTCGAGGTCGCCCGGATGGCGATCGACCGCGGGATCCTGCCGCACACCAATGCAGGCCTCCTCACGAGCGACGAAATGGCGCACCTCAAGGAGGTGAACGCGAGCCTCGGCCTGATGCTCGAGAGCGCCAGCGCGCGCCTCTGCGAGCCCGGGATGCCGCACCACCGCGCGCCCGACAAGCGCCCCGAGAAGCGGCTCGCGATGATCGCCGAGGCGGGGCGGCTGCGCATCCCGTTCACGACGGGGATCCTGGTAGGCATCGGCGAGACGCCGCGCGAGCGCGTCGAGGCGCTGCTCGCGATACGCGCGATCCACCGCGAGCATCACCACGTCCAGGAGGTCATCGTGCAGAACTTCCGCGCGCGGCCCGAGGTCGTGATGGCCGACGCGCCGGAGCCTGGCGAGATCGATCTCGTCCGCACGATCGCGCTCGCGCGCCTGGTGCTCGACTCGCCCGTCAGCGTGCAGGCGCCGCCGAACCTCTCGCCCGGCGCGACCGCGGCGCTGATCGGCGCGGGCATCAACGATTTCGGCGGGATTTCCCCCGTGACGCCCGACTACATCAACCCGTCGCACCCCTGGCCGCACCTCGGCGCGCTGCGCGAGGCGGTGCGCGCCGAAGGCTACGACCTCGGGCCGCGGCTCTGCATCTACGACCGCTTCACGGACGTCGAGGGCTTCGTCGACCCGCGCCTCGGCGGCGCGGTGCGCGCGGCGAGCGCCCGGTCGACGTGGCGCGCGCTCGAGGCGAGGGAGAACGCATGATCTCGCCGCTGTTCGATGGGGTCGACCGCGAGATCCGGCGCGTGCTCGGCGCGTGCCTCGAGGGCCGCGAGCCGACCTGGGAGGAGGGCGTCACGCTCTCCGGCGCGCGTGGGCCCTCCTTCCACGCGCTCGTCGCGACTGCGGACCGCCTGCGGCGCGATCAGGTCGGCGACCGCGTGTCGTACGTCGTCAACCGCAACGTCAACTTCACGAACGTGTGCGTGAAGGCCTGCCGCTTCTGCGCGTTCGCGCGCGGTCACCGATCGGAGGAGGCCTACTGGCTGCCCGAGGACGAGATCGTGCGTCGCGCGATCGAGGCGCAGGCGATGGGCGCGACCGAGATCTGCCTGCAGGCGGGCCTGCCGCCCGCGATGGACGGGCGCCTCTATCTCCGGCTCGTGCGCGCGATCAAGGCCGCCGCGCCCGCGCTGCACCTGCACGCCTTCTCGCCCGAGGAGATCAAGTACGCGGCCGACATCTGCCGCGTGCCCTACCGCGCCTACCTCGAGGAGCTGCGCGACGCCGGGCTCGGATCGCTTCCGGGCACGTCCGCCGAGATCCTCGACGACGCGGTGCGCGCGCGCATCGCGCCCGGGCGCATTTCCACCGCCGAGTGGATCGAGGTCGTCCGCGCGGCGCACGAGGTCGGCCTCCCGACGACGTCGACGATCCTGTTCGGCCACGTCGAGACGGACGCCGAGCGCATGCGCCACCTGGACCTCCTGCGATCGATTCAGCGCGAGACCGGCGGCTTCACCGAATTCGTGCCGCTGTCGTTCGTGCACGCCGAGGCGCCCATGTTCGCGCGCGCCGAGATCCCCGAGCTGCGCACCGGGCCGACGGGCCACGAGGTCGTGCGCCTCTTCGCGATCGCGCGCCTCATGCTCGGCAAGAGCATCCCGCACCTGCAGGCGTCGTGGGTCAAGGAGGGCCTGCGCCAGGCCGAGCTCCTGCTCTCCGCGGGCGCCGACGATCTCGGCGGCACGCTCATGAACGAGAGCATCTCGACGACGGCCGGCGCGGCGCACGGTCAGCTCCAGGGCCCGGCCTCGCTTCGCCGCGCGATCCGCGACGCCGGCCGCGTGCCCGTCGAGCGCGACACCGGCTACCGCGCGCTCCGGACCTTCCCTCTCGCGCGCCCGCCCGAGGGCGAGCCGCTCGAGCCGCTCGATCGCGTCGCCGACCCCGACGCGACGTTCGGCAGCTACCGAGCGCTCGCCGCCGACGAGGGCCTGCGCTTCCAGCTCCGCCGCAAGCCGGCGATCGACTGATCAGACCGTCGCAGCGAACGCGATCGTCTCGCGCGCGAGCCGGAGGCGCCCCGCCTCGTCGCCCATGATCGTGTCCGTCGCGAGGACGCGGATCCCGCGCAGCGCGGGGTCGTCGGCGAAGGCGCCCTCGTCGCCGCGCTCGACGACCATGCCCGCGATCAGGCCGCCGTAGTGTCGCGCGACCGCCGCGGCGGACGCAGGCTCGCCCTCGATCGTCGCGATCATCGCGGCGAGCGGCCCCTTCACGGCCTGCCCGCCGACGATCGGGCTCACCGCGACGACGGGCTTGCCGGCGATCGCCTCTCGTACGCCGGGCCGGTCGAGGATCGGATCGATGGACACGTACGGATTCGACGGCCCGAACAGCACGAGGTCCGCCGCGCGGATCGCCGGGATCACCTCGGGCGCGGGCGGCGGGTCTCCGTCGAACCACACACGCCGCGCCTCGGGGGCCGTGCGCAGCCGCACGAACCAGTCCTGGAACGGGAGCGCGCCGTGATCGGCCGTGTCGATCCTCGTGCGGCACGATCCGTCGGTCATCGGCAGCACGCGCTGCGGGACGCCGACCGCGAGGCACAGCCTCCGCGTCACCTCGCTCAGCGTGGCGCCCGCGGCGAGGGCCTGCGTGCGGACGAGGTGCGTCGCGAGGTCGCGATCGCCGAGGCTGAACCACGCGTCGCCGCCGTAGCGGCGCATCATCTCGAGCGCGCCGAACGTCTCGCCGAGCAGCCCCCAGCCGCGCGCCTCGTCCGCAAGATCCGCGAGCGTGTACATCACCGTGTCGAGATCGGGCGAGATCGACAGGCCCCAGTGCGCGAGGTCGTCGCCCGTGTTCACGATCGCGGTCACGTCGTCGGCGGGCAGCGCTCGCGCGACGCCGTGCAGGAAGCGCGCGCCGCCGACGCCGCCCGAGAGCACCACCACGCGCCGGCGGGGCAGATCAGGCGTCGGGGTCGTCGTCTCGTGATCGGGCATAGAGGTCCTCGGCGGTGGGGCGGACGAGCTCGCGCGCGGAGTGCGCGCCGACCGGGAAGCGGAGGCCTCGCACGACCACGGCGCCGCGCGCCTCGTCGGCCTGGCCGAGCACGAGATCGGCCGCGGCCGCGACCTGATCGGCGAGCGCCGTGACCGTCTGCTCGAGGACGCGCCCGAACAGGTCCACGCCACCGCGCTGATCCCAGAGCGCGGGCAGCCCCGCGACGCCGATCGCCGCGCCGACCGTCCCGAGGCGGAACGGCCGCCCGAACGAGTCCGTCACGACGACGCCGATCGCCGCGCCCGACGCGATCGTGAGCGCGCGCTGCAGCAGCGAAGCGGACGCGTCCGGATCGAGCGGCAGGAGCAGCGCCCACGGGCCCTCGTCGGGGGACGCGCCGGGCAGGCCCGCGTTGCTCTGATCGATGCCGGCGTTCGCCGAGATGAAGCCGAGGCGGTGCCGGACGATGATGGCGCCGCGCGTGACGCGCGAGACCTCGATCGCCTCGCGCAGCACGAGCTCGGCGATCCGCGGATCCTTGCCGGCGCGCGTCGCGATCGCCTCGGCGCGCGCCGACGGCACGACCGACGCGAGCGAGACGAAGCGCCCCTCCGCCCGCGACACGAGCTTGGACGCGACCGCGACGACGTCGCCGTCCCGAAGCGCGAAGTCCGCGGCGTCGAGCGCGCGCCCGACGATAGCGCCGAGATCGTCGCCGGGTGCGATCACGGGCAGCCCGGGCACGGTCACGATCTCGAGGCGCGGGGCGCAGGCGACCCCGGAGGGTGTTCGAGGCGACATGGGGGCTCTCGGCGGCGCGCCAGCGGCCGCAGGGTCGCCCTCGTACCGCGGCACTTCGGATCCCACAAGGCCTCGCCTGCCCAGGCCACGCCCGGCGCGCGCGTGGATCGCGGACCTGGATCTCCATTGAACCATGTCCGCCGGCGGTCGACCGCGCCGAGCCTCCTTCGCACCGCGCCCTCCCTGCTCGCATCTCGGCACGGCGCGTGCTGTCCTGTGAGCCCGGAGGTCCGATCGCCGATGAAGCTCGTAGGCAACGCAGGCATCGCGCTCGACATCGACTGCGCCGACCGCTTCGACGTCCGCCACTTCCACGTGGCCGACGGCCTCTCGCGGCTCTTCCGCGTCGAGATCGTCGCGACCAGCCGCAACCCGGCCGTCGACTTCGAGACGATCGTGGGCCAGAGCGCCCTCTTTCGTCTGGACGTCCACCACCGGCTCCAGGCCTCGACGCCGAGCCGCGTGTGGAAGGGCATCGTCGCGGAGATCCACCAGACGGGCGAGGAGGAGGCCGGCCTCTCGACCTACGCGATCTCGATCGTGCCGCGCCTGTGGCTGCTCGAGCACCGCACCAACTGCCGCGTCTACCAGCAGATGACGGACCTCGAGATCGTCCTCGAGATGCTCCGCGAGTGGCAGATCGAGCCCACGCTCCTCGCTCGAAGGCCGCAGAAGAGCCGCAAGTACCGCGTGCAGTACCAGGAGAGCGACTTCACCTTCCTGTCGCGCCTGCTCGAGGCCTCCGGGGTGACGTTCCTCCACACGCAGGTCGGCGACGAGTCGAAGCTCGTGCTCATCGACTCGCCCGAGCAGGTCGAGCCGCGCAAGGAGACGCTCGAGCACGTCGGCGAGCCGGTCCTCGGCACCGTCTGGGCCCGCCGCCTGCGCGCCACCCGCCGCCTGCGCCACGGCAAGGTCACCTTCGCGGACCACGACCACCGGCTGCCCAACGACCCGCTGACCGCGGCCTCGGAGACGGGCGCGCACCCGGTCGAGGCGCCGCTCGAGCGCTTCGTCTACGATCCGGGCGCGTTTCGCTTCGGCGCGAAGGGGCCCGCCGACACGCCGAACGCCGACGATCGCGGGCGCACCCGCACCGATCGCGACGAGGGGCAGCGCATCACCGCGCAGGTCGCGGCGTCCCTCTTCGCCAAGAGTCAGCGCTTCTCGTTCGAGTCGAACGCGCTCGATCTCGGCGTGGGCCACGTCGTGCGCATGGTCGGCCACGCGCGCTGCGAGAAGCACCCTCGCCTGCTCGTGACGGACCTCAGCGTCTCCGGCGGCCACGACGAGGAGCCGACGCTGCTCGTCGAGGCCGTCGACGCCGCCAAGCCCTACGCGCCCGAGGCCGTGACGGCGATGCCGGTCGTCCAGGGCGTCGAGTGCGCGAGCGTGGTCGGTCCGGCGGGGCAGACGATCCACTGCGACGAGTTCGGCCGCGTGCGCGTGCAGTTCCACTGGGACCGCTACGGCAAGAACGACCAGTACAGCTCGTGCTGGGTGCACGTGAGCCAGCCGTGGGCGGGCGACGGCCTCGGCGGCATCAACGTGCCGCGCGTCGGGCAGGAGGTCGTCGTCGGCTTCCTCGCCGGTAACCCGGAGGAGCCCATCATCGTGGGGCGCCTGTTCACGAACCTCCTGCGCCCGCCGTTCCCGCTCCCGCAGGCCAAGACGCAGAACGGCTTCCGCAGCGCCAGCGTGCCCCAGACCGGCGGCTACAACGAGCTGATGTTCGAGGACTCGGCCGGCGGCGAGCAGATCCGCATGCGCGCTGAGCGCGACTTCACGACGCGGGTCAACCGCAACCACGACATGAGCATCGGCGCGGACCGCAAGGCCACGATCGAGGGCTTCGATCACGAGCACGTCGAGAAGGACCGCAAGCAGACGGTCGGCGGCAAGGTCACGAGCCAGATCGCCGGACAGCTCATGAGCTCGGTCGGCGCCGACAAGATCCTGAACGTGCTCGGCAGCATGGTCTCGAACGCCGGCGGCGAGCGCTTGCAGACCACCACGGGGTCGTCCGTCTCGCAGGCTCTCTCGCACCAGATCACCAGCGAGGTCGGCACGACCATCACGGTTGGGGCGTCGATGATCTACATCGGGCCGGACTCCATCATCATCCAATCCCCCAAGGTCCTGCTCAATCCCGGCGAGGACACCGCCGCCTCCGCCGCGATGGGCGGGCCGGCCTCGCCCCCCTCGGAGTGAACGCCCGATGAAGCTCGCCCGCGTCTCGTTCCTCGGCGTTCGTGGGCTCGCGGACGCCACCTACGATCTCGTGGGGCCGAGCGGTGTCCCCCACGATCTCGTCGTCGTCACCGGCCCGACCGCGTCGGGCAAGACCCGCTTCCTCGAGGCGGTCGTCGCCGCCAAGGAGGCCATCGCGCCCTATGGATTGCTCCAGGCAGGCGCGCCGTGGGTCGCGTCGGGCAGCGTGGGCGCGCGCGTCTCCCTCGCCTTCTGGCTCGACGAGGAGGAGCGCACCTACGCCGGCACCGGGGCCTCCGTGCTGGAGGCCGACGTCACGTTCAGCCCGCAGCGGGGCGCCTCCGACGCCGACGAGGGCCTCGTCGCGGTGCTCGAGCGCTACGATCACCGGCCCGATCGCGGCAAGGTCGAGTACTTCCCCTCCACGCGGCGACTGCCTGTCTACCCGCCATTCCACGGCACGAGCGCGGTCGAGCAGCGCGCGCTCCGACCCGGCAAGGAGGCGCGCAAGTACGCCTTCGTGACGCGATTCCTCGGCGAGCTGCGGGCCAGCCCGGGCGCGGTCCGCGCGTTCGCCGGGCGCCTCGAGGCGCTCTCGCCGACCGTGCGCTACGTGCGTCCCACGGCGGCGGACGGCGTCCCGCGCTGCTTCACGAGCCGCGGAGGCGCGCCCGTCACGCCGACGGAGCTTTCGGACGGCGAGGCCGACGCCGTGATCTTCGCGGCGACGGCCACGCTGATCGGCCTCGGGCGATCGATCGTGCTCGTCGATCGGCCCGATCTCTTCGCGGACCCGTCGGGCCTCGCGCCGTTCGTCGCCGGGCTTCGCGCGCTCGGCCCGGACAACCAGCTCGTGCTCGCGTCGGCTTCGCCGGAGCTGCTCGCGGCCGCGCATCCCGCGCACCGAATCGCCCTCGACGGGGCCTGAACGCGCCGCCGATCGGCGGGAACGAAGGCGTGCGCGACCTGCCGAAGGCTCGCTTCGTCGACCGACGCGCGCGTGGACGGCATTCTCGCCGGCGCGCGCCTCGCCGACGCGATCGGACCCCGCCAGGATCGGCCGCGCCGGCGTGCCGCGGCGGATCGCATGGCGCCGTCTGCTATGCTGCTCGCGCCGCGCGCCCGTGGTGGCGCGGGCGATGAACGGATGAGGAGGAGGTCGCGATGCGTATCGGACTCATCGGGGGCACGGGGAGGGAAGGCAAGGGCCTCGCGCTGCGCTGGGCGAAGGCCGGGCATCGCGTCTCGATCGGCTCGCGCGACGAGCAGCGGGCTCGCGACCGCGCGGTCGAGCTCAGCCAGGCCGGCTTCGGCCCCATCGAGGGCGGCTCGAACGAGGCCATCCTCGCCACGTCCGAGATCGCGCTGCTCAGCGTGCCCTACGGCGCGCACGGGGCGACGCTCCGCGGGCTGCGCGACGCGCTCCAAGGCCGCATCCTCATCGACATCACCGTGCCGCTCGCGCCGCCGGCGTTCGCCGAGGTGCACCTGCCCGCCGGGCAATCCGCTGCGCTCGAGGCGCAGGAGATCCTCGGCGCGGGGGTGTCCGTCGTGGCCGCGATGCACCACGTCAGCTCCGCGCACCTCGCCGACCCGACGCGCGCCATCGAGGCCGACGTGCTGGTCGTCGCCGACGACCTGAAGGCGCGCGAGACCGTGATGCGCCTCATCCAGGATCTCGGCCTGAACCCGCTCGACGCGGGCCCGCTGCGCAACTCGATCGCGCTCGAGTCGCTGACGCCCGTCCTGCTCCACCTCACGAAGCGCTACGGATCGAGCGGCGCGGGCGTGCGCTTCACGAACCTCACGCCCAAGCCGAAGGCCTGACCCCACGGCGCCGCGCGGCCCCTGCACGAGGGCCGCGCGCGTCCCTACCGCACGACGCGCAGCCGCCCGTCGAGGCGCGCGAGCAGGTGCGTCACCGGCGTCTCGCTCCCGTCGTCGGGGTCCTTGATCCGGAGGCTGCCCTTCCAGTCGCGGTCGACGCACTCGATCAGCCGTCCGCCGCCGACGATGCGAAAGTCGTGCTCCTCGGGCTTGAAGGGGATCACGCGGTCCGGGATCTTCGTGAAGTGGGCGGTCAGGAGCTCGAGCTCGCTCTTCGCCATCGCCTCGGTGAAGGCCGGGTAGGCGCGCGCGAGGTCCTTCGTCGGCCCCTCGAAGAGCTTCCAGATCGCGGGCGCCGATCCCACGCGGTACGCCGCCGCGAGCTCCTCGAGCACCGCACGCGCCTCGGCGACGAGCGCGTCGCCCGGATCGAGCACGGGCGCGTCCTGCCACGCCCACCGGCCGTTCGCCGAGGCGAGCTCCACCTCGCCGACGAGGCTCGCCGGCATGGTCCGCGACTCGTCCTGATCGGGCAGGCGCTCGAAGCGGACCTCGCCGAGCACCGTGCCGTTCTCGGGCTCGGTGAACACGCCGTCCGGGAAGCTGACGAGCCGCGCGACCGCCCAGGCATCGCCGAGCTTCATCTGCCGAAGCTCGGTGCGCGCGACCGACGGGTGCGGTCCGGGCTCGACCAGCAGCTCGACCCGGTTCTTCCCCGGCACGATGAACTGCTCGACGGCGCGCGACTCGAACGCGGTGCGGCGCTTCGGGTCGATGTGAACGATCGGGATGCCGTTGAGGAAGAGCTCGGCGGTGCACCGCTCGACGTGGAGCTGCGCGTGGAGGACGCGATCGAGGGCCATGGCGTCTACCCGAACGTGTGGATGATGGCGCCCTTGTACACGACGATCGGCGGGTCGATGCGCTTGCGCTTCGTCCAGAACGCGACCGGCACGTCGAGGTACCCCTTGATCTCGACGTCCTCGCGCTTGAGGTGCCCCTTGAGCTCGAGCGCGTGCTCCGCGCTGATCTCGAGCTTGCCGTCGTCCATCGAGAACGCGAGCGCCGCGCTCACCTGCGCGTCGACCAAGCTGAAGCCGAGCACCGACGCGTACCCCTTGGCGACGGCCTCGAACGAGGCCGAGGGCTTGAGGAACACCTCGACCTTGGGCTTCCACGCCTCGAGCGTGATCTCCGTGTCGACCGGGACCTTGAGGCTGGCCGAGCCGGTGACCTTCACGATGATGCCGGTCCCGAGCGCGACGGCTTCGATGCCGAAGGAGATCGACGCGGAGAGGTTGATGATCTCCATGCCGATCTTGCCGTTGGCGCGCAGACCGACCGGGTAGTAGCGGCCGTTCGCGAGCGGCCCCTTCAGGTAGCGAGGCTGCCACTCGAGCGCGATCGTGCCCGCGAGCAGCGACAGCGAGAGCTCGAACTTCCACCCGAGCTGAGGCATCTTCTTGAGCGCCTCGATGCCCGCGGAGATCGCCTCGACGCCGGCCACGAGGCCGGCGATGATCGTGTCGATCATCGCCTTCTTCTCGCCGAACAGCTCCTTCTCGAACTCGCGATCGTTGCGCTTGATGACGAACGCGATGGGGCCCTTCTTCTTCAGCTCCTCCTGCACCTCGAGCGCGAAGTTGCCCCTGTAGGTGGTGAGCTTGGCGCCCTGCCGGTCCGAGTACTGGTGACTCTCGGTGTTCTTGACCCAGCCGTGGTCCTCGCGGGTCGTCTCGTTCTTCGTGCCCGTCGCGCCGCGCCAGCGTTCGTCCGAGGTCTCGATGTTCGCGTGGCGCCCGACTCCGCTCTGCTTGGTGCTGCTCTCGCCCGAGGCGTAGCCGAAGCCCGCGGAGTACTCGGTCTTCTTCTCGAACTCCTTCTCGCCCGTGACCGTGCCGCTTCGCGAGTGCTTGTACTTGCCGAGCGGAGGCAGCTTGATCCCGATCGAGAAGACGTCCTTGCGGTAGATGCGGACCAGCGCCGTCAGGGTGCGGTTCGGCGGTGTGTTCGCGCCCTTGGCCTTGCGGCCGCAGGAGTCGGCGCGGATCTCGATGACCTTCGGGTTCGCGAGCGGCCAGAGCGACCGGATGATGCCGAAGATCATCCCGATCTGGCCGCCCTCGATGCCGCCGTCCGGCCCGAACGACAGCGCGAGGAAGTTCTTCGGGCCCCACGCTGTGCCCTTCTGGACGACGCCCTCCGGGGGCAGCTCGTCCATCTTCTTGGCCTTCTTGTCCGCGGACGCCGTGAACGGCTTCACGACGATCATCGGGTGAAGCTGGACCGGGCACGCCGTCCCGTGCGGCTGCGACTTCGCGGTGATCTTCAGGCGGTTCTTCGGATAGGCGTCCTCGCGAGACACGTACCCGGCCATCGCGTCGATGACGAGGTCGTACCGGCGCAGCAGCGCGAGCACGTCCTTGTTCTTGACGTCGGACACGGCCTCGAGGGTCCGCACCTTGGTCGTCGACAGCTTGCGCGGCCCGCTCTCGCCGTCGCGCGTGGTCTCGTCCTCGCCGAGGATGTCGACGATGACCTCGAGCTTGTCCACGTCGCAGGGCTTCTGCGCGAGGTAGGGGCACTGCTGGACCGGCTTCGCGACCTGCTTTTGGCTCTGCGTCGGCGGCGGCTGCTTCTGGGCTCCGGGGGAAGTCATTCCTCGCAAACCTCCTTCACGACGAGAACGTCCTCGATGCCTTCGACCGCCTGCTCGCGCGCGAGGCGGGCGAGCTTGCGCACCTTGCCGACGGCCGCGAGGTCGCGGTCGCCGAGCACGTCGGCGACCCACGGGGTCGACCGGTCCGCGTCTGCGCCGAGGACGAGCAGCAGCAGCACGAGCTGCGCCGTCTCGGGCTCGGTCGTCACGTCGTGGCGCTCGGCCGTCGCGACGGCGGCGCTCACCCACCCCTCGAGCTCCTCGCGCGTGGTCGTGTCGACCGAGTACGCGAAGTTCTCGTCGATGTAGCCGGCCATCATCGACACGAAGCGGGCCCGCGACCGCGCCCCGAGGGAGGCCATCTGCTCCTCATGGATGCGGAACATGAGCCCTCCCCTCCGGCGCCGGTCGGTCGACGTGCGCGTCCGGCACCGCGTCCGCGCGGTCGACGCCGCCGTCCTCGGCCTCCCAGTAGAGCGAATCGACGACCGATCCCTCGCGCGCGTCGCGCTCGACGTGCCCGAGGATCTCGCCGCGCTGGCGCGGGGTCGCGATGGGCCAGAACTCGCGCAGCGCGCGCGGATCGTAGAAGCGGAAGTAGTAGCGCTCGCGCGAGGGGACCTCCTCGATCATGAGGAAGCGCCGCAGGTGTCGTCGAACCTGGCGGAAGGGCTCTCCGCTCGCGAGGAACACGCCGAAGGCGTCGCCCCAGCCCGCGTGGAGCACCCGCTCGAGCAGGCGCGAGCTCGGGTCGAAGCGGACGAGGTAGGGTGCCACGTCATCGAGCGCCGCCGCGGGCGCGCCGTCGTAGAGCGAGGCCTGCTCGTCGACCGAGGCCGCGAGAAGCGCGCCGACGCGCGGGCTGCGCGCCTGGTCGAGCACCCCGTAGAGCCGCCCCGCCGCGCGCGAGGGGGCGAGCGCGCGCAGGGCCTCGTCGGACCGCGGAGCGGGGGGGGCGCTCGAGGCCGCGCCCTCGACGTGGAGCCCGAAGGTCGTGCGACCCGCGACCAGGAAGCCGCCGCTCGCGACCTCGCCGAACGGCGCGGGGAGGCCGTCGATCGCGAGCCCGGTCGACCCCGAGAGGAGCCAGGCGTGGAAGCACTCGCCGTCGAAGAGCAGCTCGAAGTGCGCGCCGCGCAGCTCGGGATCGCGCAGCTGCACGTCGGCCCGGTCGTCGCGCCCGAAGCTCCGCGACTGACCCGGATCGAAGACGATGGTGCGGAACCGGTCGGCGGGCGCGTACAGGATGCGGGCGATCCCGCGGCGCGGCCGAGGCCCCGGCGACGCCTCGAGGCCGGTCGCCCCCGACGGGGACCCGTGCGCTCCGGGCGTGGGCGTCGTCACGGGCTGGCCATCTCAACCGCGGAGGTAGTCTTCGCGGCTGATGGTCTGACCGGCCGAGATGGCCTCGTTGTAGAGCGCGGAGCTCGGATCGATCTCCTTCTCGGGCTGGCCGTAGAAGCGCCGAAAGACCTTGCCAGTCTCCTTTTCGAAGCGGAACTTCGCGTCCTCAAAGGGGTAGTCGAGGAAGACGTCGCCCTTGAGGAAGGCCTCCATCGCGACCATGGATCAGCCCCTCCCCGACGCGGCGCGGACCGAGTCGTAGTACGCGCGGCTCTCCGCGGCGGCGGTGGCCTTCGCCTGGGGGTCGCTCGTCGACCGGAAGGTCTCGTAGAGCGTGTGCCCCTTGCCTCCCTCGATGCCGCCGAGCTTCTTCTTCGTCTCTTCGTACTTCGCGTCGCCGAGCACGCGCCGCGCGTCGTCGGGCTTCTCCTTGGCGTAGATCATCTCGGGCGAGTTGATCTGCATCTCGCCCGGCATGCCCGACTTCGTCGGCACCGAGACGTTGATGCCGGAGTAGCCGCAGGGATCCTTCGCCGCGTCGACGATCTTGATGCTCTTCTCGGGCGTGCTCGGGAACAGCTTCTTCAGCGACTCGAGCGCAGTGAGCTCCTTGCCGCCCTGTACGACGATGGTGTTGCGCGCGAAGTCCTTCACCCGCGTCACGTCGCCGTCGTAGTCGTTGTTCGCCTTCTCGATCACGCGCGCGCGGCTCTTCAGCGGCGCCTTCGCGACGGTGCCGCCGTGCTCCTTGGCGACCGCGTCCGCCGCGTCGTCGATCTCGGTCTTCGCGACGGCCGCCTTGCGGTAGAGCTCGTCGAGCTTCTTGTCGGTCGGCGTGGGCTCGGGCGGCGCGGGGGGCGCCGTCACCGACTCGGGCGCCGGCGTCGCCTGCTTCTTCGCCTCGGCCTCGGCGGCCTTCTTGGCCTTCTCGCACTCCTCGCAGAACGGCGCGCCGCTCGCCGCCGCGCCGGTGAGCGCGAACGACTGCGGCGAGGTGCCGATGATCACGGTCGGGCAGCCGACCACGATCACGCCGCCGTGCGAGGTCGAGTCGCCGAGGCGCGCGGCCATCTTGTTGTTGATGAGCACGTTGGACGCGCCCGCCGAGATCGTGTCCATCGCGGGCACGCAGACCGCCGAGTCACCCACCCGCGCCGCCGGCATGAAGCCGATGAGGACGTCCGAGCTGCCGGCGGACACCGGCCCGCCCACGTGAGGGACGGGCCCGGGGTTGACCATCGGGCACGTGTGGAAGTCGGAGATGCGCGCTGCGGGGGGCATGGCCGATCAGTCCTCGATCTGGTCGGACGAGTCCTTCGGTAGCGCCTCCTCGGCGTCCTTCGGCTCGGTCGGCTTCGCGCCGGAGCCGGCTCCGGCCGACCCGCCGCTGTTGATCTTGACCATCGTGCCGACGACGTCGATGCCGCCCGCGTGGATGTGCACGAAGCCGCCGGGGCCCTTCAGCGTCAGGCTCGACCCGGCCTCGATGACGACGTTCTTGCCGGCCTTGAGGTGGATCTCCTTGCCCGCCTCGAGCGCGTGCTTGTTGCCCACCTTCTCGTCCTGATCGACGCCGATCGTGAGCGAGGTGCTCTTGTCGACCTTCTGGAAGCGGTCGCCCTTGACGTGCAGGTGGTCGTCCTTCTCGATGAGCTCCTTCTTCACCTTGCGGACGATGAAGTGCTGATCGTCGAGCACGGTGCGCCGGTGCTTGCGCTCGATGCGCTCGATCTCGTCGCGCTTGACCAGCTCGTGCCGGTCCTTCTGCGCCTGGACGTAGATGAGCTCCTTGTGCGCCTTGTCCTCGAGCTTGATCTCGTTGTACCCGCCGGTGTTCGGCGACGAGTTCGTCTTCCACCCGCTGACCGTCTTGTTCTCGGGCAGCTTGTACGGGACCGGGTTTAGCGCGTTGAAGACGCGGCCGGCCACCACGGGCTCGTCCGGGTCGCCGTCGAGGAAGGTGACGAGCACCTCCTGGCCGACGCGCGGGATGTTGATCATCCCGAAGCCGGTGCCGGCCCAGCCCTGCGAGACGCGCATCCAGCACGATGCGTCGTCGTCGTTCTTGCCCTCGCGGTCCCACGGGAACTGCACGCGCACGCGGCCGAACTCGTCGGTGTGGATCTCCTGCCCCTTGGGCCCGATCACGGTGCCGGTCTGCACGCCGTGCACGCGCGGCTTCGACGACCGCATCGCGGGGCGGAAGGGCTCGGAGCGGTAGACGGCCTGCGCGCTCATCTCCCATTTAGCGTCCCGAGTGCCGCTGATCTCGAAGCCGATCACGAGCAGCGGCTCGCCGATGGTGTCACTCGGGTGCTGCTCGATCTTGATGCCCGTGCCCGGCGTGAGCTGCGGGACGTTGGTGTCGAAGTACAGCGTGCGGCGTCCCGTGCGCGCGGCCTCGAGGGAGCGCTGCGCGCGGCCCGTGCCGTACGAGGCCTCCGCGCGCCACGCGAGCTTGTCGTCCGCGTTCGGCGTCGATCCGTCCTTCTTGCCCTCGATGACGAAGGAGCCGGGCCGATACTCGTAGTGCTCGTAGCGGTTCTCGGGCGCCTCGGCCTTCGGCGCCTCGCCGAACAGGCGGAATCCCGGGTTCCGGAAGTTGAAGTCGACGAGCTGATGCGCGCCCGGCCGGACGTCGTGCATCGCGGTCACGCGCGTGACGTACTCGCGCTCCGCGGCCTCGGTCGGCGCGTCCTCGTAGACGAGCGTCTGCCCGTCCTTGAGCGGGGTCGCGTGGAGCTCGTCCGAGAAGACGACCTGCCCGCCGTCGTCGACGTCGGTGATCGCATACGCGATGCCGGCCTCCTCGAGCAGCCGCGAGACGAAATGGAAGTCGGACTCCCCGTACTGGACCTTGTATTCGAGCTTCGGATAGCTCGACCGCGTGATCTTCCACGACAGCGGCACGCTCCACTCGCCGAGGATCTTCTCGACGATGTCGGGGATGCTCAGGCGCTGGAAGACGCGGTGGTTGGTCCGCTGGGTCAGGACCCAGAGCAGCGGGACGATGCGGACCTGGTAGGTCGACACCTGCCGGATGCCGCCGGCCGCCTGCATGCCGTGCACCTGCTGCACGTGACTGCAGACGCCCGTCCACGCGCGCCGTCCTCGGGTCGAGTTGGCGTAGCCGGTTTGCAGCTCGAACGTCGCCGCGCGGCCCACCACCGCTTGCAGGTCGAGATTCGGGTCCGGCGCCGTGGTGGTCAGCTCCACCGTGAAGAGATCGCTGAGGGCTTCGCGTACGGCGAAGCGCCGGATCTCGAAGGGGCTGCCGATCGCGCAGGTCAGATTCAGAAGGGCCATCCGCACGCCTCCAAGCCGACAATGGTAGGGCAGTCTTCCGCTCACTGATAGCGGAGAAGCGCGGCGAGCGTGGCGGGCGTCACGCAGGCGCGCGCGCACGGTGAGGGGCAATGTGCGTGCGCGGGGGCCGCGATGGCGCCCGCGGATCAGCCGCGAGACGGCTGGTTCACGCGGAGGAACACCGCGAGCGCGAGCGCTTCGGCGTGGCGCAGCGGCGGCGAAGCCGGGCGCTTCGTCGGGGCGAGCGACGCTGCGACGGCGGGTGGGCAGTCCTCTCGGCGCCACGGCGCCTCCTCGCGCGCAGAGGCCACGGCGCCGCGGCCCGTGCGGCAGACCTCGTAGTCCACGGCCTCGACGGCCTCCTCGACGCGCGAGAAGCGGCCGACCTCGCGCCCGTCGACGACGACCTCCCAGACCTTGCCGCGACCCCGGCGCCGCAGCACCAGCGCCTCGCCGACGTGGCCGCGCCCGCGCTCCCAGTGCAGGCCGAGGCCGTGGCGACCGAGCGAGAACCAGGCGTTCGCCGAGATCGCGCGGACCTCGGCGTCGACGCGGAGGGTCAGCGGATCGAACGCGGCCGCGCGGTCCTGGATTTCTCGCAGCGTCACGGCGCCGGCCTCGAGCTCGAAGCCGGGACGATCGAAGACCACCTGATCCCAGGCGCGCCGCGCGTCGCTCGCGTCGCCGCCGAGGAGGTCGAGGTCCCGAGGCGCGCCCAGGAGCGACGGCAGCGTGCACAGGCTCAGCGTCGAGACATCGACGAAGTCGAGCACGAGGCAGTCGGGCTTGTCGGGATGCAGCCGCGTGCCGCGCCCGACGCACTGGGCGTAGAGGCCCTCCGACCGCGTGGGGCGCGCCATCGCGATGCACGAGACGCCAGGGTCGTCGAAGCCCTCGGTCAGCACGCCGACGTTGGTGAGGACGCGCGTCTTGCCCTCGCGAAAATCGCGCAGCGCGGCGGCGCGCACGTCGCTCGCCATCGCGCCGTGGACGATGCCGGCGGGGACGCCGAGGGCGTTGAGCGATCGCGCCAGGTTCCTCGCGTGGCTCACGGTCACGCAGAAGGCGATCGTGCGCCGGTCGCGCGCGAGCTCCTGGATCGATCGCGCCACGAGGGCGTTGCGCTCCTCGATGTCGACGGCCTCCGCGAGCTCCTCCTCGCGGAAGTCGAGGCCCTGGCCCGAGAGGCGCGTGAGGTCGGCGCTCGTCGAGACTCGAAAGCCGCGCAGGCGGCAGAGGTAGCCGTCGGCGATCATCTCGGGGAGCGTGCGCGTGTACACGATGCGCTCGAAGACCTCGTCGAGGCCCTTGCCGTCGCCTCGCTGCGTCGTCGCCGTGAAGCCGAGCAGCGTCCCGGTCCACGCGGGGTCGAACGCGCCGAGCTGGCGCAGCACGCGCAGGTTGTCCTCCGCCGCGGCGTGGTGGCACTCGTCGTAGACGATGAGCCCGAGGTCGCGCCCGGCGATCACGCGCGCGAGCCGCGCCTCGTGCAGCGATCGGATCGAGCACACGAGGACGTGCGCCGCCTCGGGCGCTCGCGCGGCGCCACGCTCCACGGCCACCACGCGCCCTCCGCCGCTCGCGGCGAGCGCGTGGTCGAGCTTGTCCTTGGCCTGAGCGACGAGCTCCTCGCGGTGCGCGAGCACGAGCACCTGCTTGCGGGCGATCCGCGCGAGCTCGGCGAAGATCACCGTCTTGCCGGCGCCGGTCGGCAGGCACACGACCATGCGGCGGAGGCCCGCGCGCCTCCCGGACACGACGGCCGCCACCGCCTCGCGCTGGTAGGGCCTCAGCGTGGGCGCCGTCACGGACCGCGCCCTCGCGAGGGCGCCGCTGCAGCGTTCGCGCGCACCCTCGCCGCCCTCAGCCGAGGCGCTCGAGGATGGTCACGTTCGCCTGGCCGCCGCCCTCGCACATTGTCTGAAGGCCGTAGCGGCCGCCGGTGCGCTCGAGCTCGTGGATCATCGTCGTCATCAGGCGCGCGCCGGTGGCGCCGATCGGGTGGCCGAGCGCGATCGCGCCGCCGCACACGTTCACGCGCGCGAGGTCGGCGCCGAGCTCGCGCTGCCACGCCAGCACGACCGACGCAAAGGCCTCGTTGATCTCGACGAGGTCGAGGTCGTCGAGGCGGAGCCCCGTCCGCGCGAGCGCGCGTCGCGTCGCGGAGATGGGCGCGGTGAGCATCCAGATCGGGTCGTCGCCCCGCACCGTCATGTGGTGCACGCGCGCCCGCGGCACGAGGCCGTGCTCCTTCACCGCGCGCTCGGAGGCGATGAGGAGCGCCGCGGCGCCGTCGGAGATCTGGCTCGCCAGCGCGGGGGTGATGCGGCCGTCGTCGATCATCGGATCGAGCGCGCTCATCTTGTGGAGCGAGGCGTGCTTGCGCGGGCCCTCGTCGACCGCGAAGCCCTCGTACGGCAGGATCTCGCGGGTGAAGCGCCCCTCGGACGCCGCCCGCACCGCGCGCTGGTGGCTCTCGAGCGCGTACGCCTCCATCGCCTCGCGCGTGATGTCCCAGCGCTCGGCGATGCGCTCCGCCGCGGCGAACTGGTCGGGGATCTTGCCCGGGTAGCGCGCCTGCCAGCCCTTCGATGACGTGAACGGGTCGGGCATGCCGCGATCCATCGCCCAGTACCCGGACGCGGCGAGCGGGATCATGCTCATGTTCTGGACGCCGCCCGCGATCACGAGGTCGGCGGTGCCGCTCATGACGGCCTGCGCGGCGAAGTGCACGGCCTGCTGCGACGACCCGCACTGGCGATCGATCGTGACGCCGGGGACCTCGTCGGAGAGGCCGGTCGCGAGCCACGCGGTGCGCGCGAGGTCGCCGGTCTGGGGGCCGACCGCGTCGACGCAGCCGAGGATCACGTCGTCGATGAGCGCCGGGTCGAGGCCGCTCCGGCGCGCGATCGCGCCGATCACGTGGGCCGCGAGGTCGGCCGGGTGCGCGGCCGACAGCGCGCCCTCGCGGCGCCCGACCGCGGTGCGCGCGGCGTCGACGATGTAAGCCTCCGCCACGCGCTTCGCCTAGAAGGAGTAGCGCGCGCGCGTCCAGAACTGCGACCCGCCGGCCGCGGGATCGCCGAACTTCGTGTAGTCGCGGCCGAGGAGGAACAGCGCGCCCACGGCGAGCTCGAGGCCGTTGCCGGCGTTGTAGTCGAGCTCCGGGAAGATCACGGCCGAGAAGCCCTCCTTGGTGAACAGGCCGTAGTGGCCCTGCTCGCGCTGCTTCGTGGACTTGTCGTACGACTCGAACGTGTAGCCGGCCAGGTCCCAGATCGTGAACAGGCGAGCGAGCACCGCGTCGGTGATCTTGTAGTCCGCGCCGAGCACGAGGTAGTCGCCGAGGCGCGGGTGCAGGATCTCGGTCGCGCACTGCGTGCCGTCGCGCTTCGGGAAGATGCACTTGCCGAGCGTGTCGGACTTGTTCGTCGAGACGCCGCTCTGCCGCACGGCCCAGCCCTCGTGCATCCAGTCGCCCGCGCCGTACTCGTCGGCCAGGCCGTGCACCCACATCACGTTCGTGTAGACCTTGTCGCCGAAGGCGTAGTCGAGCCCCAGCGTCCACTTCATGAAGGGGGTCTGTTCGACGACGTTGGGGCGGGTCCCGCTGCCTGGCTGGCCGTTGCCGGCGTAGTCGTACTCGCCGGCGGCCTGCGGCAGCCCGCCCAGCATGAGGGCGTCGTTCGTCAGGGTGATGCCCTGCGCGCGCGGCACGACGAGCGCGGCCTCGAGGCGATAGCCCATGCCGCGGATCGTGTCCTTGATCCACTTGAACGGGTTGATCTCGCCCGCGACGTTCAGCCCGTAGACGTGCATCCGCGGGTACTCGAGCGTGACGTCCGTCTGCAGCATCCCCTGCGTGCAGTCCCTGGAGTTCTCCGGGTTGCACACCGGGGCCGTCGTCTGCCGCGTGTGGTTTCTGACCGGCTGCGGGAAGTCGGTGCGACCGTTGTAGTACGAGATCGCGACGTCCTGCTCGGCGAGGGTGCCCGCGATGCGGTAGGCGAACTGCATGTTCTCCGCGCGCGGCTCGGGCAGGTTCGGCGTCACGGTGGAGACCACGGTCGGGACGCCGTAGTACGCGCCGAAGCCGCTCTCGGCCTCGACGCGGTTGCGCGCGGCCGTCGACGTGAAGGGAAGGCGGTCGACGGCCCCCACGCCGAGCGCGGCCGAGCGCGGGAGGAGCGCGGGCCGGAAGATGGGCACGAGCACGCCGGAGAACGACAGGTCGTCGGTCAGCCAGTAGTCGGCCTTGACCATGAAGTTGCCGAGCTGACGGCCGAAGAGCAGCGGATCGCGGAGATCGTCGGCGTTCAGGTTGTTCGTCGGGTTGAACTGGTCGCCGACGCCCCAGGCGACGACCTGGTTGCCGATGCGGAGATCGAGCCCCTTCGTGAAGAGGTCCTTCGCCTCGATGTAGAGGGACTGCGCCTCGATGCTGTACGGCTGCGTCTTGTCGAACTGCGACAGGTCCGCGAAGCTCTTCGGCGCGGCCTGGTAGCCGTTGAGGTAGAGCTCGACGTCCGCGACCCCGCGGAACTGGCCGTACGTGGCCTTGAACTTGAGGTTCAGCAGGTTCTGATTGCGCTCGACGCCGGCCGGCAGGCTGGCCTTGTCGTAGACGGAGCCGATGCTCTTGTCCTCGACGCGGAAGCGCAGATCCGTCTGGATCTTGCCGCTCCACTCCGTTTCGAGCCCCTCGGCTCGCGCGGTGCTGCCGACCGTGCTGCCTGCGGTGACGAGAGAGACGAGGATGCCGAGGCCCGCCCAGGAGGGCAGCCGGCGAGACGTCATTCGCACGCGATCACTTCTCCAGGGCGCGCTTCGAGAAGAGGTCGTCGGACATCGCCTCGTTGACCTTCCACACCTTGCGCGCGAGCTTCGTCGACTGGTTCTTGGTGTTGTCGGTCATCGTCTGCTCGGCGGGCGCGCAGACGTCGCCCTGGCAGCTGTAGCCCGTGCGAATCTCCGTCTTGACGTTCTTGCCCTCGGCGTTGAAGTACCTGAGCTCGGAGGCCTGGTACTTGTCCTTGCTCGCCGTGATCTCGATCTTGGCGTAGGGCGGCGTCTTGCCCGGCTTGGGCGTGAGCACGAGCTTGACCTGCTTGTCGTCCTGCGACGCGACCGCGGCGGTGTACTGCGGGGCGTAGGCCGTGACGAAGTCGTCCTGGCTGTAGGTCATGCCCATGAAGCCCTGGTCGCCGACGCTGCTGGCGATGCGGCGGACCTTCCCGAAGGCGGGCAGGTAGACGTACGTCTCGGTCGGCGACAAGACGAGGACCTTGGTCCCCTTCATGTCCGCGGGGGCGGTGAACTGGGTCAGGCGCTTGTCGCCCTTGATGCGGACGGTGAGCCCGACCGTCGTGTCGCCCTTGCCCGGCGCCGCGTTGACGGCCTCGTACTCGAAGTACTGGGTCTGAGCGCGGTTCATGGCCGCGTCCACGAGCCCGAGTACCTTGTCGCCGGGGTCGTCGGCGCGCGCCGCGCCGCCGGGAACAATCAGGGCTGCGGCGATCGTGGCCACGAAGAGCCCCGGCAAAATGACGTCTCGCATGCGAAACCTCGGCTGGCTGAGGAAGTTGAGCGGGCGCCGGTTTACCGCCCGCCCACGCTCGGGGTCAAGGGCTCGTCGGTCAGCTCGGACGGACCGAGGACGGCGGCTCCCACGTCAGACGGAGGGACGAGCCCTTCGATTCGCGGGCGGTGGTCGTAGGCGAGGCGGCGCGCGAGCACGGGGATCGCCGCAAACGTCGCGAACGCTGCGACCATCATGGCGGTCGCGGTCAGGCCGCCGACGTTCTGGAGCGGTCGCGCCTCGCCCATCGTGAGCACGACGAAGCCGGCCGACACGACGAGCGCGTTGGTCCAGATCGCGCGGCCGACGAGGAAGGCGGCGTAGGCGGCTGCGTCCTTCAGCTGGCCGTCCCGCTCGGCCTTCCACGCGGCGAGGAGGTGGATCGCGTAGTCGACGCCCGCGCCGGTCGTCAGGCTCGCGAGCATCGACGTGCCGATGTCGAGGTGAACGCCGAGCAGGCCCATGCCGCCGTACACGACGACCAGCGTCAGGACGACGGGCGTCATCGCGAGCAGCGCGCTCGTGAGCGATCGGTAGAGCCACAGCGTGACGGCGAGGACGAGGCCCATCGCGAGGAAGAAGCTGCGGAGCTGGTTGGACTCGGTGCTGCGGGAGAGGCCGCGGTTGAGCACGGGGGTGCCCGTCACGTGCACGGCGAGCGCGCGCGCGCCGTCGGCCGCGCCGCCGGGCGGGTCGATCGCGGCGGTCGGGGCGTCGAGGTCCATCAGCGCGCTCGCCAGGAGCGTCGTGAAGCGCTGCCCGCGGGCGCCGGCGGGGACGGCGAGGCCGGCGTCGGCGGCGAGCTTGCGCGCGCCGGCGAGCGCGCCCTGGCGGCGCGCGATCGCGAGGACGGTCGAGTGCAGCGTGGCGCCGAGATCGGCGACGGCCTCGTCGGCGGCGGGGCGATCGATCGCGGCGGCGATGGCGGCCTCGACCGCGGGGCGCGCGGGGGCGGGCCCGAGGGTCGAGAGCGCTCCGGCGATGCGATCGGCGGCGTCGGCGGGCGTCTTGGGGAGATCGCCGGCGAACTCGTCGGAGGCGAGGAACGCGAGGAGGGCGGCCTTGACGGCGGCGGGGTCGGCCGCGACGGGGAGCGCGAGGCCGCGGTCGATCGCGCTGCGCGCGTCAGGCGGGGTCGGGATGGCGTACTGGGCGGTGAGCGCGAGCACGCGGGCGGTCACGATCTTGGCGAGCGTCGCGCGGGCCTCGGCGGCGCGGGGGCCGGAGACCGCGGTCGACACGAAGCGCTTCGGCACCGTCTCGGCCGCGAGGCGCTCGACCTCGGCCACGACGGCGTCGAGGTCGGCCGCGTGATCGGTGTCGATCTTCACGTGCAGGAGGGTGTGCTTGCGATCGTCGGTGACGAACTGCCGCACGGCCTGCTTGCCGCTCAGGAAGCCGTAGAGGAGCTTCACGCGCGCGGCGGTGTCGGGCACGCGCTCGTCGCCGTCCATGGCGTCGTTGATCTTGGCGATCACGATGGCGGCGTGGCTGACCGACGCGACGTGGGGGAGCACCGCGATGCGGTCGGCGAGCGCGCGCACCTCGCGCAGGACGTCGGGGTCGTCCATGTCGCCCTCGACGTGCAGCTGGAGAAACTGCGAGCCGCCGAAGTGTTGCCGCATGAAGGCCTCGGCCTTCGCGGGGGGGCTCGTCGCCGAGTAAAACGCGGAGTTGTCGATGCGGCTGTCGAGGCGGCCGAGGAAGAGCGCGCCGCCGATCGCGAGCACGCCGAGCACCGCCCCGTACGCGACGCGGTGGGTGGCCGCCTGCGTGCAGAAGCGCACCATCGTCTGGCTCGTCGGCGTCGCCAGGGAGAGGTTGCCCTTGAGGTCGGCGAGCACGATCACGGCCGGGACGAAGGTGAACGTGAGCACCAGCGTCACGAGCACGCCGAAGGCCGTGAAGAAGCCGAAGGACCGGATCGGCTCGACGTCCATCGCCACGAGCGAGAACAGGCCGCCCATCGTGGTGAGCGCCGACGCGATCACCGTCGGGCCGAGGTACGTGATGGTGTGCGCGACGGCCTTGTCGCGGCCCATGTGGCCGGCGACGGTGTAGTAGCGCGTCAGGATGTGGATCGGGTACGCGCTGCCGAGCGCGAAGAGGATGATCGGCATCGAGCCGACGACGAGGTTCGTCTTCTGCCCGCACGCGTACATCAGGCCGAGCGCGCTCGTGATGCCGATGCCCGTGGAGAAGAGCGCGAGCACGGTGCCGATCGCGTCGCGGAACGACCAGATGGTCAGCAGCACGATGACGACGCACGCCCAGGGGGCGAGGCGGCGGAGGTCCTGCTCCGTCACGCCGAAGATGTAGCTCTGCACGAAGGGGGCACCGCCCCAGTACTTCTGCTCGTTCGGGAAGACCCCCTCGACGGATCGGCGGATCTCGGCTGCGACGCCCTTCGGGTCCGCGCCGTAGGCGACGAAGCAGTAGAGCAGCGCGGCCTTGCCGTCGGCCGAGACGAGGTTTCCGACGACCTGGTCGCGCGACATCACCTTCTCGCGCAGCGCGGCCGACTCCGCGGGCGATCGCGGGATCGTGCCGGCGAGGTAGTCGATGCGGATGCCGCCCTTCTGCAGGTCGGGCGCGAAGTCCTCCACGTTCGAGAGGCTCATCACGGCCTGCACGCCGCCCGTGGTGTCGAGCTTCTTCGTCAGCGTCTGGAGGCGGCCGAGGAAGTCGGTGGAGAACGGGTCGTCCGTGGCGATGCCGACCAGGGCGACGTCGAGGCTGCCGAAGCGCTTGTTGACGTCGTTGAACGCCTTGATGTCCGGGTTCGCCGCCGGGAGGAAGGCCAGGAGGTCGTCGTCGCGATCGACGCGGGCCGCCCCCGCGGACGAGACGATCGTGAGCAGGAGCGTGAGGGCCACGATGACCCACGCGACCGACCTCTTGACCACGAGCCGAGCGAGCGCTTGAAGGACCACGGCGTATTTGACCTCGGCGAGAGTGGGCGGAAGATCCGCCCGAATAGGGCCGCGTATCGCGGCCTGAGTCAAGGAGGCGCGCCGCTTCGGCGGCTCACCTTCGGCGGGTGACGTAGAAGAAATCGCGCTCGGCGGGCTTCTCGACGTACCCGTACCGAGTGTGCTTCGTCTTCGGCACGAGCGTGCCCGTGACCTCGAGCGGCGCACCCGGGGCAGGGCGGCCGAACGTGAGGAACTTGGTGTACGACCAGTTGATGTCGAGCTCGGCGACGTTGGCTGCGCCCGCGGCTTTCATCGCGGCGGCGAGGTCGCGCGCGAACGTCCACTCGCCGCTGCCGTAGAAGAGGACGCGGCCGGTCGGGTCGACGCCGATCGCCGAGCGGCGGATGTCCTGCGCACCGCCGACCGCGCCGCCCCACGCGCGCGTCTTGGGCTCCGCGAGGAGCGTCGGGTGCGGCGTCCCGGCGTCGACGAGGCAGGGCGGGGTCTGACGCCACGCGGTCGCGGTGGCCTCGGTCGCGGCGAGATCGGGCCAGGGGCGGATGCGCACGGCCCCGTCGGGGTAGAGCGCGACCGTGCAGCCCTCGTCGCGGGGTGGGACGTAGACGTCGGGGCCGAGGCGCATGCCCCAGTGGCCGTGCCGTTCCATGAACCCGCCGTTGAAGACGGCGAGCAGCTCAGGCTGGTCCTCGGACGGGACGCGGCCGACGCGGTGCGAGGGCGGGACGCCGGTCGACGCGGGCTCGATCGTGCCGGAGACGAGGTGGATCGCGACGCGGCGCAGATCGAGGGCGACGACCGTGACGTAGACCTGCGGCTTGATCGGGTCGGGGTGGACGGTCGTGCGCACGCCGACGGGAGGGGACCCGGGGGCGCCCTCGAAGAAGGGGGCCCACTCGCCGTCGCCGGCCCTCGCGGTGCGCGCGTGCAAGGGCGGGACGCGCTTCGGGGGGAAGGCGTCGGCGCCAGGGTCGGGCGCGGGCGGCGCGGTGGGCGTGACGGACGGGATCGCGGCAGGCGCCTCGGGCGCGGCCGCGGGGACGACCGTGGGCGCGGGCGGCGGCGCGGCGCTCGGCGGCGCGGTCGGTCGAGAGGGCTCGCGAGGGGGCGCGCCGCAGGCGGGGAGGGCGACGGCGAGGACGCCGGCGAGGGCGGCGCTGGCGCGACGTCGCAGCATGGCAGTGAGCGTAGCAGGTGCGCGCGAGGTCAATGCCGGACGCCGATCAGGCGCGGACCGCTCGGGCCGCCGGTGAAGTGGGCCTCGAAGCGCCGCGGCGCGGCCTTGCCCGCGCGGAACGCGACGACCGCGACCACGAAGTAGGGAGCGCGCGCGTCGATTGCGGGGCCGAGATCGACGAGGACGCGCGCCGCCTCCGCGCGCGCCCCGACCGCGGGCGCGAGGGCGTGGCCCGCCCCGTCGAGCACGGTCACGGAATACGCCGTCGACGCGGCGTCGGCGGCCCGGTGCAGCAGGGCCTCGTCGCGCAGGACGGCGCGGCGGGGCTCGACGCGGTCGACCTCGCACGGGGTCACCGCCGCCATGGCGCGCGCGACGACGAGCGCGCGGCGCGCCTCGAGCAGGCGCAGGAGCTCGGCGCGGACGTGCGGGTCGTGGTATCGCCCCGCGTCGATCGCTGCGGCGATCGTCGCGGTCGGGAGCGCGGCGATCCGCTTGGCCGCCCAGTATGCGTCGGGGGCGAGCGCGCGGTCGACGGGATCGAGGGGAGGGGAGGGGCGCGCGTCCTGGGGCAGGAGGCGGTCGTCGAGGTCACCGAGGGCCGGCCAGCGCGTCTGCGTCGGGGCGCGCACCGGCGACGCGAGGCCGAGCGTGAAGAAGTCGCGCACGGAGTCGAACTCCTCGGGGTCGTGCTCGTTCGGATCCTGCGGCCGCACGACCGACCTGGCGCCGAGCGCCGCGTCGAGGCGGACCAGGGCGTGGACGACGTGCCCCTGGCCGGGCGCGCCGACGTACACGTCGCGCAGCGTGGAGGGCCCGAATCGCCGCAGCCGGAGCCACGACCCGACCGTGCCGAGCGCGCGCAGCGTGCGACGATCGGTGTGCGCGACCGTGTCGTTCGCGTCGTCCGCGCGGGTGCCGAGCGCCGGGGTCGGGCCGAGATCGACCCCGGGGGGCCACTCGATCGCCGCGACGCGCAGCCGGTCCGCGGCCGGGCCCTTCGGCGGGTGGAAGAACGCCTCTACCGCGGCCTCGTACGGCGCCGCGGAGACGGGCGCGCTCGCGCGCGGCGCCGGCGGCGTGGGCACGACGTCCTTGCGCCCGATCTCGAGGATCGTCGTGTCGGCCGTGCGCCAGCCGAGCGCGCGCAGGAGGTGGCTCGCCACGACCGACGCGCCCGTGGCCATCTCGGGGCGATCGGGCGGATCGCGCACGAGGAGGTACGCGACGCCGCGCGCGTCGCGCACGGTCAGCGCGTCGTCGGCGAGGTCGGTCGCCGGAGCCGCGAGCGGCGAGACCGGCGAACCGTGCGTGGGCGCGTGGAGGGGCTCGCCCGGCGCGTCCGGGGCCGTGGGGCGAAACCAGCTCGATCGCGGCACCTCGTCCTGTGCGTTGACGTCGCGCGCGTCGGGAATGCGCTCGGGCTCGAGCGCCTCGACGAGCGGCCGGCGGAGGTACGCCTCGGTCATGTAGACGGCGTCGAGCGGCTCGAGCGGCTTCGGCTGCGGGATCGGCGAGTCGTCGCCAGCGTCTCGCACCGGCGGCGCGTCGGTGAACCGGGCCGGCAGGCGCGTGCACGCGGGCGTGCCGGCGACGATCGCGATCGCGACCGAGATCGTGTGGGCGAGGCGGAGGGGGCGCATGTCAGTAGCTGTGCTGGCGGTCGTGCGTGGAGGTGGAGACGCCGAACGAGAGGAGCAGCCGAACGCCGTCGGGGCTCCACGAGATGGCGGCCTGGCCGATCTCGGTCGCCCGGCTGAAGAGGTCGATGCCGAACCCGAACGCCGGCCGCGGCGCGACCGTGACGAGCTGGATCGGGCCCTCGCCGACCGTCGCCCCGTCGACGAACAGGCGCGCGCCGACGTAGCGCGCGAAGGCCCAGCGGTAGTCGATCGACGCGACCGCCGACATGCGATCGCGGCGGTTGTCCATGCCTCGGAACTCGGGCTGGCGCAGGAGCGAGGCGAACGGGATGGGCTCGCTCGACAGGGTCGCGAGCCCGTCGACGACGAGCCGGATCCCCAGGATGTTCGACCGCCGCACGACGGGCAGGTAGCCCCCGAACACGGCGCCTGCGCGGAAGTACGCGACGCGCGAGTCCGGCGCCTTGCCGACGCCGCCGTAGCCCTCGATGAGCGCGCCGGGCGAGGGGCGGCCGAGCGTCTTGCGCGTGTCGAGCCGCGTCGCGAGCTCCGAGTAGACGAGGTTCGTGCTGCCGACGCCAGGGACCGTGCCGGCGACGAACACGTCCTTCAGCGACAGCTCGTCGTCGTAGGGCGACTCGTCGGTGCGGCTGTGCACGTAGCTCGTCGAGAGAAAGACGGACAGGTCGGCGGCGGCGCGCACGCCCAGGCTGCCGATGACGCGCACGCGCTGCTCGAGGTAGCGCGCGCTCCCGCCCTCGAGGCCGGGCGTGAACTGGTTGCGTCGGTCGCTCGCCGGGCTCTGGCCGACGCCGAGGTAGGTGAGCTGCGTGCGCCGGTCGAAGAGCGCCTCGAGGCTGCCCACGGTGGGCAGGGGGCGCGGCGCGGCGATGCGGATGCGGCCCTCGGCGAGGCCGTCCTGCGGCGGCCCGTAGCCGGCCGCGAAGCTGGCGGCGGCGTTCTGGCCGACGGCGATCATCTTCGCGCCGAGGCTCGGGGCCCGGCCGGACTCGAAGAACATGAACGGGAAGACGCTGACCTCGCCGGGCTTCGGCGACAGGATCTCGTCGATGCGGGGCACGAACTGCTCGTCGCGCACGAGGCCGGCGGCGGTGCCCGTCGCCACGAACACGAGCTCGACGATGCGACGCGGCGGGTAGAGGAGCACGCTCGCGGCGCCGCGCGCCGGGTCGCCGGGCTCGACGGGCGCGCGATCGAGGCCGCTCGTGGGGATCGCGGGAGGTCGCGCGGCAGCCGCGGGGGGCGAGATCGGGCGAGCTTCGGCCAGGGGCGCCTCCGCGGGCGCTGCGACCTTCGCTGCCAGCGCGTCCTCGGCGCGCGCCGGACCGCCGAGGGCGATCGCGGAGCCGAGCGCGGCGAGGGAGAGGAGGCGGCGGGCCAAGGAGGGGGTCTCGGGGGAGGCGACCTGCGTGGCGCGTGCGCCACCCGGTGTTAGTTAGCGCGCGCCAGTCGAGATCTGAAGCGCGTTCCGTCCGCCGGCACGGAACCGCCGCCGCGCGACGAGCCCGCCGGCGCCCGGGCCTCGGCGAAGGGCCCGCGCACAACGAAGAGTGGCCTTCCAAAGAAGGCGAGGAGGCAGCGAGTCCGAGGTCGCCTCCGCGTCCTTCTCGCGTTCATGTTTCACCAATTCCTGCGCGCGCTCTAGAGTCTGCGCCCATGATCGCGCCGAAGGCCCAGCAACCCACCGCGAGCGCGCTCGGGCGCGTGCTGGACGCGGTGCTCGCCGTCGCCGCGGCGTCGGTCCTGGTCCCGATGCTCGGAGCGGCGCTGCACGACATGTCGCGCGCGTGGGACGTCGGCTACTACCACCTGCCCTTCGCCGCGCGGCTCGGCGGCGTGATCGGCCCGGACGAGTACGCGCTGCACCGCATGAACCAGGCACGTTTCGAGGGCTTTCCGCTGCTCGCCGAGCTCGCGCAGGGTGTGCTTTGGCGGATCACCGGTCGCGCCGAGAGCGTGAACCTGGTCGCGTTCGCGGCCGTCCCGCTCTTCGCCTGGTTCCTGCGCGCGCGCTTCCGCGTGCCCCTCGCGCCCTCGATCCTCGGGCTGCTCGCGATCCCGCTCGTGCACGTGCACGCGACGTCGGCCTACGTCGACCTGCCCGCGAACGTGGCGGCATCCGTCGTGGTGCTGCTGGCGATCGAGGCGCACGCGCGCGTCGAGGTCCCCGACGCGAGGACTTTCGCGATCGCGATCGGCTGCGCCGCCGTCGCCGCCAACATGAAGTTTCAGACGCACCCCGTGCTGATCGTCGCCCTCGCGGCGATCGGCGCGCGCCTCGTCCGCCCGCTCCGGGCCGGCCCGGGGGCCGATCGGGCGCGCGCGCGTAGGCTCGCGGTGGCGATCGTCCTCGCGCTGCCGATCGTGTTCGCGACACCGCTCAAGAACGTCGTCCGGCACGGCAATCCGTTCTACCCCGTGGAGCTCCGCGTCGCGGGCCACGTCCTGCCGGGCGCCGACACGCCCTACGCCGCGTCGCCCGCGTGGCTCGAACGCGCGCCGCGCCCGGTGCGGTTCGCGGCCTCGCTGCTCGAGCTGCGGATACGCCCGTTCACGAGCCGGCGCCGCTGGACGGTGGACCAGTGGATGGACGACGACGACGGCAGTCGCGTGGGCGGCTTCTTCAATGGATACGTCGTCGCGCTCCTCGCGGCCTTCGGGGCGCTCGTCGCGCGCGGCCGGCGCGATCGGCGCGCCCGCGCGGCCGCGGCCGGCTTCGGCCTGATCACCGTCGTGACCTCGGTGCTGCCCCAGTCGCACGAGCTCCGCTACTACCTCGACTGGATGATCGTCCTCGTCGCGATCTGCCTGTGGCTCGCGTGCGCGGCCGCCGAGGACCGCGCCCGCGTGGGCGTCGACGCGCCGCGCGCGAGCGTCCTCGACGCGCTCCTCGGGCCGCGCTCGCTCGGCGTCGTCGCGGTCGCGGCGCTCGGCGTCGTCCTCGCGGTCACGCGCGCGGGCTACGCCTATCCGTCCGGCACCTCGTTCGCGGACCTCGTGCGCGAGGAGGTCCCCGAGGGCGCGCTCGCGGGCGTGCGCGACGGCGACAGGGTCTGCACGAAGCGCGAGCCGTGGGCCCTGCTCTGGGCGGCGCGCTTCCACGGCCGGCGGTACGCGCTCAAGGAGGCGCAGGAGCCGGGCGATTGCGAGGGCTTTCGCCCGATCGAGTGATCGCGGATCAGCGATCGCGCGGCTCGCGGGCTTCGACCGCTCGCGCTTCGGCGACCGCCAGCGCTCGCACGGCCTGGGTCAGGCGCTCGGCGTCCTCGAGGCGGCGGCGCCGCGACAGGAGCGACTCGCGGACCAGCCAGATCACGATCGGATAGAGGAAGAAGTCGACGCCGCGCCCGATGCCGACGAGGTGCGCTATCGCCGTGGCCCGCTCCGGGAACGCGATGAAGAACCCCCCGACGAGGAACGCCGCGGCCTCGACGAGCAGATAGCGCCCGCGCTTGCCGCGGATCGTGGCGACGTCGTACGCGAGCAGCCCGAGCACGAGCGCGAGGAGCGCGGCGGACGCGAGCGTCACTCGGCCTCTCCGAAGAGGTACTGCTGCGCGAGGTCGCGCAGGATCACGACCGCGCCGAGCGAGCTCTGCCCCTTCGCGAGCGTCTCGGCCGTGTAGCGGACCGTCACCGGCACCTCGACGACCGCGAGCGGGCCCGCGCGCGCGACGCGCTGCTTGATCTCGGTCGCGTGCGCCATGCGATTCTGGCGGATGGGCACGCGCTCGAGCGCGCGACGGCTGAAGGCGCGCAGCCCGTTGTGCGCGTCCGCGAGGCGGAGCCCGGTCAGGTGGCGCTCGAACGTGCGCGCCGCCGCCAGCACGATCGCGCGCACGAACGGCACGCGCGAGCCGCCGAGGAAGCGGTTGCCGAACGCCACGTCCGCTCCTCCCTCGACGGCGCGGGCGAGCGCGACCGCGTCCTCGGCGCCGTGCTGACCGTCCGAGTCCATGGTCACGTACGCCGCGAAATCGCCGTCCGCTAGCGCGATTTGCCGCGCCGTCTCGATCGCGGCGCCTTGCCCGAGGTTGACCCCGTGGCGCGCGACGACGATGCGGAACGAAGGCGTGGGAGGCGGCAGCGCGTCCGGTGCGACCGGGATCTCGCTGCCGTCGTCGACGAGGAAGACCGTCACGCCGCCGAGCTCGGCGGCGACGTCGCGCAGGCCCGCGAGGGTGCGCCGCAGCGCGGCCACCTCGTCGAAGACGGGCATCAGGACGGCGACGGCCATGGTCGGGGCGCAGCATAGCCCGCCCGCGAGGGCGAGCGAGCGATCACGGCGCGCGCGCGCAGACGCGGTCGGCGCCGGCGGGCGCGCAGAGGTCGGCGCGCCCGTCGCCGTCGAGGTCCTCGAGCGCGATCGACGAAGCGTCGACGATCGCGGAGGCTCCCGGGTCGTCGCGATCGAGCCACAGGCTCTCGCTCGTGAGGCCGGCGGGCGTCGCCAGCGCGCAGACCACGCCGCGCGCGCTGCGATCACAGCGGTCGGCGTGCCCGTCGCCGTTGAGGTCGCCGTGGGCGGCGCCGTCCGCGGCGGGCGCCTTGGGCGCGAACGGGCCTGCCGCGGGCGCGGGCGTCTGGAAGTGGAGCCGCGGCGCCGCGAACACGTAGCCGCGCGCGCGCAGCGCGGGGACGAGCGCGCGCGCGACGTCGACCGCGTAGCGCGACCCGACGTGCCCGACGCGGTCGTGCAAGAGCACGATGCCGTGCCTCGCGCGCTCGATCTGCGCGAGGTAGCGCGCCGCGACCACCGAGGGCTTCACGCGCCGCTCGCCGCCCGGCGCGCCGGCCTCGCACTCCGTCGCCGGCGCGTCCGACCGGCACCACCGCGAGCCCTCCCAGTCCTTGCCGTCGAGGTCCCACCGGAACGGCCCCCACGCCTCGCGGAGGTCGGCGTCCTCCGCAATCGCGGCCGAGGCCGCCGCGCCCCACGCGCCGCCCGGTGCGCGGAACATGCGGGGGCCCGATCCCACGAACGGCGCGATCGCGGCCTGGTTTTCGCGGAGCTGGCGCGCCGCCTCGCTCGGCGCGACGGCCGTGAGCAGGACGTGATTGCCCGTGTGGTTGCCGAGCCGGTGCCCGAGCCGCACGAGATCGCCGAGGATGGGCAGCGCCGCGAAGCCGGTCGAGAACACGCCGTCGCCCGCGCCGGGGTCCGCGGACACGCCGTCGACCCACGCGCGCACGACGAAGAACGTCCCTCGCACGCGCTGATCGTGGAGGTAGCGCGCGAGCTCGAGCGTGTGCCGGTCGGGGCCGTCGTCCCACGTGAGCGCGAGGACCTTGTCGGGGAAGTCGCGGCCGTCGAGCTGCGGGCGGGCCGCCGGCGCGATCGCGGGGGCCGGGATCGCCGTCGCCCGCGCGACGGGCGCGTGCAGCTCGATCGCGCGCGCGGCCTCGGGGCCGTCGTCGCCGCAGCTGCCGGCGATCGCGGCCGCGACGGCCAGCGCGACGGAGGAGCGCACGCGGGCGCTCAGGGCATCTTCGCCGACTCGGTGCGCACGCGCTCGATCATCTCGGGCAGCGCCTTCGCCTGCGCGCTCTCGCGGATCCAGTCCGGCACCGAGGTGTTCGGCTCGGCGTGCACGGTGTACGTCACGAGGCTCTTGGTGCCGGCATCGTCGAGCGCCTTCACCTCCCAGCTGCCCGTGTTGAGCTTGTAGTCGCCCTGGACGAGCTTCCAGCTGCGCTTCATCGCGCGGTCGCTCTCCTCGTGGGTCGCCTCCGTCGTCGCCGTCAGGTTCGCGAACGGGAAGGGCATCTTGATCGTGACCCGGCACGTGTGGACGTTGCCCTCCTTCTTCAGGAGCTCGGAGGCGGCGACGCGCGGCAGCCGATCCTTGTAGTGGGCGCAGTCGGACACCACGGCCCACACCTTCTTCGGCGGCTGCTCGACGACGGCGCGCACGACGAACTTCGGCGTCTCGCTGCCGTCGACCTTGACCTTCTTGACCTCGACCTTCCCGTTCGCGGGGACGTCGTCCGCCCGGGCGGTGGCGGGCCAGAGCGCACCGATCGCGATCACGGCGAGTGCAGGGGCCGCAGCGCGGCGAGCGAAGCCGAAGAAACGCGGTGAAGTCATCCCCCTCGGGTAGCAAGCCGGGGCGCCGCTCGCAAGGGACGCCGCGGGCGGCTGGCGCCTTCTGGTAGGCTCCGCGCGATGTCCGAACGGATCCGCATCCCCGACGTCGGCCGCGCCCACGACGAGATCCTGCGCACCATGGAGGGCTTCCGCGCCGGCGACGCCGACTGGCGGGATGGCCGCACGTGGAGCCTCGTCTACTACGCCGGTCCCGAGCACCACGAGCTGTTGAAGCAGGCGAGCGCGCTCTTCTTCGCCGAGAACGCGCTCAACCCGATGGCGTTCCGCAGCCTCAAGCGCATGGAGGCCGAGGTCGTCCAGATGAGCGCCTCGATGCTCCACGGCCCCGAGGGCTGCGTGGGCACGCTCACCACGGGAGGGACCGAGTCCGTCTTGATGGCCGTCAAGGCAGCCCGCGACCGCGCCCGCGCGAAGCGGCCGTGGGTGACGCGCCCCGAGGTCGTCGCGCCCTCGACCATTCACGTCGCCCTCGACAAGGCGGCGCACTACTTCGGGATGAAGGTCCGCTACGTCGACGTCGGCCCCGACTTTCGCGCCGATCCACGCGCGATGGAGCGGCGGATCAACCGCAACACGGTGCTCGTCTGCGCCTCGGCGCCCCAGTACCCGCACGGCGTCGTCGATCCGATCGCGGAGATCGGCGCGATCGCCGAGCGGCACGCGATTCCATTCCACGTCGACGCCTGCGTCGGCGGCTTCCTCCTGCCGTGGGTCGAGAAGCTCGGTCACCCGGTGCCCGTATTCGACTTCCGAGTCCCCGGCGTCACGTCGATGTCGGCCGACCTCCACAAGTATGGATTCGCGGCGAAGGGCGCCTCGCTCGTGCTCTATCGCGACATGAGCTACCTCCGGCACCAGTTCTTCGTCTCGACGGACTGGTCCGGCGGCATCTACGCCTCTCCGAGCATGACGGGCACCCGCGCCGGCGGCCCGATCGCCGCCGCGTGGGCGTCGCTCGTGGCGATGGGGGAGGAGGGCTTCCTCGACCACACGCGCCGCGCGATGGACGCCGCGAAGCGCCTGCAGGCCGGCCTGCGCGCCATTGCCGAGCTCACGGTGTTCGGCGAGCCCGACGCGACGATCGTCTCCTGGGGCGCGAAGAGGCCTGTCGGCGAGGGCGGCGTCAACCTCTTCGCGATCGCCGATCGCCTGCAATCCAAGGGCTGGAGCGTGGATCGCCAGCAGAACCCACCGAGCATCCACTGCACGGTGACCAGCAACCACGGGCCCGTCATCGACGACTACCTGCGCGACGTGCGCGAGGCGGTCGGGCACGTCGCCCTCCACCCCGAGCTTTCCGCGAGCGGCAACGCGGCGATGTACGGCATGATGGCGAAGGTGCCATTCCGCGCCCTCGTCAAGAAGAGCGTGCTCGGCGTCATGGAGGCCCTCTACGGCACCTCGATCGAGCCGCCGGACCCCGACAAGATCGGCGAGGCCGACGCGGGACCGCTCATGAAGGTGGTCAATCAGTACGGCGGCACGATCGACGCCGTGCTCGAGAAGCTCCAGGGCTTCGTGGGGAAGAAGCCCGGTTCGCGGGCGTAGGCGCGGAGCGGCCCCATTCCCCCGAGTTTCCGGGGAGAAGGGCTCGGCTCCGGGCGCGCGTCGGATCTCTCGTCCCCTCCCGCTTCCCCGGAGTCGGGGGAAGCGGGCCGGGGAGGGGGTCCTGGGTGTCAGCCAACGACTCCGGGTGCCGGGGTGGCGCCGGGACCGCGGGTCTCTGGCCCGCATCCGGGCGGGAGGCCCCCGATCCCAGGCGCGCCGGGCGCCTCGCCGGCTAACACCGATGGGGTAGGGGGATCAGATCGCCGCGATGATCGCGTTCAGCGTCGCGCTCGGGCGCATCGCCGCGTCGGTCTTCGCGTGGTCCGGGTGGTAGTAGCCGCCCATGTCGACGGGCTTGCCC
>CAIVJW010000053.1 GCA_903906315.1 uncultured delta proteobacterium | reverse complement strand
CGCCGGCCGCACCCTCACTCCGCGGCGAACACGGCGAGCAGCCGGAGGTACGGCGCGCCCGCGGCCTGGAGGCTCTTCAGCCAGGTCTCGTGATTGGCACGCTCGCGGTCGAGGCGTTCCTGGTCGCGGCGCAGGCGCTTCTCGAAGAGCTCCGGGACGCGGCCGTGCTTGGCGCGCAGGGCCTCGCGGCGCGCCTCGACGGCCGCCGTGGCGCGGTCGTGCCAGGCGGTGACGCGGCGGACCTCCTTGCGGGCGCGGACACGGACGCCGTTCATGGCGACCTCGCGATCGGCGGCGACCACGTCCTCGGCGCGCGCGAGGCCGGCCGGGACGAGCGCCGCGAGGTCCTTGGCGCGGGCGAGCGCGCTGCCGCGATTGACGAGCTCCCCGGACAGGCCGACCCGCGCGGCGAGGTCGGCGAAGGGCACGACCTCGCCGGTCAGGCGCGCACCGGCGCACCCGACACCGAACCAGCTCGCGTGGACAGGCTGCGACTCGCGGTTGTAGAGCTCGGCGCTGACGAGGAACCACGCCTCGCCCTTGGGGAGCGCGGGCACCGTGACAACGGGCGCTTCGAGGCGCGCGTACGAGGCGGCGAGGGCGTCGAGGAGCCACGCGACGAGCGGGTGCTGGTCCCAGAGGAGGTGCCACTCGGGCCAGCTGCCGTCGCCTTCGAGCGCGCTGCGCAGGCGCCGGACGACCTCGTCGCGGCTCTCGACGAGCTGATAGGGCTTGTCGCCGCGCAGCGCCTCGGCGGGCAGGAAGGGCTCGCGGTGCGCGCGAAAGGGCGCGGGCGGGGCGATCTTCACGATGCGGTGCGCGTCGTCGCGCTCCCACGAGAGGCCGTCGGGGCCGACGACCGGGTGCTGCTCGAGGTGCCGGAGCGCGGCGACGACGAGATCGTAGTCGTCGCGGAAGATCGACGTCACAGCGGGCGCGACGAGATCGGCCATCGGGGGCGACCTGCGGTCGGCGTCGGACGCCTGGACGAACAGGCGGTGCAGATCGGTGGTCGCCCGCGCCGCGGGCTTCGGCGGCGCGACGCCCTCGAGCGTGGTCGTGCCGCCGACCTCGGCGAAGAGCGCGAACAGGTCGAGGTCCCCGTCGGCCGCGGCGGGCGGGGGCGCCTCGTCGACCGGCGTGCCCTCCCCTGCCCGCTCGGCCACGTCGATCCGCGCCTCGGCCTCGCCCTGGCGGAGCGGCGCGTCGGGCAGCAGCTCCTCGGCGGCGCGCCCGCCGGCGACGCCCTCGACGAGATACCGCTCCTCGGACTCGGCGTCGTAGAGGCCGATCAGCACGGCGACGTCGCCGAGGTGCTTGCAGGCCTCGACCTCCTTCTCGATGAGGCGCTTGGCGACGTGCTGGTCGGCGGTCGCGGACGCGGTGCGCGTGAGCACGTAGTGCAGGTTCGGCTCGTGCTTCTGGCCGAAGCGGTCGATGCGGCCATTGCGCTGCGTGAGCCGGATGAGCGACCACGTCCAGATGCCGAGCGACGCGTTCCAGCGCGTCGTCGATCTCGCCGTGGCGCGCGACGCCCACGCCTGGCCGTGGAACTACCGCGACGTCGACCAGTCGGCCGAGCGCATCGCGCTCGCGACCTGGAACCTGACGCCCGAGAAGAACCGATCCGGCGCCCTCACCGTCGCCCCCGCGACCGTCGAGGCGGAGGTCGCCTTCCTCCGCGAGAGGTGGCGAAGGCTCGCGCCGACCAGCGGGCCGAGCAACACCGACGCGCGGATCGAGGCGACGTTCGGCGCCGCGAAGGTCGAGGGCTGGAGCCTCGCCGAACGCCTGGAGGCGCGCGCGGCGTGGGAGGCGCACCAGCGGTGCCCCGACAACCACGCCGAGGCCTTCCGCGCGTACCTCCGCGCCATGTACCCGGAGAGCGGCGCCGAGCGCGCCGCCGGCACGAAGAACCCGACCAAGGGCTTCCGCGACCTCGTCGCCCGGCTCGGCCTCGGGCCGTGGCTCGTCGCGAAGCGAACCGAGTAGTCGCGCCCGCGGGGTGACTCCCCGCCTGGGGACCCGAGCCGGCGCGCCCGGCGGGCTGACGACTCGCGGCCACGCCCAATCTGGCGACTAACCATCGGTTCGTCGAGCGAACCATCCGGTCGCCTGACGGCCGACCGCATCGCAACTTCATCAATGATTTCGGCAACAATGAACTTGGCCCGCCGCTCGCCATGGCTCCGATCGCGCCGACGGAACGGCGCCCGGCGGCCGGAATCCTCCCGCCCCGCACTCGACCGGAGGATCCATGGCTCGATCGCACCGCACCGACTCCACCGTCCTCGTCGCCCACTCGGTCCTCGAGGATCGCGCGCTCGCGGAGGCCGCACTGCCTTGCTCTGAGAACGCCAGTCCGCACGACCTGCAGGCGTGGGTGGGCCAGGCCTATCCCATCGTCGCGGCCGCCCTCGTGAGCGCCTGCGCGCGCGTCGGCGACGCCGCCTGCGACGACGTGCTCACCGCGTTCGTCGACCAGCGCCTCACGATCCCGACCCTCTGCGCGGGCGTCGCGCGCGCCGACAGACCGACCGCCTACCTTCGCCGCGCGGCCCGGCATTTCGCCATCGACCGCGCGCGGCGCCTCTCGGCGCGCGGCGAGGGCGAGGACCTTCGGAGGCTCGGCCTCGAGATCGGCGAGGACGGCGCGGAGGGCGAGCGTGCCACCGAGCGGTCGGACGAGACGGCGGCCGCCGACCGGGCGCGACTCACGGCGATCGCGGCGATGCCGACGCGCGACCGGGTGGTCCTGCTCGCCTCCTGGCTCGGGCCCGACGCGCTGCCCGCCGCCGACCGCGCCTGGGTCGCGGCGCGCCGCGGGACCACGGCCGACGCGCTCGACGCGGAGATCGCGGCTGAGACCGCCCGCTGCGAGGCGATCCGCGAGGCGGCCCGCGGCGAGCTCGCGCGCGTGGAGGAGACCGTCGCCGCGCTGACCTTCGCGACCCACCGCGCGTGGAGGTCGTACAAGACGCACCCGACCGCCGAGGGGGAGCGCGCGGTGACGTCCGCGAGCGATCGCCTGCACGCGGCGAGCGCGCGGGGCGACGCCCTCCGCCGGAACGTCGACGACCCGTTCGGCGGAGCCCCGAGCCGGCGCGCGATCGCGCAGATCGTGGGCGAGGGGCGCGGCGGTTCGATCGACGCGGCGGCGAACTCGACGTGGAAGCAGGCGGCCCGGCTCCGCGACCGGCTGTGCGACGGGCGGTGACCCGTCGCGCGCGCGGTCGCCCACGGGCCGCGCGCGCTTTCGTCGGGCCCGTTCGTCACACGCCGCGTCGCCGCGCGTCGTCTCCAGAGTCGCCCATCGCACCCACGGAAAGGACCCGAACATGTCGACCCCGATCGGATTCGCCCGCGTCACGGACCACTTCAGGCTGCGCGCCGCCCAGCGCAGGCTCCGCGCGGAGGTGCTCGAGTTCATCCTGCTTTACGGCCTCGTCACCTACGCGGCGGACGCCGTCAGCTACACCGTGCTGCCGCGCTTCGTGCCCGCGACGACGCCCCTGCAGCTCCTCGCCGAGCGGGCGTGCGGTTGGGTCGTCGTGGAGTCGCGCGAGGGGGTCCTCCTCACGTGCTACCGGCGGCGCGACGCGTCGCGTTTCCTGAAGCGCAAGCAGGACGTGCGGCGCGCGGCGTGACCTCGCGCCCGAAGCGCCAGATCGCGCAGCCGGGGCACGGACTTGGTCAGGCCAACGCCCCGCCCCGGGTCCCGTCCGCCGGGTCGACGAGCCCGCCTTCCGCGCCGACCCCGCCCGCCTGCACCACGAGGCCCCGTGCACGCTCGAGCGCGAGGAAAGCCCGAGCGGCCACCTCGAGCAAGAGGATCGATCGCGTCCCGTCCGCGTGGCGAGGCGCGCCGCCGAGGGTCGATTCGCCGCCCCGGCCGGGATCGAGCGTGCCACTCGGTCGACCCGAGAAACCGCCGTTCGGAGCCGAAGCGCGCGAGCTGCCATGTTCGGCTCGCCACCGCGACGCTCGCGCCGCGAGAGCGGATCATGCCGTCATTCCTGCACGCCGCGGACTTGCACGTCGAGTCGCCGATGAAGAGCCTCTCGCAGCTCGACACCGCGCTCGGCGAACGCTTGCGCGACGCCTCGCGCGCGGCGCTCGCCAACCTCGTGACGCTCGCGATCGACGAGCAGATCGCCTTCGTCGTGTTGGCGGGCGATCTCCTCGACGGCACGCTCGGTCCCGGCTCGGCCGCGTTCTGGCCGGAGGGCGTGCACGAGCTCAGCGCCGACGCCCTCGCGTTCTCCCGGCGCGGCTCCGCGACCACACGCGCGCGGCGCGCTCGCACGACCATTCGCCCGATCACGCGCACGGCTCCCTCCCCCGCACGAGCCGCACGACGCGCCCCCAGCTCACCGGCGCTTCGCCGTCGGCGGTGAGACAGAACAGCACGGGATACGGCGGCGGCTCGCCGGGCGCGATGCCCAGGCCGTCCGTGAGGAAGACGAGCGCCGCGGGAGGGTCGTCGGCGAGCCGCGCGAAGACCGGGCGAAAGTCGGTGCCGCCGCCGCCGATGAACGGGAGGCGCGAGGGGAGCGGCGTGGCCTCGTCGTACACCTCGTCACTGTGCACGTCGGCGTCGCAGCACAGGAGGCGGACCTCGTAGCGGCCGAACGCGGCGAGGACGCCTTTGATGGCGCCGTGGAAGAGCGGCCAGTCGTCGTACGTGCTGCCGGAGGTGTCGACCGCGACCGCGAGGCGGAGGATGCCCTCGCGCCTCGAAGGGAGGTACAGGCCCCGATGGACGTGGCGGCGTGAGGGCGGCAGCCAGCGGAAGCGACCGCCGGACGCGCTGACGACGAGGTCGCGGAGCAGCTCGCGCCAGTCGACCTCCGGCTTCGACACGGCGTCGACGATCGCCTGCACGGCGAGCGGGAGGAGGCCGGCGAGCTTGTCGCGATGGATGACGAGGCGGTCGCGCCACACCTCGCCGGCGTCGGGGCGCGGGTGGGTCGCGAACGCCGGGTCCCGCCGGCCTGCGATGGGGCCGAATCGGCCCGAAACGTCCGCGCCGCGCGCGTCGTCGCCGACCGCGGGCAAGTGGACGTCGCCGTCGAGCCAGGCCTCGTCGGGCAGCGCGGACGGCGAGAGGCGCGCGTAGACGTCCTCGGCCGCGGCGCCGGACCAGTCGGCGAACCACACCGCGCCCTCCGGTACGGTGAGGCCGGCGCGCCGGAGTCGGTCGTTCACCTCGTGGTCCGCCGCGATGTTCCAGCGGCGCGGGTCGGCGTCGCGGCCGCGGTCGAAGTGGAGGAAGGCGACGTGCCAGACCTCGTGCGCGAGCACGAACGCGCGGTCCGCGGGGTCGAGGCCGGCGAGCCAGTACGGGTTCACGAAGATCGAGGCGCCGTCGGTCGCCGCCGTCGGCAAGCGCTCGTCGATGACGGGGACGACGACGAGGTGGAGCGCGAGCGTGGCGAGGTACGGGTGCGTGAACACGAAGCGCGCGCGGTCCCACGCGATCGCGCGGCACGCGGCCTCGCACAGGGCGGTCTCCTCGCTCCGGTCGTGCGAGGTGGTCACGACGCGGGCACCTGGCGACGGCGCCTCCGCGTGCTCTGGAAGCCGTGCTCCGGGAGCGCTGGACTGGGGGCGGTGCGGTCGAGGAACACCGCGCCATGGCGGTCGCGCAGCCGCGTCATCGCGGGGTGTTCGACGACCGCCGCGGCCGCGCCGGCGGGGGCGAGCGTCAGCGTGTCGGCCACGAGCGTCGCCGCGAAGTCCGCGTCGAGCTCGGCGCCGAGGTGGAGCAGAATGCCAATCGCCCGGTCGCGGTCGTCCGCGGCCCACACGACGCGCGCGAGGCCCGTGACGAGCGCATAGAGCTGGTCGGGAGCGGTCGGGAGCGGGTCGATCCTCGTCACGCCGCGGACGACGTCGTCGAGATCCGGCAGCCCGCGCGTCGCCTCGCGGAACGCCATGAGCTCGACGGCGGCGCCTTCGCCGACGAGGCCCGCGAGGCCCGCGCGCTCGGCGGCGCGCGAGAGATCCGCGCTCGCTTCGAGGAACGACGAGACGCGAGCCCAGCTCCGCGGCGACGGCCATCCGCGCTGCAGGTCCGACCGAGCCATGTCGAGGAGCAGCGCGGGGCGAGCGCGCAGAAAGGCGATCACGTCGTCGCGGACGCCGTTCGTGCGAGCCCACGCCGTCCAGGCCGCGAGGTCGGCCCCGAGATCGAGGTGAAGGAAGCGGTTCGCGAGCGCGGCGGACATCGGCACCGAGACCGAGGCGTCCTCGGCGCGATTGCCGGCGCCGCACACGAGCCAACCGCGCGGCACCGAGTACGTGTCGCCGAGGCGCCGATCGAGCAGGATCTCGTACGCGGCGACCTGCAGAGTGCGGTCCGCGGCCGTGAGCTCGTCGAAGAGAAGGATTCCGCGGGAGGTCGCGTCACGAGGCCACTCCGACGACGGGAGCCAGCGGACGGTGTCGCCCGAAGGCACGGGCAGGCCGCGCAAGTCGACGGGGTCACGCTGCGCGAGGCGCACGTCGACGAAGCCCCAGCCGTGCTCTTCGCAGAGCGTGCGGATGAGGTCCGACTTGCCGATGCCGGGCGGGCCCCAGAGCATCAGCGGCGCGACGAGGCGCGGGTCGACCACGCCGGAGTGGAGCTCGCGCATCTGCACGAGCAGGAGCTCGCGCGCGACGGCGAGCGAGACGGTGGGGCGTTTGGGGGGATTGAAGTCGGTCATGGGGGTCGAGGTCCTCGTGCGTCAGGGGACGAAGCGGCGCGCCTGGGGTGGCTGCAGGAGCTCGCGCGCGATGGCGCGACGGAAGGCTTCGCCCGCTTCGCCGGCGAGGTCGGGGCGCGCGCGCGAAGCGGCCGAGAGGGTGTCGATCACGGCCGCCGCGCCGTTGGAACCGTGCGCGTACAGGCGACCGAGCGCCCGCACGCCGTCGAGGGAGGGGAGTCGTGCGGCGAGCCAGCGCGCGAAGGCGTCCGCCACGGGGCGCGCGCGAGGAGCGCCCGCGTTCTCGACGAGCGCGCGCAGGGCGAGATCGACCCGGGCGAGCTCGGGGGCGATCGCCTCGGCGGAGAGGTGAACGACCCCACCGCGGCGGCCGTGCTTCGCGACGTCGAGGCGCTGGCCGCGCGCCGCGCCGCTCTCGAGCGCGCGCCTCGCGAGGTCGAGGAGCGCGTCGCGCTCGCAGGGATCCACGTCGCCCGTGGCCGCGAAGAGCAGGGCGGCGACGTGGGTGCTGCTCCCTTCGCTCACGAACACCTCCGCCTCGCGCGCCGCGAGGGCCTCGTCGTCGGCGAGCAGCCGCAGCCACAGCGACACATCCGCCTGGTAGCCGGCGTGCGACTGGCCCTCTGGAAACGGCCAGTCCCACGAAGCGCGGCTGCGCGCGACGCGTCGGCCGAGCTCACCGCGCGCGGCCCACATCGCCGCGGCGGACGCGAAGCCGACGTCGACGGCGGCGGCCAGGACGCGCAGCGCGGTCTCCACTTCGTTTGGCTGTCGGGCCTGCTTCGCCCACCCGACCATCGCGTCGCGGCCGGCGGCGGTGCCGGACGCCAGCTCGTGCTCGACGTCGGCCGCGGAGGGCCGGCGCACGCGCTCGCGCAGCATGGCCGTGCGGAGCTCGGGGGCACCGGCGTGATCGCCGAGCACGATCGCCGCGGGGCCGCACATCGCGTGGATCTCGCCGAGGCCGTCGCAGCGCGACAGCACGAGGCGCCGCGCGCCGAGGGCGTGGACCGACACGGCGCGCACGTCGGCGAGGTCGATCTCCGCTGCCCCCTCGATGCGCAGCTCGCGCACGCGGCCGCCGCCCCGCAGCAGCAGGCGCCGCGCGACGCCGTTCACGCGACGGAGCGCGCCGCAGGGCGCGACCCGCACCTTGGTCGCCGATCGGAACCAGAGCTCCGGCAGCTCGACGCCGACGAGATCGAGGTGGTCGAGGTCGCCGGCGAGGTCGAGACCGTCGGGAGCGACGCAGTCGACGAGGCGGAGCTCACGCAGCGACCCGAGCGAGGTGCCGAACGCGTCACGAGGCAGCGATCCGCCGACGATCGCCCACGCCTCGACGTCCGTCGGGCGCGGGGCGCACGCGCCGCCGAGGAAGGCGCCGTCGATCACCTCGCCGGCGCGCGCCGCGAACGAGACGTGACGCGCGGTGGCCGAGGAGGCGCCCGCGGGCCAGCTCACGGAGAGCGACCGGAGCGGCCCGCTCACGACGAGGGACGACGGCGCGGAGGGCAACACGAGATCGACGGCGGCGCCCGCGCCGGCAGGGAGCCGCACCGCCTCGACGGGGCCGCGAGCGACGAGCTCGAGGCGCACGCCGGGCGCGGCGTCGCGGAGATCGAGGGTGCGGAGCGCGGCGTCGGCGCGCAGGTCGACGGCGCGGAGCCCCTCCCCCGCGAGGCGCACGGAGGCGGTGCGCGGAGGAAGCTCGACGGTCGCGCCGCCCGCGCCGTCGAGCGCTGGAGTGACGAGGAGGGCGGCGATCGGGTGCGCCGAGGAGATCACGGGAGCACCGCCGAGCGAGACGCGCATGCGAGAGAGACGTCGTCCGTCGCGATACCTGACTCGTCCGCGCGCACGGCGACGCTCCCGCGGCTGGTTTGCATGCGTTCCTCCGGGGCGACCTCCGGGACGCGCTGCCGGGAATACGCGGACGGACTCGAGCCGCGAATCGCGCCAGAATCTGGCCGGCCCGACGATCCCCGCCCCGCGCGAGCGCCGGGCGGCCGTTCGCCGGTCAGAGGCTCCGTCCTCCAACCGTCGTGATCCCGAGGACCCCGACCCACCCCCGCACCCACGCCTCGACGGCCTTCGACGCCTACGTCGCCATCGACTGGAGCGCGTCGAGCGTGCCGACGCGTGCGCGCGCCGCGGACACCATCTGGTGGTCGCTGGTCGTCCGCGAGCGCGGCGTGATCCGCGCCCGGCCCGCCGGAAACGCCCGCACGCGCGACAGATCCCCGCCAGGTGCAAGACGAAGCGCAGGTCGTCGCGCGGGCGAGGGCGCTCGCCTACCGCGGCGACTCCGGTCGCCTCGCCGCGTGGTTCGAGGCCCCGGCGCGGCTCGGTGCGGCCGACCTCGCCTGCGTCGTCGAGGAGGAGGGCTGGATCCTCGGCGTCGAGGGCGTGTCCGCGCACGCCGGCCGCCCCCGCCCGCGCCGCACCGGCCCCCTGCCCGACCTGCTACCGTGATCCCCATGGACGAGCCCGCCGCGAAGGTCCCGCTCTCCCCCGCGGACTACCTCCATCGGAGTCGAGCTCGCCGTCGACGAGCTGTACCTGAAGGTCTTTGCCGCCCCCGACGCGGGCGCCGCGGCCGGCTGATCCGAGCCCGCGAGCAGCCGCGGGCGCCGGCGTGACGCCCTTCGATACGCCCGTCCGTCAGACCGTCCCCCACCTCTGCGTCCACCCTTCGTCACCCCGGCGCACGTCGCGCCCCGTACGGAGGTCTCCATGGTCGCTCTCGCGCATTCGCCCTCTCCCGCGTTCTTCGAGCTGACCTGGTCGCGGCTCGGCGCGACGCCGGTAGGCGGCGGCTTCGCCGTGTGGGTGCGCGTCGATCGCGCCGCGGCCGACGTCGAGGTGCCCGATCGCGTCGAGGCGCTGCGCATCGAGGAGACGGGCGACGTCCCGCGCCTGCGCATCCGCAACGACGGGCCGAACAAGGTGCTCGTCGCGGGCAACCTCGTCGTGAAGGGCGGCTGGCAGACGCGCGCCATCGAGCGATCGATCGTGCTCGGCCCCGGCACGGAGGCCTTCGTGCCCGTGCGCTGCGTCGAAGCGGGGCGCTGGTCGGGCCGCGACCGGCAGAGCGCCGAGCGCTTCGTCGAATCCGCGGAGCTCGGGCTCTCGATGAAGCGGCGCGCGGTCGCGCTGAAGAAGGCGTCCGTGCAGCAGGGGCACGGCTACACGGCGCCGCAAGGGTCGATGTGGTCGTCGGTCGCCGACGAGCTCACGAGTCACGGGCTCCACTCGGAGACGTCCTCGTACGAGGCCGTCATCGACGACGTGCGCAGTCGCCACCGCGAGTCGGCGCGACGCGCTCGAGTCGAGGCGCCCGAGGGGGCCAATGGCGTGCTCCTCCTGCCCGCCGACGGGATGCCGTGGCTCGAGGTGCTGCCGACGCACGCCGCGCTCGCGTCGCAGCTCGACCGCATCCTGCCGGATCTCTACGAGGCCGAGGGGCGGATCCGCGACGCGGGGCCGCTCGATCCCTCGGAGATCCTCGCGCGCATCTGGGAGTCGCCCATGGACGCGCTCGAGACCGTCGCGGGCACGATCGGCGCGAGCTACGCCGTGACGGGGCGCGGGCTGGGCGGCGAGCTGCTCCTCGTCGATGGCGCGCTGGCGCACCTCGCGTGCGGGGAGATCGGGGACGTGGAGCACGCGCCCATGCCGCCGCGTCGAGCGCGACGGTGGCGGGACGGCGGGGCCGCGTAGGTGGGCGCGCGGCGCGAGCGAGTCGGGGAGACGCGGGACGCCGGCGACGCCCGTGCCTCGTCCGATCGGGCAGTATCACGCACACAGGACGGCGCCGTTGTGTCGCCAGAGCATCGCACGACACGCCGCTGCGACGCTCGGCCCGACAGCGCGCCCGGGCCGCTTGGCGCGCCGCACCTCCCCGGCGGGCGAGCTCGTCACGAGCCCGCTCGCCGGGCCGCCGAGCGGGTCGGCTCGGGAGGACGCCCCCGCCGAGGCCCCTACGCCCGCAGCACGCGCACCGGCTTCCCGGTCGCCGTCACCGCGCTCTCCTCGCGCGTCCGATCCTCGAGCGGCAACGCCTCGCGCCGCCGATCGAAGAGCACCAGGACGCCCTCGCCGAGGCCCACCCGGTCGAGGTACGCGTCGAGCTGCCGGAGCCCCTCGGCGAGCGGGTCCTTGCGGCCATCGCGCCAGACCTTCAGCTCAATCGCCTCCCGCTGCGTCTGCCGCTTGCCGGCCGAGTCCGTCCACGGCCAGGTGACCAGCAGGTCGATGCGCCGGCTCGCGATCCCGTACTCGCGCGTCACGGTGCCGCCGCCGTTCACGACGCGCTGCAGGTAGGCCATCAGCACGAGCTGCGCGGCGGCCTCGCGATAGGTGGCCCCCTCGGTGAGCGCGTCGCCCTGCTCCACCCAGAACGCCGCGAACTCGCGCAGCAGCACGTCGAGGTCGAAGCGCCCGTCCGCCCGCACGAACGACCGAGGGTCGGCGACCACGCTCTCCTGGACCGGCGCCGAGAGCACGCGCGCGATCACCTCCGCGTAGATCGGGTTGGCGACGCGAAGCGGCCGCGACTTCACCAGGCCGAGGTCCACGACATAGGAGACGTCGTCGTTGAACACCTGGTCGACGGGCGCCATCTCCCCCGCCAGCAGGGGCTCGACCACCCGCCGGACACGCGGCTCCGAGAGCTTGCTCACGAGCGAGTCGACGTGGGTCGCCCGCGCCAAGACGAGGCGCTCCTTCGCCTCGTCGACGTGGGCGCGCGTGATCGGCCCCGTCACCCTGAGCTTCTCGACGATCTCGCGCGCCAGCGCGTTGACGAGCCAGGGCTGCCCGCCTGCGAGCTCGATCAGGCGGTCCACGCCCTCGCGCTCGAACACCTGGCCCGTCTCGGTCGTGTGCTGCTCGAGCAGCGCGCGCACCTCGTCGTCCTCGAAGTTCGCGAGCCCGAGCGACTCGACCTTCACGTTGAACGGGCTCGCCGTACCGAGCCGCCCGCCGTCCCCGCCGCTCGCCGTCTTGTACTCGCGCACGTCGCGCAACCCGCAGAGCATCACGGACCACGGCGCGCGGTCGGGCCGATCGGGGAAGCCGGCGCGGAGCTGGCGCAGCACGGAGATCAGGCTCTGCCCGCGCACGGCGTCGATCTCGTCGAACAGGACGACGAGCCGCCGCGGAGAGCTCTGCGCCCAGCACGACAGGAACTGCCCGAGCCTCGACGCGGGGCTCGAGGCCACGAACGGGGGCGGCCGAAGGCCCGGCTCGAGCTGCCGCTCCGCCTCGTCGACGAGGCGCGTCGCGATGATCTCCTGCGCCACGTCGGCGTCGTCGCCCGCGGCCTCGGCGGCCTCGCAGCTGACGTAGACGACGGTGTACTGCCCTTCGCTCGTGAGCTGCTTGGCGAACGCGCGCAGGAACGTGGTCTTGCCGAGCGGCTGCGATGCGTGCAGCACGAAGTAGCTGCCCTCCGACACGAGCCCGCGCGCCTCCGGCACGCGCGGCAGGGGCGGGATCATGTAGTGCGCGCTCTCCTCGCAGGGGCCGGTCGTGTTGAAGCGCTTCGGCAGCGGCGGGTAGACGAGCTTCTCCACACCGCGAAGCTAGCACGCGGCCCCAGGTCGACCGGCCCGAGCGCACCTCCCGCACGCTCTTCGGGGGGCGCCTGCCCACGCATCCATTTTCGGGGAGCCCGATTCCCTCGGATTCGAGCACTTGCTTCGACCGGATACGCGGACGTCCCCCACGTCCCGGCGCGACCGCGTCGCGCGCGATCACGCCTCGGCGACCGCTTCGCCCTCCGCGTCGGCGCCCCACCCGAGCATCGTCGCGGGCACCGCGCCCGCGTGGAGCTGCGTCGGAATGGCCCCCTTCCCCGCCCCCGCGTCGACGATCACCCGGCCGTCCGCGTAGGCCGCGAGCACGCGACCCGCGCCCGCGAACATCGCGCGCGGCGCGCCCTCGGGGCCGGTGAGCTCCGCGAAGCCGACGCCCTCGTCGAGCGCCCAGGCGTCGCCGTCGTCGTCATCTCCGTCGCTGCGCCAGAGGACGCCGCGCTCGGGCTCGAGGTCGAGCGAATCGACGCGGGCGCGGACGAACCGATCCACGAACGTCGGCACTCGGGCCGACCGCGCGCCGAGGACGCGGCCCTGCTCGCTCACGATCCAGATCGCCGGGCTCGCGTGTACGCGCGTGTCGCCCTCGTAGTGCGTGCGTACGCCCCACAATTGCGCCCCTCCGCGCACGGGGCGACCACCGTGCACCGTACCGCCGACCGTGTCGGTCTCTCGCACGTGGCCCGTCGCGAGGTCGAGCACCGCGAGGCGCGAGAGCTGCGACACCTCGTCGAGGCGAGCGAAGAGCACGCGATCGCGGCCGATCGCGACCGCGACGGTGGGGGCCCACGGCAGCGCGAACGTGCGCTCGGCGCCGGTCTGGAGGTCGACCCAGCGGGCGATCCCGGCGGTCCATGCGTCCACGAACCCCGCGCCGGGCACCACGAGCTGCGCGCAGCGCTCGCCACGGAGGGCCGAGGCGTACACCTGGTCGACGGCGCCACTCGGGTCGCGCCGCACGAAAGAGCCGTCGCCGAGGCGCACGACGTCCGAGGTCGGGCCGACCGCGCCGATGGTGCGGAGCGTCGCGAGGTCGACGAGGAAGCCGCCCGCGAGGACGGTCCCGTCGTCGACGAGCCAGATCGAGGTGGGCAGTGGAAACGACACGGGTGCGCGGCGCTCGACCACACCGTCGCTCGTGCGGACGATGGCAACCTCGACGTCGTCGGCGTCGTCACGCGTCCAGCGGAACACGACGACGCGACCGCGCTCGAGGCCGAGAGAGACCGCCTGACCCTCGGCGAGGTCCACGAAGCGCGGCCCATCGGCCTCGAGGCGCATCGCGTGCCGCGAGGTCGCGCAGCGCGGCGCGGCGCCGACGACGATCACGCCCTGTTCATCGACCTCGGCCCAGCCGACCGGCCACGGGAGCACCGTCGACTCGACGCAACGCCGGCGCCCGTCGACGACGGTCAGCTGATGGGCAGTCCACGCGGAGAACCTCCGCGCATCGAGGCGCGACGCGCCCCCGAACGGAAGCGCCGCGGGCGGCACGGTGCCCGCGACCTCCTCGGGATCGCGGCCGAGCTCCACCACCCACACGCCGCCTTCGACGTCGCGCGCGAGCACCTCGCCCGCGCCCATCGGGACGAGGTCCGCCACGGCGCGCGGCAAGCGCGCGACGCGCTTCGCCGTCCACGCGAGATCGACCGGCCCGCGCAGGATCTCGCCCTCCGCGGTGCCGATCCACCCGTCGCCGCCGTCGCCCTCGGCCACCGCCGTGACGGCCGCGTCGGTGAGGACGCCCAGCGGCGCCCACTCGGCCGACGGGTCGAGCAGCTCGACGCCGTACGGAGCGCCGATCGCGAACACGCGGTCGCCCGAGGCGCGCACGAGGTGGCGCCGCGGCGCACCGCCTTCGATCGACGGCGCGCACGTCTGCCCCTCCCGAACGGTGTCGACCGCGGCGGGCCGCATCGGCAGGAGCACGAGCTGCTCGGGCGCGTGGCGCGCGAGCCACGCGCGCGCGTCGGCGCGCAGCACGGGGTGCGGGTCGACGAACGCCGCGTGCGCGAAGACGAGCTGCCGCGCGGCCCCCGACGAGACGGACACGAGGCGCTGGAAATGGCGCCGAACCAGGGCGACTATCGCGCGCGCCTCGGGCGTCGAGTCCCCTCCTTCGATCACGGCGACCACGCGCAGCAGGTCCGCGTACTCCGCGGTGAAGAGCAGGGACGCGAGGCGCGCGACGGAAGCGAGCCAGACGGCCGCCGCGGCCGCACCGAACGCCTCGCGCACGTGGTCGGCGCCGAAGCGCGCGAGGTAGCGCGCGACGGGGCTCGCGTCGTCGTGCGGATCGAGCGCGATCGCGGCCGCTGCGAGCCTCGCGCGGCCCTCGTCGATCCGCGCGCGGGCGACGCGGCACGCGCCGTGGCGACGCCGACGCGCCTTCCACGCGGGGAAGCCGGCGACGGTCGCGCGACGCACGAGCGCCCTCTCGCCCGCGAGCGCGACCTCGACGTCGCGCGACGACGGCACAGCCCCGCCCTCGCCGATCAGCGCACGGAGCGCCTCCGCCTCGATGGGCGCGCGCGCCGCCCACAGGACCGCGACGGCGCGACCCGCGAGGGACGAGGTGGGCTCCACGGGGACCGAGTCGACGATGGGCGGGGCGATCGGCATGAAGAACCTCCGGAGGCAGGTACGAGTTTCGGTTGCGCCTCTCCCGACGCGCGACGGGGGCGGAACCTGACGGCGGATCGGCCCCTCGCTCCCGCGCCGCACGTCACGGCACCTACGGAACGTGGCCGACACGCGCCCTGGCCCCCCACTTGAACGGCACCCGACCGCGGTCCCGGTCGCCGTGGCGGACCCCATCGGCGGTGGCGCCGCCCGCTACTCTGCCACGTGCCGCGAGGTCCGAGCGCACCTCGACGCGGTGCTGTTTTGACCGCCGGCCTCGCGCCAGCCGAGCCGTGGAGTAGCTTCGAGCGCTGCCCGACGTCGGTCGGCGTGCTGTCCCGCGTACCGTGCCCCGGGCGGTCGGAGAAGGACGCCTTCCCCGTGCCGGAAGCGCTGGTGAGGGCGTGGGTCCTCGGCCTCGACGCGAGGCTGAAGGCGGACGGCGTGCCGGCGGACGAGGTCGTTCACGACGTGTGCCTCCTCGGCACGAAGGAGGACGGTCGGCGCGAGATCGCCGACTTCTACGCGCTCCCCGGCCACGACGAGCGCTCCGAGCTCGAGGGCTTGCTCAACGCGCACGCCGGGCGTCGGCGCTTCGCGATCCACTCCTTGCCGGCGCCCGCCGCGCTCCACGCTCGCGCGACGCGACGGCGCGTCCGTTGGGCGCGTCGTCCGCGTCCGCCGAGCAGGTCGCGGCTGCGCGCCGTGCCGAGGCGACCGAGGCCGACCGTCGGCACGATCGCGGCGCCGCAATCTCCGAGCCTTCCCGGGCGCCCACGAACCTTCCCGGACGGCGAAGATCGCTTCCCGGGCCGGATTCGAGGCTTCCCGGGCGGCCGCCCAAGCCTCCCGGCGCGCCGCTGGAGCCACCGCCACCACTCCGGGAGCCGATCCGGCCGAAAACGAGACCTTCGCGACCGCGCAAGTGGGCTCGGCGGTCGTCCGGGAAGGTTCACGGCCGTCCGGGAAGCTTGGCCGGCGGCCCGGGAAGCCTGGTCGGCGGCCCGGGAAGGTCCGCGGCCGAAGCGGGAAGGCTCCGCGGCGGCCCGGGAGGGTTCGCGGCCGGAGCGGGAGGGCGCCAAGGACGCCAAGGACGCCAGGGACGCCAGGCGAAAGGAAGGAGGAGACGGGCCCTGCGGGGCCGGAGGCCGGCCGGCGATGCGCCGTGCGTGGACGCCGAAGCTCACGCCACTCCACCCCCAATATTCCCTTGGCGCTCTTGGCGCTCTTGGCGTCCTTGGCGCCCCTCTCGCTCTGTGTCCATCCGCTCCACGCCCTTGCGAGCCAGCCGGCGGCCGGCGCGCGCGACGAATGGGCCCCTACGCCGCCCTCGTGAGCACCTCGCGCAGCACCGCGCCGACCCGCGCCGGCAGGTCGGTGAGCGGGACCGACGCGATCGCGCGGGGGTAGTACTCGGCCACGTGATCGGTGCCCGGCCCGACGCCGATGCCGATGAGCGACAGGCCGCCGCGGCTCACGTCGGCGACCGCGGACACGAGGTCGGCCGCGTTCGATCGCCGGCCGGAGGGGCGACCGTCCGAGAGCACCACGAGCACGCGGTCCTCCTCGGATCGCGCGGCGAGACCCGCCGCGGCCTCGCGCAGGCACGGGCCGTCGTCGTTATGGGCGGGCTGGTTGTGGCCGCCGGAGCGCGTGCCGGAGACCTCCTTGCGCAGGTCGACCACGACGCCCTGCGCGTGATCGTCGAAGGGCGCGTCGAAGGCGTGCACCGGGATGATCTCGTCCTGGAAGCCCGCGATGGAAAAGGGCACCTGAAGGCGCGTGAGCGTCTCGGCGAACAGCACGGTCGCGGCGAGAGCGTGGCCGATCTTCTCGTTGCGCATCGATCCCGAGAGGTCGACGAGCAGGAGGAACGCGGCGCTCCGGCGGTCGGGGACCGTGACGCGCTGCCAGAACCTCGGCCCGCGCTGCGGGTCGGCCTCGAACTCCATCGCGCGCCGCAGCTCGACGCGCGTACCGGAGGTGAAGCCGCCGACGCGACGCGCGCGCCGCCGCGGGCGCAGCACGTCCTCGAGCGCGGCCGCGAGCGTCGCCACGTCGCCCGCGACCGGCGCGAGGAGGCTCGCGTAGGCCGACGGCTGCGGCTGCGCGTCCGACGTCGGCGACGGGGGCTCGCGCGTCACGCCCTCGCCGCTCACCTCCGCCTCGCGCTCGGACGCTCCGCGCGCGTGCCCGTTGAATACGAGGTCGAGGACCGCCCGCGCGAGCGTGACGCTCGCGGCCGTGGGCGCGCTCGCGCCGGACACCCGGGGGTCTTGCGCCGCCGTGGCCACGGTCATCGCGAGGGCCGCGTCCCGCGTCGCGACCGCCGTGCGCGCGGCGACCGCGGCCGGCGACGTACGGTCGACGAGCCGCGCGACGCGGTCGACGTCGGCCTCGAGGACCGCCATCGCCGCGGGGAAGATGCGGTCACGCGCGACGCGGAAGGCCTCGTGGGCGATCACGCGCACCCACGCCTCGGCGGCCGGCGGCGGCCACGGCGACGCCCCCTCGGCGAGCGCGGGGACGACCTCGGTCGCGTAGCGCGCCAGGATGTTCGCGGGCGCCCCGCCGAAATCGAGGGCGGGCCAGTGGTCGCGCACGTAGCTCGCCCGCGCCGCGCGCGTCGCCTCGAGCGCGGCGACCACGTCCGGGTGCAGGCCCTCCGGCGTGCCGATCGCGGCGAACCCCGGCGACCCCGCGTCGACCCCGCCCTCGACCACGAAGCGCGTGAGCAGCTGCAGCGAGGGCAGCCGCGGCGGCGCCGGGTCGACGGCCCCGAGCGACGCGACGAGCCACGGCGCGGCCCCGGGGTAGCGCCGCGTCATGAACCCCTCGACGCGCGGGTCCTCGAGCGCGTTCATCGCGAGCCGCACGAACGCCGGCGCGGCGCGCACCTCGGCCAGCAGCTGGTAGCGCGACAGGTAGGCGTGGCCGATCTCGTGCGCGACGACGCCCGCACACGCCTCGATCCCGAACTGCGCGACGGCGTGCGCCGGCACGATCAGCGCGCGTCGCGCCGGCGACCACGCCCACTCGTCGCCGCCGATCTCGAGGCGCACGCGCGCGTCCTGGCAGAGTCCCGCCGCGAGCGCCTGGAGCATCTCGGCCGTGCTCACGCGGCCTCCGTGCGCGCGGCGTCGGGCACGCTCCACGTGCTGGGGCCGATGCCCGCCGCGTCGAGCAGCCGCACGACGACCGCGCGGTCGGCGGGCGCGATCCTCTCGACGTAGTAGCGCACGATCGCCTGGCGCATCGCGGCCGTCGTGCCGCCGTGCGCCGCGAGGAAGTCGAGCACCGACAGCAGATTGCGGCGCGTGACCACGTAGCGGTCGCGCCGGTGCCGCCCCGGCCCGTCGCCCTGCGCGAGCGCGCGGTCGAGCGAGACGTGGAAGCGCGCGAGCCCCGCGAGGAACACGCCGATGCCGACGCTGCGCGCGAGGCTCCCCCACGGCGCCGTCGCCCGCCCGCCGGCCCACGATCGGCCCGCGACCTCGATGGTCGGCTGCTCGCCGAACACCGACGCCCGCAGGAACTGCTCGATTTCCCGCTCGCCCGGCGCCGGCACCAGGCGGTGCGCGCGCCAGCGGTCGCGCCACGCGGGGCTCAGCGCGGACCGCCCCGCGTACTCGGCGGGGTTCATGGTCGCGAAGAGGCGGAAGTCGGGGTGGATGGCGCGCCCGCCGAGGCGTCGGTGATCGTGCTCGGTCACCACCAGGCTCGGCTCGCGCTCGAGCAGCGAGTTCAGCCGCTCGAGGATCTGCGCCTCGGCGAGGTTGACCTCGTCGAGCAGGAGCCAGTGCCCCTCGCGCATCGCCTGGAGCACGATGCCCTCCTGCCAGCGCCACGGCGGGCCGTCCGCGTCGCCGTCGGCGCGCGGCACGAAGCGCCCCACGAGCTCGCCCGTGTCGGTCTGGCCGTGCAGGTTCACGCGCGCGACGGGCTGGCCGAGGTGCGCGGCGAGGAACAGCACCGAGCTCGTCTTGGCCGTGCTCGTGTCGCCCTCGAGCAGGCACGGCTCGCGGCTCGCGACGCTCTCGGCGACGTGCAGGATGGTCTCGGCCGTCAGCGCGTCGAGGCAGAAGTGCCCGAACTCCTCGAGCGACGGCGCGAGCGGGTGGCGCGCGCCGCCGCGCCGCGCGAGGACGACGCCGCCGACGTGCAGGCCGTCGAGGCGCGCGTCGACGAACGCCTCGCGGCTCGGCGTCGGGTCGCCGTGGACCCAGCGATCGAGGTCGGGCACCTCGCCCGCGGGCTCGATCGGGCCGCCGGCGCGGCACTCGAGCGCGCCCTCGGGCACGTAGAGGAAGAGGTCGGCGTCGCCCGTCCCCCAGGCGTTCTCGAGGGCGACGTCGACCTCCGTGTGCCGGCGGACGACCTCGAGAAAGCGGTCGATCAGCGCCTGCGGGGCGCCGCCGAACTCGAGGCTCGCGTCGTCGGGCGTCGACGTCTCGTTGATGCGAACGCGCCGGAAGCCGACCGCGCGCAGGTCCGACGCGAGCGACGCCGCGTCGGCGCCGGAGGGGACGTGGAGCACGACGTTGTAGCGGCGGGCCGTGGCGATCACGCGCCGGTCGATCGATTCGTCCGCGATCGCCGCCGACGGGACCTCGATCACGATGCGCGGGTCGTCGCCGTCGGCGCGCCGCGTCTCCACCGGGCGCGTCGTCCCCGTCGCCGCGAGGCCGCTCGCCACCGCATCGACGACCCGGCGCACGTCCTCGAGGATGGGCTCCTCGCGCGCGGCGCCGGCCACGATCCGCAGCGGCCGCGCCCCGACGGCGACGACCTCGACGCGCGGCGTGTCGAAGCCGAGCGCCTCGATGCCCGCGACGATCCCGCCCACCGCCCCGGGGACGTCGGTCTTCACGATCACCTCGAACCGCTTCGGATCGACGCCCGCGTACGGGCGCAGCGCGCCCCGCCGGTAGGCGTCGAGCGGCAGGTCGATGGTCGCGATGCGCTCGCGCGCGGACGACCGGCGCTCGCTGCGGCGCTCGACGAGGACCGGGTAGGCCGCGAGGTCGACGTGCATCGCGCGCAGCAGCGCGGTCGTCGCCTCGTCGAGCGCGCGCACCTCGGCCGTCGCGCGCGCGGCGCCGAACGGCCCCGGCGCGACGCGGAACCGAGGGCGGCGGTCGTCCTCCGGCGTGCGCTCGGCGACGGCGACGCGGAAGCCCCGGCCCTCGAGGTCCGAAACGAGCGGCGCGGCGAGGTCGGGCGCGTCGGTGCGCACGCGGACCTCGAAGCGGCTGCGCACGGGCTCGGCGGCGAGGGCCGGGTCGGGGGCGTGCAGCCACACGTCGCTGTCGAGCGGGTGCCACACCATCTCTTCGTTCGCGCGCACGCCGCGCCGGGCCAGCACGAACTGCGCGAGCTGCCGCAGGGCGCGGGGCGCGCCGCCGTAGTGCAGCGATGCCGCGTCGACGAAGTCGACGACCACGTCCGGCCTGTCGAAGCCGGCGGCCTCGAGGTCGTCGGCGATCGACTCGCCGAACGCGGCTCCGTCGGTCACGACGCGGAGCTTCGCCTTGTCGGCCTGCACGGCCGCGCCGAGGTCGATCTCGAGGTCGACGTCGAGGTCGTCGTCGACCGTCGAGTGCAGCGACAGCGGCTCGATCGCGTGCGCGACGGAGCGCCGCACCTCGGGCGCGAGGCCGCGCCGCTGGCGGAGCGTCGGGGCGCTCCCGGTCGACGGACCGCAGCTCGTGACGTGCCCGGCGGTGGCGAGGTGGGCGGCGACGAGGTTCGCGAGATCGTGGCTGGCGGCGCGGATTCGAATGGTAGACATCGGTCCTCCTCGTGGTCGTTCAGGGCGTGTGGCGGGCTGCAGAGATCTGGACGCCGCGAGCGCGGGTCTCTGACGCGGCGACGCGCGGATCGCCCGCGCGTCGCCCGAGCGTCAGCTCGCGACGCGCTGGCAATCGGCGTCTTCGCCGGGACCGCAGAGCCGCGCGCGCTCCGCGAGGGTCGCGCGCAGCAGGCGGTAGAGGCTCGCCTCGACGAGGTCGTCCACCGCGCCGCGGTCGGCGAGCCGCCCGACGGCCGCGATGGCCGCGGCGCGCCCGCGACTGCGCTGCTGATAGATCGCGTTGTGGCGCCGCTGCCGCTCGCCGGCGTCGACCTCGCCCCCGTCGTCGCCGTAGACCTCGTCGACCTGGTCTCGGAGCGCGCGAGCGCCGAACGACTCCAGCCAGAAGGAGAGGCCCGAGACCAGGCCCCCTCCCCCATCGCGCCGACTCCGGCCCATCTCCGCGGCGACGAGGTCGAGGTAGCCGAGCGCGCGCCCGACGTCCTGCAGCTTGCCGGCCGCCTGATCGGGGTCGTCGTCGAGGACGTAGCCGGGAACGGTGGACGCCTGCGCCTCGACGAGGTCGTGACGGCTCGCTTCGTAGGGCACGTACCGGCGCGCCGCCCGCAGGAGGTCGATGACCCGCGACCGCACGACCTGCTTCACCCAGGCGCGCGCCTCGGCGTCGCACGTGCCGCGATAGGGCGCGATCGTCCGCTCGAAGAGCTGCATCGCGACCTCCGACGTGGCCTCGTCGAACACGACCTGCGGCACGTCGGCCAGCGACCCGCGAGCGACCCAGTGGCGCGCCGCGTCGAGCGCCTCGGCGACGACGGCCCACTCGTGTTGGAAAGGTGTCTGCGGACCGTTCGGTCGGCCGTGCAGGGCGTGGAGCGCATGCGAGAGGCCGCGCGGGGTGCGGGGCGTGCCGACGAGCTCGTGAATCGAAGTGACGTTGGGTTTGGATTCGTCCAAGCGATTGTTCCTTTCCGGGGGAGGGTGCTGGCCGACTGGGCGGGGCTCCGCGCGGCGCGCGCGGATCCCAAGGACGCGCGGGGGGTCCGTTCTCTGACGACGAAGCGACGAGAAAAGCGATCGTGCGGCGCGACCGGCGCGCCCCCGTGCGATCGAGGCAGCGCCGCTCTCGCGACAGCCGCCTCGCGAACACGTCACGCGGGAGGGCGGGCGCGAACTCCGCCACTCCCGCTTCCGCAAGCCGAGGCAGGATAAGTCGCGTCGACGCAGCCGCCAGCCCGCACCGCACATCGGCCGGACATTCTCGCGCAGCGCACGCTGCGCCCCCGACGTCGCCCGCCAAGGCGAGCTCGCCGCGAGGCCCTCCCCGCGCCTCACGATCGGCCCCACCGCCTCGGTCGACGCGTCGCGCAAGCGAGCCGCGCCCTCGCGTGCCGACCCGCAGCCGGTAGCTCGACCCTCGCCGAGAAGGTGCGGTCGCCGCCCCTTTCGAGCACCGGCTTGAAAGCCGGCGCAAAGCGGCCAAGAAGCCCGGCTTCTTGGGTGCCCTGCTCCGGCATTCATGCCGGTGCACCCAGGCAGCGCGGCGAGCTTGGACCGCTGATCAGCCGAAATGGACGGGGCGGGGTCAGGCGGCGAGCCTCGCTGGATCCGCGAGACCTTCTCGGCGAGGGTCTAGCTCGGCGCGCGCGGGCGGCGATGCCCGGTCCGTGACGTCGTCGCGATCGCGGACGCGTTGATCCGCGGCGATCACCCCCGCTACGCTCGCGTCATCCCCATGAAGCTGACGCGCGCGCTGTTCCTGTCCACGTCGATCGCGTTCACCGGCTGCTCGGATGGCGAGATCGCCGAGGCGCCCCGGCCCTCGGAGGGCGACTCCGTCGGCCAGAGCGGCATGGCGGTCGTCGGCGATCCGATCCTGCTCGGCATGAACCCGACGACCCAGCCGAACGTCGACCAGGTCGACTTCGCGGCCCCGGGCAGCCCGACGTCGCTCGGCATGGCGCGGCTCTGGGACATGCACGTCACGTGGGGAGACATCGAGCCGGTCGAGCCGAAGAACGGCGCACACGCCTACGTCTGGGACCGGCTCGACCAGCGCATGGGCCAGATCCTCGCGGCCGACATGCGCGCGATGGTCGTGCTCTTCGGCGCGCCGGAGTGGGCAACCAAGGGCTGCGCGATCACCTACACCGGGTCGTGCCTCACCTACCCGGACGTGCCGGACCACTGGTCGGCGTTCGTGAGCGCGGTCGCCGCGCGCTACGTGAACTACCGCAACTCGAAGAACGAGGGGCCGGTCTACGAGGTCTGGAACGAGCCGAACCTCGTCGCCGGGACGCCCGTCCCGTACTGGCTCGGGACCGACGATCAGCTGCTCGATCTGAACCGGCGCGCGTACGAGGCCGTCAAGCAAGCCGCGAATGGCACCGTGGTGTGCTGCGGGTGGAACCGCCGCGGCGCGAACGACGCCAAGAGCGCCATGGACCGCTGGCTCGCCGCCGGCGGCGCGAAGTACGCCGACGCCATCTCGTACCACCCGTACCCGCACGACTGGGACCCTGCGACGGCCGCGGACATCACCTCGCTGTTCCGCGCGTCCATGGCCCGACACGGCGTGTCGAAGCCGCTCTGGGCCACGGAGGTCGGCTTCCCGAACGCGGCCAGCAAGACGCCAAAGGCGCTCACGCACGCCGCACAGGCGAAGTACGTCACCGAGACGATCCTCACGCTGCGCGCCGAGTCGGTGCCCGTGGTCCTCTGGTACATGTGGAACGAGAGCCACGTGGGCTATGCCGACAGCGACTATGTCGGCCTGCACCGCGTGGTCGCCGAGGCCCTCCAGGCCGCGGGCGGCGCGGCGAACAAGTCGAAGCCTGCGACCTGCGATCCGGCGAAGCACCCGGCGCCGAGCTGGGGCGAGAAGGGCGGGCAGTGCCTGGCCGCGTGCGGCCTGCTGGGCGGGACCTCGGCGTTCGCCACGCCGTGCGTCAAGCACGGGCTCGTCGACGCGGGCGCGGCCTACGACGTGGACTATTGCTGCGCGGCGGGGCCCTCGGGCGCGTGCGATGCGAAGGCGCAGCCCCCGCCGCAGTGGGGAATGAAGGGCGGCGAGTGCCTCGCGTCATGCGACGCGGTCGGTGGGACGTCGGCGTCGACCAAGCCCTGCGCGAAGGTCGGCAAGGTCGACGCGGGCAAGGCGTACGACGTCGACTACTGCTGCTTCGACCCGCAGCCTGCGCCGCCGCCCGCCTGCGACCCCGCGACCCAGCCCGCGCCGCAATGGGGCTACGCCCACGGCCAGTGCCTCCCCGGCTGCGGGCCCCTCGGCGGGACGTCGGCGTTCGAGACGCCGTGCGCGCAGCACGGCAAGGTGGACGCGGGCGCCGCGTACGACGTGGCCTATTGCTGCAGGGACGCGGACGCGCCGCCGGTGTGCGACCCGATCACGCAGCCTTCGCCGCAATGGGGCGTGAAGGACGGCCAGTGCCTGCAGGCCTGCGGCGTCGCGGGCGGCACGTCGGCGTTCGTGACGCCGTGCGCGCAGAACGGCAAGGTGGACGCCGGGCCGGCGTACGACGTGGCCTATTGCTGCAAGGAGCCGCCGCCCGTGTGCGACCCGCAGACGCAGCCCTCGCCCCAGTGGGGCGTG
>CAIVJW010000052.1 GCA_903906315.1 uncultured delta proteobacterium | reverse complement strand
TGCTTCGCTGGAGCAAGCATGTCGACCTCGCTACGTTCAAGAAGCACCGCCGCGGCCCAAAGACGCCGGTACCGAAGAGGACCAGGTTCCCGGACAAGACTCACGTCTCGACTGCGCGGCTGCTTGCCGAGTCGCGGAAGAAGTCACGTTGAAAGGGCTGCCCCCTGCGCCTTGACACACAATGGCACGCCGTGTGAGACTACGATCATGTGGGCGCTGAACAGGCTGTGGCTTCGAGTCGGGCGACTCCTCGCCTCCACAGCTCTGCCGACTCTCGAAGCCTGCCCGCAACCGAGCGGCCACGCCCCAATGAGCTCGGGCCACCGCGCCCAGGCACTCGGAACGCATTTGCTGCTCGAGCGAAAGGATTCGGGACTATTTCGCCGATACGCGAATTCGCCAGGCGAACCTACCGACGAGCCTCGCGAGCACCTCCTTCGCCGAGACGCCCCGATCGTTGCGCGCTCGCCTCATCGCCCAGCTGCCGCCTCCGCCCCCGGACTGCCTTGCTGAACGCGACGATTCTTCAGAAGCTCGAAGGCCACACCCGGTCCCTGGCCGGGGTCGACCTGCACTTCGTCCAAAGTGGCAATGGCAAGCCGGCGACGTGGGCGGGCGGCGAAGGCTTCGCCGCACCCGTCGACGTGCCAGGCGCCGGGCGGCATATTTTCAAGATCTTCAAGTTGCCGACCCCAGAGCGCCGCGCGCGGGCGAGGTTCTTGTCCGCGCTGCGGCTCGACTGGCTCCCCGGCTTGCGCATGCCGCTCTTCGCTGCTGCCCCTGCCCATGTCGTCGAAGACGTCCTCGCCGTGCCGACGGAGGGCGACTTCCCGGTCGCCGGCCACCTCGCGCGGCTCGTTCCGGGCAAGACCTTCGAGGAACTCCTGATACTCGGTTGGGATCCCCCCATAGAAACCCGGGCTCGGCTGGCCAAACAGCTCTCGCTGGCGGTCGATATCCTCGAGCACGCCGGCGGCCTCGTCCACGGTGATCTCTCACCCGCCAACGTCATCATCGCCGAGCCGGATTCACCCACCCCCAACCTCTGCCTGATCGACTTCGACGGCTTCTTCCACCCCGACGTCCCCGCCGTGCCCGTGACGACGGATCGCGCCGGCGGCGGACGAAGCTGGGGCACACCTGGGTACCGCGCCCCTTGGTTCCGAAAGAGCGAGGAAGTCGTGGTGGACTCCGATCGAGTCGCGCTGGCCATCCTCGCGCTTGAGCTCGTGGTGCTGCGGCCAGCCGACGCCGACGAGCTGCCCGGCGACACGCTGTTGGAGCAACAAGCCATCGATGCTCGCTGCCCGCATTTCCCCGACGAGATCCGTGCCCGCTGGCCTGAGGGCCACGAGCTCGTCACGCAGGCGATCCTCGCCCGGTCCGCAGCGGATGCGCCGACGCCGGCGCGCTGGCGCAGGGCCCTCGACGACTTCACCCAGAGTCCGGATGCGGCGCCCAGCCGGCGAAGCCTCCCCGTGGCCGGACCGCCGCTGCCCATCTTTGTGCGGGAGCACGCCCGCCGAGACCGCCGCCTGCGACTGCCGAGGCCGGCTGGCAATTTCGGAACGGTCAGTCCGGCGCTCTCGTGGCTCGGCTATCGCGTTTCCGGACGCGCCATTCGGCTCTTCGGCAACCTGCCCTTGCAGAGCGGGGCCACGGTAGAGCCGATTTTTGTCCGCCACGGCGGCGCAGGTTCGGTCGCCACGCGGTACGAAGTCGCCAACCTCGACGTCGAGGCGGCGCTCGGGGATGTCGTGCACTCGGGCGACTTCGACATCTACTTGGGGTGACCGCGTTCATGGCACCTCACCGCCGGAGAACGATGCGAAATGGACATTCGACAGAAGCGAATCACGAGCAAGAGCCCGATGCACATCGTGCTGGTCGCCGACGACAGCACCTCGATGAGGGGAGCGCCCGCGGCGGCGGCCACGCAGGCGATTCACGCATGGGTGAACGAGCTCTACGTCAAGACTAGAGGGAAGAAGCCTTTCTTCAGGTTCTCGCTCATCAGCTTCGGGTCCGTCGCGTCGATTGCTGCGGAGGGCCTCGACGTGCGCGACGTCGACGTTCAGGCATTCGTGCTCGACGGTACGAGCGGCACGACGAATCTCGCCGCTGCCCTCGCGCTCGCAGGCGAGCTGCTTGCGCGGGATGGCGCCACCGGCGCCCATTGCCCTCCATTTGTCTTCCTCTTCACGGACGGGAGGCCGTCCGACGAGTCGGGGCGCGCTACCCCGGAGGTCGCCCGCGCGACGTTCGCGCAGGCGACCCTCCTAAAGTCGATGCCGCTGCCCTGCGGCTCACCGGTCGTCATCACGCTGGGCTTCGGCAGCGCAGACGACCAACTGCTGACCGCCATCGCGACCGCGCCGGCCCTATACCATCGACTGCTGGACGCGCACGCGCTCATCTCGTGCCTTCCGGACATCGGCACCCCAACCGTGGCTGAGGGCGACGAGGGCACCGTTGGAGCCTTCGTGGACCGCATCATGACCGGGCCTGCTGGCTCCATTCGGGACCGCTAGGCCATGGCCAAGGCGGCCCCCCGCACCCGCACGACTGACGGCTCGGCGCCCGAAGAGCCTGCGCGCGGCGATCGGTTGACGGCGGAGGGCCGCAGGCTACGACGCGTGTACGGGGCTCGAGGGAGCTTCCTCTACCTGCCGGCGACGGCCGCGGACACGAGACCGCTGCGCGCCTACTTCGCGAGCCGCGCCGAGCGCGCGTCCCCGTGGACCCTGCTCGCGAGAGATGCGAACGCCGTCTCACCGGTGGAGCCGACGCCAACGGCGTGCCTCCAGGAAGACGACCGCGGAGCCGCCCAGCGACGTGACGACCCGGAGCGTCTCGCGAGCCGAGCCCCCCCCGAAGTCGCTCCGCCACTATGCCTCGGTAGCTGGACGACGGACCCGACGGACCCGCTCGAACGGGCCCACGGCAGCCATTCAGACCCAGGGCCGCCGGTCGCGGCAGAGGACAAGGGGAACCAGGATTTCGCCTTCCATCTCGAATTGAAGGCGCCTGACGGGCGGCCCTGGGTCTTGGCGGGCGTGGCAGATGGCGTCTCGAACGCCACCTGGTCGAGTCGGGCGGCGCGCCACGCGGCCGCGGCATTCGTGGAGTCGGTCCAGGCTGGCTTCTCGGAACCCGGATTCCCTTTGACGGGCGATCTCTTGCTCGGCGATACGTGGCCAGCGCTCGTCGCACGGCTCGTCCACCAGCACCTCGTGGCTCGCTTTACGAACGACAGAGACTACTTGCTCAAGCACCGGTACGTCGACCCCACCTGGTCCGCCGACCTGTTCCGGACCGAGTACTGGCACGGCACCGACTCCGCAGCGCGGATTAGGCGTACATGGTTTCAGACCACTCTGCTCGCTGCCGCGCTTGGGCCCGAAGGAGGGTTCGCGCTTCTCCTGGGCGACGGCTACGCCCGCATCGATCGGTGCGACGCCTCGGGCTCTTGGGATTTTGGCGCCGGATTGGACGAGACCCGGATGATCTCCCTTGGGCTCACGGAAGCGGACGTACGACACGGCCTCGTCCGGCTCGCGCCACGGGACGCGACGCAGCTTGGCATTCTTCTCGCCACCGATGGGGTCTCAAAGTCTTCCCGGGAGGGCATTGCGGAGGCACTAGCACAGGTCCCCGCCGACCTTGGGCCTGCGACGCGGCACGCGCTGGACCGCGCGGTACTCCAGAGCTCTCACGACTGCGCGACGTTTCTCAGCGCTCTCGCCGCGCAGAGTCCGCCCCGCGTCGACTGCGACAACATGAGCATCGCCTTCGCGAGGCGACGCCTTCAACCGGGAGGCAAGCAATGATTGAGGCAACCCTCATCGCCGTCCTCTGTTGCGCGGTGGCCTTCGCCGCACTCTCGGCGGCGAGCAAGCTGCGCTCGGCGTCTGACGCCCGTCTTGAGGCGGTCGTCGGGTCGCGGGTCCGCTCTCACGGGATCTGGACCGGAGTGTGGTTGCTCAGCGCCCCCGCCGCCGCCTTGCGCGCGCTCACGGAGGCCGATGACGGATCGCTTGACGAGCCTGGTGCTGTCCTCCGCGGTTGGGCCAGCGTCGGAGCGCGCATCGTCGGACACGTCGAGGGGCCGCCCGTCATCACCGAGGCAGAGGCGCGCGGGTGGCTCACACACGCGGCCGATGACTTGTCCTCAGCACCTCTCCAGTCGCGCGTCGTCAGCCGAAGCCACGGCGTCGTCGCAATCGTATACGCAAGCGCGGCCCCACCTCCCGTCGACGTCACAACCATCCCGGGGCTCTCCGATTTCCTATGCGAAGAGCACACATTCGCGGTCGTCTTCGTGACCTGCCACGTGCAGCCAGGAGGCTCGCGGCACCGCGCGGCACGTGCTGCCGCCTGGGCGGTCGCGCTCGTCGCGCTCCTATCTGCTCTAGCCTGCGTCTACCAAGCCTACAGCTGCGCTGACGCCTCCCACCCAGGTCCGGCGGCGAGCTGCGGCGACCACCACGCCCGAGCTGCCGATGTCAACACCCACAGCGATCCGCCCAAACACCCCACGGGCCAGGTGACCCCGCCGCCCCGAAGCAGCGCGACCGCCACGAATCCGCGCGACGCCTCTTCGGCTCGAGAGGCAAGGATTTCGCCGCACGACGCCGGCATGGGAGCAGACAGTGGCAACACTCGGGATTAGGCGACGATGTAGTAAGTGCGGGCAAGAGAACCCGCCTCTCTTGCGTGTCTGCCAGGGCTGCCGCGCTCCGCTCGTCACGGCGACCAACGGGGCGATAGATCCAGCGCCGGCCGCTCACGACGCCGCGGTGCGGTCGGCGCTACCAGCTGCCGCGAGCATCCAGCTCGGCCCGCCGCCGGCACGCAGCGGGCCGACAGAGGTCATGGGCGACGACCAAACGATCACCGTTGCTCGCGCCTCGGCGGACGTTTCCAAAGCTTACGTGCTGGCCGAGGCGGCGCGACCTCCCGGAGCGGGTGAAGCGCCGCGGCAACCGGTTCGTCAGAAGTCGAGCGTCGCGGTTGCTCTCGGCGCCTTGGTGCTCATGGCCATGGCCGCTGCGATCTGGCTCTTCGCGAACGAGGCGAAGCCTCCCAAGGCGGCACAGGAGGCGAGCACACCCGCCGAAGCGTCCGGCGCTGGCCCGAACGTCGGGCCCCGTTCCCTGACAACCATGTCGACCGCGAGCGTCGGCGCGCCGCCTGTCGATGGCGGCGTCGGCGCCGCACCCGCGCAATCGACCACTCCGGCACCGGCTGAAACCGGTTCAGCGAGCGCCGTTCACGGCGCTCAACGCTTGGCGTCGCCGTCGAAGAAACCGACGGCTGGCCGATGAACGTCCCGCCGGGCACGGTCGTCGGTGGGCGGTACCGCATCGACGCACTGCTCGGACGAGGGACCGCTGGCGCGGTCTACCGCGCCGTGGACCGCTCCGGACGCTCGTGTGCCATCAAGATGCTTCAGCCGGTTCACTGCCCGAATCCAAAGTCTGTTGAGGTCTTCGTCGAGCAGGCGCGCCTCGCCGCTAGCCTGCACCATCCATCCATTCGAGCCGTCTGGAACGCTGGGATCGATGACCTCCTTGGCTCACCGTTCATCACGATGGAGTTGCTCGACGGCTCTGACGTCGCTACGCACCTACGCGAGGTGGGTGCCTTCACCGCGACCTCGCTCCGGCGGGTCCTCGAGCAGGTCGCCGACGCCGTCGCGACCGCGCACCGCAGCGCGATCATTCACGGCGCGCTGAAACCGTCGAACGTCTTCCTATGCGGCCACGCCGACGCAGTGAAGGTGCTCGACTTCGCGTTGGTGAAGCCGGTCGGCGCCGGACGACCGCTTGGCAGTTCGGCGATCGTCGGCGCCCCCGAGTGGCTCGCGCCGGAGCAGTTGACGGCCGGCACGGTTGTCGGCCCTTGGACGGATGTCTGGGGCTTCGGTCTACTGACATTTTTCTGCCTGACCGGGCGCCACTATTGGCTTTCACCGAACGGTCATGGTCGCGCCCCCGGCTCCGTATTCGTCGAAATCTTGAGCACGGCCCCACGCATCCCTGCGTCTGCGCGGGCGGCCGAACTCGGTTGTGAGCTGCGAGCGCCGAGCGCATTCGACGCCTGGCTCGACGCTTGCATCGCCGTCGAGCCCCAGCGCAGGCACCGCTATATTGACGCGTGCTGGCAAGCGCTTCGCGCACTTCTGGATGCCACGACGCGGAGCGGACCCTCACCGTCCGTGGACGCGCAGCCCAGCGTCCCTGATGATGATGTAGTCGCCCGCACGGCCGCCGAGATCCTCAGACGGACAGCGGCAGCCATTGCCGCGACCGTATCGTCCGAACGGCCGAGCAGGCGGCGAGTGCTCGTTTCCAAACCAGTCACGCCAGCTCCACCATGCGCCAGCGTGCCCGCAATACCGCGCCCCCCGTCGGCCCTACCCTCGCACCAGGTAGCCTGTGTCACGCCGGCGGCCGGCGCTGCGCTGCACCCACAGAAGATCACGCCGCCCCAGGAGCGACATGTGGCACCCCACATGCGGCACCGCGGGGTAGCCCGGCGGACTCACCCTGCGCTTGTCGCGACTATCGCGTTCTTGTGCCTTGCCGTCGTGCTTTCGCTCGTCGCTCATTTCGCCAGAGGATGACCGGACCTAGCGTTTTCGTTACAGGAGTCCGTCGATGCCCCGTCCGATTAAGACAGTCATGTGCGCACGATGTGGAGTCGAGGCGTCGGGCTTAGCCACTCGCTGCCAGGCTTGCGGCTCCTCGTTCAGCAGCTTGACGAGCACCCGCGAACCGCTCCCAGCTTCAGCCACCGCGAGCACGGCTGTGGGCACCGCACAGGCTGCGGTGGTCTCCTCTTCGTACTCGCCTGCGCATTCACCCCCCTCGGCAGCGACTTCGCGCCAGGTTCCGGTCGTTTCTGCCACGCGCGCTCCACAGGCGAGCACTTCCGGCTCCGGAACGGCACCGTTCGCACGAGCCGAATACTCGATTGGACGGGACTCGAGCAACGCCATCGTCCTTCCTCATCCTCAGGTTTCCGCGCATCATGGCATCCTTTCCGAAGACGAGGCTGGAAGCTACGCAATCAGAGACACAGGTAGCACAAACGGTACGTACGTCCGGGGCGTCCGCCTTGCGCCTGGCTTCCCCGTCCCCGTCGAGACGGGGGAGCGCGTCTACATCGGGCCTTGGCCGCTCGTCGTAGGCACACACGCACACAGCGGGCTTGGCTCCGTGTCTCAAGCGGCTCACGAGCGCTGGCGTGAGCGCCCGCTGTACGAGGTCGAGTGCTGCGCCGTCCGCCTCGAAGTACCGGACCGCGAGAACCGACGCGTCCGCAAGGTATTGCTCGATGACGTCTCATTCAAGGCGCTTCCGGGCGACATGATCGCGCTCATGGGCCCTTCGGGCGCTGGCAAGACCACGCTGCTGATGGCTCTCAACGGGTATCTCGCGCCGACTTCGGGGCAGGTTCGAGTCAACGGCGACGATCTCTATTCAGTTTACGACAGCCTTCGCGGCGTGATCGGGTATGTTCCGCAAGACGATATTGTACACTCGGAGCTAACCGTCATCGAGGCGGTCACCTATTCCGCGAAGTTTCGCCTGCCGGCCGATACGACCACTGCCGAGCTTGATCGGCGAGTGCACGCCACGCTCGAGGAGCTCGGCCTCGATTCGGTCAAGCACCTTCAGATAGGCAAACCCGAGAAGAAGGTCCTCTCCGGCGGCCAGAGAAAGCGCGTGAACATCGCGATGGAGCTGGTCGCTGACCCCGTCATTCTCTTCCTCGACGAGCCCACGTCTGGTCTGGCAGCTGATGACACGACCGCGTTGATCCGCCTCTTGGCTGGCCTCACGAAGCGTACGGGCAAGACCGTCATTATGACGATTCACCAGCCCGCCAAGGACGAATTTGAGATGTTCAACCTCGCCCTGATCATGGGGCATGGAGGGGTTCCTCTCTTTTTTGGCCCGACCTCTCCCGACGCATACCGCTTCTTCGGGCGAGCCGTAGGGCGTGACGTCACGAACCCACGCGACCTCTTCGAGTGCCTGACTTTCCGCGAGAAGGCCATCCAGGAGGAGCTCGGGGCGCACGGGACGGCGGCGAGCGCGCAAGTCGCGAAGCGAGAGGCCGCAGTTCGGTGGCGCGCCGACTTCTTTCGCGCCGACAACGCGACCTATCGTGCCATGTTCGGCGGCCCTCGTACGGTTGGAGAGGTCAGCGTAGCAGGCGGAGCCCGTCCACCGTTGCCCCGGGTCAGCGGTCAGTTTCGCCTGCTCGTCTCGAGGTACCTAGCGGTCAAGCGTAGGGACGTCGGAGGGACGGCGATCATGCTGCTACAGGCGCCGATCATTGCCGGCTTGCTCGCGCTCGTGTTTCGCAATCCAGCGAAACGCGTCGTCTGTGGTAGTGGCAGCGAACTTGACCACTCCTCGGCGCTGTTTTTTCTCGTGATCGCGGCGATCTGGTTTGGCACCTCGAACGCTGCTCGTGAGATTGTGAGCGAGCGCGCGGTCTACTTGCGCGAGCGCATGGTGCGACTCGGTCTTTTCAGCTATGTCGGGTCGAAACTGCTGGTCCTCGCGGCCTTGTGCGTCCTGCAGTGCGCAGTACTGCTCGGCATCGTTTGGCCTGCCCTGGGACTTCGTGGTGGCGCAGAGGCGTTTCTGACTGAGTTGAGCTTGTTGACGGCTGCGAGCGTGAACGGTGTGGCGCTCGGGCTACTGATCTCGACGGTCGTGACCTCTCCCGAGGCGGCGACATCTCTCACGCCTATCGTACTCATCCCGCAAGTCGTACTCGGTGGCACGATTTCGCCAATGAGCGCTGCTAGCTCGGCGCAGGTAGCACTTATGAATTTAATGCCTTCTCGCTGGGGTTTCCAGGGCCTTGTCACCGTTGAACGCTCAGCGATGCCCCAGTGCGCGAGGGAGCTGGTGACGGCTGCTACTGCGGGCACCGCGGCGCTCAAGGGAGCGCTCGGGTTTCCCGCCATCGACCCATGGCTTCCCCATGCAGTTCTTTGGAGCATGTCGGGGTTCATGCTCGGAGCGGCGCTCGTGCTCCTCAAACGGCGAGACCCAATATAGCTTGGCTTCACGCCCCGCGTCTTCCGGACGTTGCCTTTCTCCACGTGTCGTGGACGTTCCCGAATGCGTGATGCGCCCGGACGGAGTGACCCATGGCGAGACGCAAGCGACGCAGGTTCACTGCACGGTTCAAGGCCGACGCCGTTCATCTCGTGGCAGTGAGCGGCAAGACGATCGCGGAGGTGACCATGCAGTTCGACCTGACCGAGACGGCCCGGCGCGACTGGGTGAAGCGCGCGGAGGCTGATGCCGGCGGGGGCTGCCGGACGCGCTCAGACAGCGGAGCGCACGGAGTTGGTCGAGGTGCGCAAACGGGTGAAGCGTGTCGAGATGGAGCGCGAGATTCTAGCCCGACGTTCGCGCTGCGTCGCCTTTACGCGGGGGTCGCGTCAGCACCCCGGTCACCGCCGCGGCGGCCCCGTGTCGCCGGTCACAGCCAGCGCTCAGGAACACGACCCCCGCTGCAATTGATGTCAAGAGCTGGCGATTGCTTGGATTTTTCGCCTGCGCGTCGGGAGTCGGCTTCAAAGTCGGGCTGGGCTCCGGCGCTCCGCCGGGGCTCCTCGAAGCCGCTAGCCTAGATGCAGGCACGAGCCGCCCATGTTGACGCCCGGCGTGATGACGCATACAAGCACTGGAGCGCCATCAGTGCGCGCCCTCCGGAGCCCAAAATGGCATCGACGGTGAATGACGACTCTTTCCCAATGCGTCCCCTGCGCTCAAGCGCCTGGAGCTGCGCGGAGTCCGTGACCAGCGCGCCGTCGACCTCCCGTCCGCTTCGCGTGAGCTCGCTGGTCGGCCTCCTTCTCCTCTCAGGGTGCGCGCTTCGCCCGTTCGAGAGTCTCTCAGCGCCGCCGCCCTCGCCGCCGATGTGCCGAGTTCCGCCACCGCCGGCCTTGAACGTCGCCGGCCGCCAGGACTTTCGAGCGCTCCAGCCTGGAAAGATCGCTCTAGTGTCGTGGGTCGGCAACTCGATCACCCTCGTACCGGAGTGTTTGGCCATACCAGAGCAGAGGTACGCCTTGCGCCCTGTGCAGTCGTACTGCGAGTTCAGGACGCAGAACTACGCTGACCTGCAGTTTCTCGTTCCTATTCGCCAAGTTCCGGTCGAAGCAGCGGGGGGCGCGGCGGATTCATTCCTGTTCTTCGCACAGATCCACCAGAGAGCAGAAGCGGTTGCACCGATTCTTCGGAACCAGCTGCAAGGGATGGACTGCCAGCGGCGGGTGACACACTACGTTCGCGCATTCGAATCGGGCGACTGGGGTATCGGCAACACGCGCGCGGCGGGCGGCTCGGTAGGTTTTTTTTCGATGGGAGCGCGAGGCGGCAGCACGGTCACCTACTTCGACGGCGACCACGGTTCCCCTCTTCTCGTCGAAATCGAGCCGGTTGGCGACGTCAATGCGGTCCAGTGTGCCCTCGGTCAGCATCCGTCGGCGAAGAACCCGGCAACGTGTGTTCCTGACTGTGGCATTGGAATGAGGCGCTCCGCCGTCGAGCCGGACCGGTGCATCCCCGACTGCCAGGCGAAGTATGGCATCGCGCCGCAGAATCCGGATTCGTGCGTGCCCAACGAGAACCAGTTTGCCTACGGAATTCATTTGGACGTGCGGGTACACGACGGCAATCAGTGCGACACCGGGTTGAACAATCTGTGCGACTTCCGGATCACCTATCAACGCGAAGACTGGAGTTTGAGCTACCGGGACCTGACAGACAATTCCAATTACGAAAGGGTCGACGTTTCAGATCAGTACAGCGCGCAACGCCTGCTCCGCGGTTTCTGGCTTCGGCTGGAGGACCGTGACGATTTCAGCAAGAACGAACTGTTCGGCGAGTGTATTATCCCAATCTCGCGAGAGAGCCTTCAGCGCGCCGCGCACCAAGGGCGCAGCAACCTAATCCACAGGAGCTGTGACAAGTTCGGGCTCGACTACTACATTGAGCGACGCTGACCACCTTCGCCGGGGCGGGGCGGCCTGGCGAGCTTCCCACCGGGTCGCGCGCTGCTACTGTTGCGAGACGCCCCGCAGTACTTGATGTGGGTTTGGTCTGAGGGGATCACGACGTCCTCGGCGGCTTACGTCGAGCAGGACAGTCCATCCTGCCCCACCGAGAGCAGATACGCTGGCGCAGCGCACGTGACGACGCAGTATGGCGTCTGGCATCCATGCTGTCCATACTTCATGGTGAAAAGGCACCCTTGCGGCGTGCAGGCGTAGTCGATGCCCGTCTGGGGATCGTGCCCACTCTGCCACCCGGGCGAGACGACGCACGTCCCCGAGAGGTTCACCTGCCCCGCAGGACACTGGCCCGCGACGGGGCAGACGCCGAAATGACGCGCTCCACCGCCGGGGCACTGCGGCGCGCACTGCTTTGTACCGCTGTCGGGCAGCGCGGGCGGCGCGCACGTGCTCGGCGCCCCAGTGGACGGCCGAGGGGACGACGAGAGGCGCGCGCGGACGACGTACGCATGGCCACCGGTGGCGTTGCGCAGCAACGTCCGCTCGCGCATCCAGGCGTATCCGCTGTTCCCCCAGCTTTTTCCCCAGCTGTTGTGAACCAGGAAGTACGTGCCGTCCGGCTCATCGCGGTAGCCCGCTAGTACGAAGGCGTGAGCGTCCGTTTCGCCCGTCGCGTCCTGATCCGAGAGCGCCGCTTCGCCACCGAACAGGCTTGTGATCGCGAGCTTGTAGCCCTCGAGCTCCCACTTGTCCGACCAGTGCAAACTCACCCACACGTCGTCGCCGCTTGCGAGCACCTTCCTCAGCGAAGGCGTCGTGAAGGGCACCTCCGTCACGCCATCGAGCACCGCGTACGGAGAGGCGTCGGCCGTGCTCGTGAAGTCGGCATCGACGGGCTTGCCGCAGCCCCACAGCCAGTCGAAAGAACATGCGCCCTGCCCGCAGTTCGTCCACCCGCAAGCTCTGTGGGACGTGAGAACGTTCCACTGAGCGACGGCCTCGCGCGTAACGGCCCGCTGCAGGTTGCTCTGGTAGGCGTCCCGCATGCTTGCAGCGTGATAGCGGGACCAGAGGTGCATCACCGACACTCCGCCACCGTCGGCCCCATCCGCGCTGCTGCGCAGGATCGAGTTGTCCATCGCGGCTGCGAGCGAGAAGGCCGTGCAGGCGCCGATCGAGCGCTGGTTGCGCACCGGCCCTTCCGTCCGGCTCGTCCGGTGGTCGACGCGCGGAGGTAGAGTGGCCGCCGCCTCTGCTGAAAACGCGGCGTGGTTGACCAGCATCTGCGCCGCGCCGGGAATGATACCGTAGGCGGGATGCCAGCGGTCGAGAACCACCTTCTCCGCGCCATCGGGCTGTGTGGGCACCGCCGGGCCCGTTGGCGCGGAAGACGGCGCCGGCGAGGGGACCGGCGGCGACGGTGCCGCGGCGACCGTCACTCCCGGGATCGCCGGCACCGGAATGCCACCCAGCATCACCCAGCCCGCCGGCGGCTGAGCGGGCGGATACGCCTGCTGCTGCTGCTGCGAGGGCGCTCCGGCGCTCTGGGTCAGCGCGCCGAGCAGCGCCACCGACCCCGCGGCGGCCAACCGGGCCACGTCGAACATGGGCGCGCTCGCCGGCGAATGCTGCGCGACCTGCTGCGGGGGGGGCGGCGGTGGAAGCGGTGGCGGCACGTACGGCGGCGGCGGCGCCCAGACCGGAGGACCGGATGCGCCGGGCCCATACGTCGGACCGCCGTAGCTCGGGGCCCCGTAGATCGGCTGTGGGGCTGCCCCCCGACGGCCGACGGGGACGCAGGCGTGCGTCGGCAGCGCGCTCAGAAACAGGCTCACCAGGAGGACTTGCTGTGAGTTCATGCCACCGTCCGTCGTCGTCTTCGAAACCGCGGGCGCATGCGGGTGCCCTCAGGCGATAGTGCTGGAAACGTGCCGCACACCGCGAGCGGCAGCTTACACGTTCGCGACGCGCATGGGTACGCTGCAGGGCGGGCGCAGCGTGCGCTTGCCGAGCGGTCATGGCGGCCGGGGCCTTTTCGTCAAGGGGCGGGCGGGGCGTCTCGATGTCCATGGGCCACGCTGGCGTACGACCTCGCAGACGTCCTGCTTCAATGAGCAAAGCACGACGAGCATGGGCATGCCGAGCCGAGCTTCGATGCGGGCCAGAGCGCAGCCCATGGTGCTGACGGCATGCCGCCCCTCGCGCTGCAATTGCGGGCACAGAAGCTCGCGGGTCCAGGTGGGTCGCTGCCCACCGACGTGTCGCCGCGGACAGGACCGCGTACGGCGCTGCGTGGAGCGATCGGGGGCGACGGCGCGACCCGAGGGCCGCGCTTCTTCGCGGTCGTGTCCACCCTGCCGGAGTTTGGGCTCGTCGAACTCGCACGGACCGCAGCACCCGACGCCACCCGGCACGACGGCGTGCGCGCCGGGGTCGAGGAACAGATTGCGGTCTGAACTTCCCCCCACGAGCGCGAGGGCATGGGTGATGGCGGTGGTCGCACCCCGGCGCCTAAGCGGCTGCTTGACGAGCCGCCGCGCGAGCACGCGAACGCCGACGGGCTCTGGCGCGACGGACGGCTCGTCGAGCCCGACGATCTTGTGTGCGGCCGCGAGCACGCGGGCCACCGCCACGCGCTGCGCCTCGCCGCCGCTGAGCGCCGCAGTGCTTCGCCCGGGCGCGTCGAGGTCGGGATCGAGGTCGACCGCCTCGAGCCACGGAGCGGCCTCCTTCGCGTGGCCTTCGCCGGCCTGGGCGAGATCGATGTTGCCTGCTCAGTCGAGGTGGTCGAGCAGAGCGCCACGCCGGGGGACATGGACCGGCTCGACGTGCACCGCGCGCCGCCCCCAGCCCACGTCGTAGCCCTTCCACGTCAGCTCCTCCGGGGAGTGCAGAGCCTTCAGCAGGGTCGACTTCCCCGAACCCCACGGGCCGAGCGGCGACACCACCTCGCCCACTCGAGGTCGAGCGTGACCCCCTCGAGGATGGCGTGTCCGTTCGGGAGCACGAAGGAGAGGTCGTGCACGTCCGCGAGGACGCCCGGCGCGGCGCCGGCTACGCCGGTCGTTGGTTCCGCATCAGGGCGCACCTTCGGCCCTGAGCTGGAACGTCACGCGGTCCGCCCGGGTCCCCGGCATTCGGAATGCGAGGCCCCCCTCAAACAGCAGCCGAGTCGCCCGCAGCCCCGCAGCGTGGCGCACGCCCAGCATCTCGCTGAAGACGGACCCATTCACGAAGACGCGGAGGTCGATGCCCGTGTTGATCAACTGGTCGACGCTGACTTTGATCGCGGGGGCGGTCTGCGTGTTGTAGCTCGCGCGGACGAATTGCCCGGACGGGTCAGGCGGCCCGAGCGCCGAGTCCGAGGAGCACGTCCACGGAACCGTCCCCGTCGGACGAAAGCACGTCCTCACGTCGTATCGCTTCCGCTGAGGGAAGCCGAAGTCGGTCCCGTTGAGCGGCGCCCCCGGCGCGCGCGGAGCGGGAATCGTCGTCTGCGCTGGCGTCAGGACCCACGTGACGTCCCGCCGGAGTGAGCATGAGCCGTTGAGGCACGCCGTCCCGGCCCAGCTGCACTCGCCACACCCCTGGGCCGCCCCCGGCGTGCTCGGCGACACTACGACGGGCGCCGCCGTCACCGCACCGGACGACGACCGGTTGACGCACGCGCCGCGCTCGCAGACGCGGTCGCCTTTGCAGTCGTTGTCCTTGGCGCAGCCGGGAGCTTCGCCCCCCGGACGGCTGCAGCCGGCGACGATCACGGCGAACACGGCGCCCGAAATGGCAGCAGGCGCGAGGCCTGTTCGCAGAAGCATGAGAGATCCCTATCCCGGCCGGGCCGACGCGGTCAACGCGAGCCAGGTCGCGGCGCGCCGCCGTTCCGTTCTCCCTCCTTCTCGGCTACTTCTACCTCCCACCCATGCCCCCCGCACCGCCGCCGACCGTCGCCTCGCTCTTCGACCTGCCGGCGACCGTGGTCGCGACCGACTTCGTGGTCGAGCTCGCCAAGGGCGTCGAGGAGGCGGCGTCCACCGTCGGGCAGTACGTCGTCACCGAGGACCTGCTCCGCGCGCTCGGCGACGCGCTGCACCTGGTGGGGCGCGCGGTCGGCTCGAAGACGAGCGCGGGCACGTACCTCCACGGCAGCTTCGGCAGCGGCAAGAGCCACTTCCTCGCCATCCTGAGCCTGCTGATGAGCGGCAGCGAGATCGCGTGGAGGCGGCCCGAGCTGCACCCGCTGCGCGTCTCGCACCCGTGGATCGGCGAGAAGCGCCTCTTGCAGCTCCGCCTGCACATGCTCGGCAAGGACAGCCTCGAGGGCGCGACCTTCGGGGCCTATCTCGCGGCGGTGCGCGGCGAGTTCCCCGCGGCGCCGATCCCTGCGCTGTTCGCCGACGCGCCGCTCTTCGACAACGCGCGCGGTCTCTTGGAGAGCGTCGGCGACACCGCGTTCTTCGCTCGCATGAACGGGCCGTCGGGGGCGCTCGAGGGCTGGGGGGACTTCGGCGCCGCAGCAAGCTGGGACCGCGCCCGCTTCTAGCGCGCCGCGGCGTCGACCGACCCCGAGGAGCGCGGTCAGCTCTTCGCCGCGCTCGTGAAGAGCTGGCGGCCCTCCTACACGGAGGGCCGCGCGTTCGTGGAGCTCGACGTCGGGCTCGCCCGCATGACCGAGCACGCCAAGCGCCTGGGCGTCGGCGGCATCGTGCTGCTCCTGGACGAGCTCATCCTGTGGATGGCCGGCCTCGCGTCGACCCCGGAGAAGCTCCAGCGCGAGGCGCAGAAGCTCCCGAAGCTCGTCGAGGGCCAGGAGCTCCGGCACCTGCCCATCATCAGCTTCATCGCCCGGCAGCGCGATCTCGCGGAGATGGTGGGCGAGCGCCTCGCCGGCCACGACCAGGTGATGCTCGCGCAGCAGCTCGAGTTCTCGCGCGGCCGCTTCGGCACGATCGAGCTCAAGAACCAGAACCTGCCCGTCATCATCGAGCAGCGGGTCCTCAAGCCGCGCTCGCCCGAGGCGAAAAAGGCCATCGACGCCGCGTTCGCCACGCTGCAGCGCAGCGCCGGCGACGCCTGGGCTGCGCTCCGGACCGGCGAGTACCGCGACGACGACTTCCGCAAGCTCTACCCGTTCAGCCCGGCCCTCGTCGAAGCGCTCGTCGCGCTGAGCGACATGCTGCAGCGCCAGCGCACGGCCATCAAGCTCTTGGTCGAGCTGATCACCTCGCACATCGGCGACCTCCCGCTCGGCCGCGTCGTGCCCGTCGGCGACCTCTTCGACCTGCTCGCCGGCGGCGAGGAGCCGATGGACGGCGTGATGCGCGCGCGCTTCCAGGCCGCGAAGCGCCTCTACCAGTTCACGCTGCTCGACCGCCTGCGCGAGCGCCACGGCACCGACAGCGAGGCGAAGTGCCAGCGCATGCGCCTCGGCCACCCGCCGAGCCGCGGCTGCGCCGGCTGCGCGGAGGCGGCCTGCCGCAACGACAACCGGCTCGTGAAGACGCTGCTGCTCGCGGCGCTCGTGCCCGAGGCCAAGCCCTTCAAGGAGCTCACGGTCGGCCGCCTCGTGCAGCTGAACCACGGCGTCGTGCGCTCGCAGGTGCCGGGCAACGAGGTCAGCCTCGCGGTGTCGCGGCTCCAGGCGCTCGCGGCCCGGGTCAGTCAGGTGCACCTCGGGCCGGAGGAGGACGACCCCACCGTGGCGGTCCAGCTCGACGGCATCGACCTCGCGCCCGTGCTCCGCCAGGCCGAGCACCTCGGCGGCCCCGGCGCTCAAGGGCAGGTGCTGCGCGACGTGCTCTTCGATCTGCTCGGCGTGGACAATCGCGACGGCCGCGGGCTCCGGCTGAACGAGACGGTGGTGAAGGTCGCCTGGCTCTGCACCGACCGCCGGGTGCGCGTGCGCTTCGGCAACGTGCGCTCGCTCGACCCCGAGGCCCTGCGCTGCGCCGAGGACGAGGACCTGCGCGTCATCCTCGACTACCCGTTCGACGAGGACGGCTTCAGTCCCGCGGATGATCTCGCCGTCGTCGAACGCTTCGCGGACGCCGCGAGCGGCACGTGGACCGTCGCGTGGCTCCCGAGCTTCCTCTCCAAGAAGTCGCGCGATCTGCTCGCTCAGCTCGCGATCGTGACGCGCATCCTCGAGGGAGATCCCCGCCAGTTCCTCCGGCACCTCTCGGGCGACCTGCAGGAGCGCGCGGTGAGCGATCTGCGAAACCTCCGGCAGCAGCAGGAGACGCGCCTCAAGAGCATCCTGCACCAGGCCTACGGGCTCGCCAACGCGGCAGAGGGCGATCTCGACCCGGCTCGCCTCGTCGAGGGGGCGCACCTGCACATCCTGCAGGCGGGCAAGCGCATCCGGCCGACGCTCGCCGTCGACTTCAAGAGCCAATGGGCGCACCTCGTCGACGCCGCGCTGCGCGAGCGGCACCCGCGCCCCCCGGACTTCGAGGCGCGCCTCGCGACGCGCTCCGTCGCCGAGCGCGTGGTCGAGCTGTTCGGGCGCCTGATGGAACGCGACGACCGGCGGCTCGAGCTGGATCCGGACGCGCTCCGCGAGGCCCGCGGCACGCTCGGCGCGCTCCACATCGTGAAGGTCGTCGAGGGTGCCGTGCTGCTGAAGCACGACGGCCTGCTGTCGGAGATCGAGCAGCGCCGGCAGCGCAAGGGCGAGGCTCTGCCGCGCGCCGCCCTCGTGCGCAGCCTGATCGACGAGGCTCACGTGATGGGCCTCGAGCGCGCCGCCGAGGACGTCGTGCTGCGCGCGTACGCCCGCTCGTCGGCGCGTACCTTCCGCATCCTCGGGCAGCCGTACCACCCGACGGCCGGCACGCCGATCCCGGACGACACCGTCCTCGAGCAGCCGGCTCTACCGGACGCCGCCTCGTGGACGCGAGCCCTCGATCTCGCGGGGAAGCTCTTCGGCGCGAGCATCGGCGGCCGCGCCCTCCACGCGGAGAACCTCGACCGCCTCGGGCAGGCGATGACGATCGCCGCTCGGGAGCACGCGCCGCTCGCGACCCGGGCAGCGGCGGCGCTCAGAGGAAGGCTCGGCGAGCTCGGGGTCGAGCCTCCGTGCGACCGCCTCACGACCGCCGAGAGCGCCAAGGCGCTGTGCACGGCGCTGCTCGGCGCGCTGCCGGTCGACCAGGTGAAGGCGCTCGCGAGCGTCGCGCTCGCCACGAGCCCGGACGCCGTGCAGCGCAGCCTCGCGCACGCTGCGACGACGGCCACGGTCCTGGAGGACCAGCTGCTCTTCGGCGTGCTGCGCCAGCTCGCGCCCCTCGCGTCGAGCAACGCCGAGGCTCGTCAGGTGCTCGAGGACGCGCGCGCCGCGCTCCGGCAGGACGAGCTGCTCGCGAACCTCGCGGAGCAGTTGCGCGTGCTGGCCGCCGCGGGGCAGGCGATCCTGATCGCCCAGACGCCCCCCGCGCCGTTCCAGCACCCGCCGCAGCCCTACACTCCGGCGCCGCCCCAGCCCGTGACGCCGCCGACGCACGTGCCCGGCCAGGTCCCCTCTGGGCCGGGCACCTTCGAGCGCCACCGACACGCGCACGGCCGCGACGACGCGCTCCGCCAGCTCGAGGCCGCCGTGCGCGAGGCCCGCGCGGCGCTCGACGGGACGACGCTGCCGACCCGGATCACGATCACGGTGGACGTCGACGGAGAGGGTCAGCGATGACGAGCAGCGCGGCGCCGCACCTCTCCAACGACGAGATCAAGGAGCGGCTGGAAGAGGTGTTCGCGCACCGGCACGGGAGCCACCTCGTGGCGCTCTTCGGGGTCGGCGAGCCGGGCAGAGTCCCCACCCGCCTCGCGGGGACGTTCCGCGTGGTGCCGACGGCGCACGAGGCAGAGCTGCGGCGCGCGCTGCCCGACCTCGACGACGAGGAGGCCCGCATCGTGTTCCTGGTGCCATGGGCGTCGCAGCTCCCGCTCGACGTTCAGGGGCGCTTCGCGGTCGGCGGGCGAGTGCTCCAGGTCGGCAAGCTCCTGCGCATGCGCCGCATGTTCGGGCTTCCGGATCGGGACGACGCCATCGATCCGGCCGTGCTGCGCAGCGCGCTCGCCGACCACCTCCTGCGGACGGGGACGTCGCTCGCCCTCACGACGGCCGGCGGACGGCTGACGCGCGCGGAGCTGTGGAGCACGTGGCTGCGCGTGCGCCTCGGAGTGCCCACCAGCGAGGGCCTGTCGCTCGATCTCCTGCTCGGGTGGGCCGCGCGTCGCCCGGCGGAGCCGGTGTTCGCGGGGCTCGCGGTCGACGAGACCCGTCGACTGCAGGGCGAGCTCGTGAGCGAGCTGGACACCCGCCTCGGCGCCGCGGGCCCGCTCGTGTGGGACGCCTGGGAGAAGGGGCGCGGCGCGCGCGTGCTCGAGCTCGCCATCCTGGGTGAGGGCGTGCGCAAGGCCCAGGACGAGGGCGCGCTCGGCGAGGGAGATCGCGTCGGCCTCGACGTCTGGTCGACGACGAAGGTCGAGCACGAGCTCGGCGCGCGCGTCCCCGTCGATGCCGCGCGGCGCCTCCTGCGCGAGCTCGGCGAGGCCGCGGGCGGCGCCCTTTGCTGGATCGAGCGCACCGAGGGGCGCCTCGCAGCCAGCCACCACGTCGCGGCGGCGGAGTCCCGGATCGACGGCGCCGTGCGGCCATGGGTGAGCGCGAGCCCGCGCCTGCGCACCGCGTGGGACGCGCGCCTCGACGCGCTCGGCCGCGCCCTCGAGGCCGCCGCCGCCGCACCGTCGAAGGCCACCGTCGACGCCGCGCGCGAGGCGCGGCTCCGCCTCGAGCAGCACGAGCGCTTCACGACCCAGGAGGGAGGCTTCGTCGTCGAGCGCGCGTCGATGGCCGTCCGCCTCGCGGCCTGGCTCGCCACGCGGAGCGATCTCGCGGCAGCCTCCCAGGACACGTCGTGGGCCCCCGTCGGGCGACTCGCGGGCTGGTACGCCGAGGAGGGCGGCTACGTGGACCGAGCGCGCCACCACGCGCGCGGCGACGCGACGAGCGCCTTCGGGCGGGGCGTGCAGGCGGTCGTCGAGGCCGCCGACCGCGCGCGCGAGACGCTCGACCACGCGTTCGCGAGCGCGCTCCCGGAGTGGATCCGAGCCGGGAGGCCGACGCAGAAGGCGCTGCCGATCGATCAGGCCGCGGAGCGCTTCGCCGCCGGCTTCCTCCGCGGGCGCGGCGAAGAGGAGCACGCCGATCGCCGGCTCCTGGTGCTGCTCCTCGACGGCATGGGCTGGGCGCAGGCGGTCGAGCTGCTCGAGTCACTCGCCGCGCTCGGGTCGCCGTGGGGCGTCGTCGGCTGGACCAGCACGCCGGCCGTGCGCGTCGGACAAGGACACTTCCCTCCCATCCTCGCGGCCATTCCCACGCTCACGGAGACGAGCCGATCGGCGTTCTTCGCGGGCGTGCCCGTCGAGGCGGGGCGCACGCACGGCACCGGAGACGACCCGAACCGCTGGGCACGGCACCGCGGCATGCGCGAGCTGCTCGATCCGCACGATGCCACCCCGGTGAAGCTGCGCGGCGAGGCGAGCTCCTCCGATGGCAGCGCCGACGGCGACGTCCTCGCGCGCGTGCGCGAGACCGGGCCAGACAAGCGCGTCGTGGCGGTCGTGCTCAACGCGATCGACTCCGCGCTGAAGGCCGACGCACAGCAGCGCAGGCGCTGGACGGTGGACGCGGTGAAGGCGCTCCTGCCCATCCTCGAGGCCGCGCAGGACGCCGGGCGCTTCGTGCTGCTCGCGAGCGACCACGGCCACGTCACCTGCGACCGGCTGCGCACCGAGGCCGTGCCCCGGGGCGTCGAGGGAGGTCGCAGGTGGCGCGCGCTCCTCGACGACACGGAGCCGGTCGAGCCCTGGGAGGTCGTCTTTCCGGCGAGCGCGTCGGTCTGGACGCCGCGGGGCGCGAAGGGCGTCGTGCTCCTCGCGGACGACGCGCACCGATACGGCCCGTCGACGTCGGCCGGCGAGCACGGCGGCGCGACGCTGGCCGAGGTCGTCGCGCCGCTCGTGCTGCTGGCGCCGATGATCGGGCACCCGGCACCCTCCGCGCGCGAGCTCGCGGCACAGGGGCCGCCCGTGCCGACGTTCTGGCAAGAGCTCGTGGAGCTGCCGCTCGCGACGGACGCGGCGCGAGCAGCAGCACCGCCGCGCCGGCGCCCGTCGAGCCCGCAGCTCTCGCTCCTCGGCCTGGGGGGTGCACCCGACCCGGGCGCGTCCGCACCTGCGCCGCCGCCGATCCCGCCCGTGGCCCGCGTCCGGCGGGTGCAGCCGCTGGCGGGCTCGCCGGTATTCCACGCTGCAGCCACGCGGTTCTCGGCGGGCAACGAGCGCAACGACGACGAGATCGAGCGCCTGCTCAACGCGCTCGAGCTGACGCTCGCGCGCGATGGTCGGGCGCCCTTCGGCGTGCTCGCCGAGGCGCTGCGGGTGCCGTCGTTCCGGCTGCGCTCGCTGGCGGCGCGCTGGACGGAGGTGATGAACGTGGACGGCTGGGGTGTGCTGAAGCTCGACGGGGACACGCTGCACCTCGACGTGTCCATGCTCGAGCAGGTCTTCGAGGTGCGGCTGTGACCGGGCCGCTCGACGCGAGCGCGATGCGGAAGCGCGAGCTCATCGACGCCCTCCGGCGCGGCACCGTGCCTCGGCGCGGGCTCGAGCTCTACGCCGTGGGGGTCGAGCGCTTCGAGGAGGCGATCGGCGAGGAGCTCGACGCGTGCGCGCGCGGCAGCGGCGTCTTCAAGGCCGTGCGGGGCGAGTACGGCAACGGCAAGACGTTCTTCGCGCGGTGGCTCGAGCAGCAGGCCTTCCGCCGGTCGTTCGCGGCCGCGCTCGTGCAGATCGCCGAGAAGGACACGCCGCTCTACCAGATGGAGACGATCTACCGGCGCGCCGTCGAGTCGCTGGCGACGCGCGAGTGGGCGGACGCGGCGTTCCCGCACCTCGTCGAGCGCTGGTTCGCCGCGCTCGAGGACGAGTCCTTGGCGTCGAAGGAGATCGACGAGACGGACACCGCGGCCGTCGAGAGGGCCGTCACCGACCTGCTCGAGCGACGCCTCGAGCCCCTGCGCACGACCGCTCCGCAGTTCGCCGCAGCCCTCCGGGTCGCCTACGCCGCGCGCCTCCGCGGCGACCGCCCGCTCTACGACGGCCTCGTCGCGTGGCTCATGGGCAACCCCAACGTCGGCGCCGACGTGAGCCGCAAGGCCGGCCTCAAGGGCAAGCTCGACCACGCGGGCGCGTCGGGCTTCCTGCGGGGCCTGCTGCTCCTGCTGAAGCAGACCGGGCGGGCCGGTCTGTTGCTCACGCTCGACGAGGCCGAGACGATCCAGCGCATGCGCGGCGACGTGCGCGACAAGTCCCTGAACGCGCTGCGCCAGCTCGTCGACGACCTCGGGGCGCAGCGCTACCCGGGCCTCTACCTGCTGGTGACGGGCACTCCCGCGTTCTTCGAGGGATCCCAGGGCGTCAAGCGCCTGCAGCCGCTCGCAGACCGTCTGCACGAGGACTTCTCCGGTGACCCTCGCTTCGACCGGGCGCGAGGCCCGCAGATCCGCCTCGCGCCGTTCGACGGAGACAAGCTCCGCGAGGTCGGCCGCAAGGTGCGTGACCTCTACCCGACGAAGGTGCAAGGCCGCATGGCCTCGCGAGCGACGGACGCCGTGCTCGACGACCTCGCGCGGGGCGTGGCCGGGCAGCTCGGCCAGAAGGTCGGTGTCGCGCCGCGGCTCTACCTGCGCAAGCTCGTGGAGCTGCTCGACAAGGTCGAGGAGCACGCGGACTTCGACCCGGCCCTGCACTACAAACCCGTGCTCGACGCGCGCGAGATGACCGTGGAAGAGCGGAGCGCCAGCGGCCGAGCGACCTCCGTCGACGACTTCGAGCTCGACCTGCCGGAGCCCGGCCGCGGCGGGCCCAACGACCCATGACGGCGTTCGACAGGCTCGCGCCGTCGCTCGCGTACCACGTCGCCCACTCGCTCGGCTGGGTCAGCCTGCGGCCCGTCCAGGAGCTGACGATCCCGGCGGTGCTCGAGGGTAGGAACGCGATCGTGCTCGCGCCGACGGCGGGTGGGAAGACGGAGGCCGCCTTCTTCCCGCTGCTGACGGCCATGGATCGCGACGACTGGGCGCCGACTCGACGCCTGGCCGCGCAGAGTAGGCGCGGCCAGACCCTCGTTCGAGCAGCTCAGGAGCGCCGACGACCGGCCGCGCGGGCGCAGCTCGGAGCGCTCCGCGACGCCGCGCGCCAGAACGAGCTCGCCGAGCGCCTGGTCGCGCCGGCCGAGCGCCCTCGCTCGGAGTCATGCGGCTTCGCTCACCGTCCGACCAGCGCGGGACCTGCCACGCATCGTCGGCCATCGCCCCCATCGGCGAGGCCGCGAGCCCACGGGCCGCGAGTCTCGCGGCGCCCTACGGGGCCTTGGAACGAACGCGGATCCGGTCCGCTTCCACGGTCACGATCGCGCCCGCGGCAAGCGGCTCCCCGTGCAGCTCGATCGCCTGCGCGGCGACGGGCCCCTGATCGCGCGCGCGGATCCCGACGAGCCTCACGATGCCCGCGTGGGGCAATCCCTTCACGATCGCCAGCTCCCCGAAATCCTTGTCGAGCGTGACCAGGACGCGCCGTCGGTCGTGAGCGCCGCGGAGGATCTCGGCGTCGCCCGGGTCCTCGCCCCACACGTCGGCGACCGCGAGCACGTCGTGCCCACGCTCGGCCAGGGCGCCGCGTGCGCCGCTCCACACGCACGAGTCGAGCAGGACGTTCACGCCGCCGGCGCGAACCTCGGCGAGACGGTCTCGTGCGCCACGAGCCGCCGCGCGTACTCCACGCAGGCGAGCACGTCCTCGCGCTCGAGCCAGTCGTAGCCGGCCAGGATCGTCTCCACGTCGTCGCCACCCGCGAGCATGCCGAGCACGTGCTCGACGGCCAGCCGGCGCCCACGAATGATGGGCTTCCCGCCGAAGATCGCCGGGTCGATGGTGATCCGATCGAGGAGGTCCGCCATCGGTAGAGTCTAGCATGCGGCCGCGGCGCGACCGTCGGGCGAGCCGCTGCGGCCCGCCTCCGCACCCGCGACGAGGACCCTGCCCCGGCGGCTACGCGGGGCGACCGCCCGCCGCCCGCCTCCGCGCCACCTCTGCGAGCGCCGCCCTCCCGCCCGCCGCCTCCACCGCGAGCAGCACCTCCTCCACCGTCCGCCACGCCCCCGGCCCGCCCGCCGCCATGGCCCGCAGCGCGTCGACGGCGCGGATCCCTAACCCCACGAGGTCTCCCCGAAGCGCCTCCATCTCCGCGGAATCGCTCGACAACGGCACGCTTTCGTAAACCGTAGGTCTGGGGTTCAAGTCCCCAAGGTGGCTCAACTTTTTGGCTTCGAGATCGACCCACGGGTTTGAGATCTCCCCAACGGGCCCCGTCGCCCTCGCTGCTGCCTCGATGGCGCTGCCTGCGAGGTGCGCGTAGCGCTGCGCGGCGGCGCCGCGAAGGCGGCGAGGCCGGATCGTTCGTGCGAGGAGCCCTTGCCGACACGGCGCGAGGATGGCGGACGCTCGCGGTACTTCGCAATGCCGACCGGCGGTCGGCAATTCGGGAGTGACGCGAGACCTCGCGGCGGCCGCTCAGGTCTTTCGGCGATCCGCGTCGCGCGCGAGGCGCCGGTTCCAGAGGCGCTCGGCGGCTTCGAGCGCCCTCGCGGCCAGAGCGCGCGACGCGAACGGGCGCGTGCTCGGCTGAAGCGCCCCGCTCGCCATCACGAGCCGCGCGAGCGACGAGAAGGGCCCCGGCGCGCGGCCGCCCTTCGTGGTGAGCGAGCAGGATCGGAGCGCGCGTTCGAGATCGGTGACCAGGATCGTCGAGAAGGCGGGGTCGAGCGGCACGAGCGCGGCGAGCGTCGCTTCGACGATGGCGGGCGCGGCGCGGGGCATCGCCGCGCGGAGGCGCCCCTCTGCCCCGCGTGATCAGTCGTCGAGGAGCCACTTGCCGAGCGTGTAGATCCCCGCGCCGACGGCGAGCGCGGCGACCGCCGGCGCCGCGATCGTCATCGCCGCGCCCGCCACCATCCCGCCGCCCACCGTACCGCCGATGGCCGCGAGCCCGGACGTCACGCCCGCGGCGCTCAGGCCGGCCACCGACCCCGCCGCGGAGACGGCCGCGATCGACCCGGCCGTACCGGCGACCGCGCCCGCCACCGTCGCCGCGCGCCCGGCGGTGCGCGCGCGGCGCTCGTCGTCCGGCAGCGCCGCGTCGTCGGCGAGGATCGACCGCGTCGCCAGGATGCCGATCGCCGCCGGCGCGGCGGCGAGCGTCGCGAGCCCCGCGACCGCGCCGCCACCGACGACGGCGCCCGCAGCGGCGAGGCCGCTCATGACGCCGGCGCCGCCGAGGCCCGCGACCGCGCCGCCGGCCGACACGAGGCCGATCGCTCCGGCGGTCGCCACCGTCGTGCCACCGACCCCGCCGGCGTGCCCCGCGGCCCGCTCGACCTGGTGGCTCCTCGCGTCGCCGGTCTTGCACCAGCGCGCGAAGTGCTCGCAGTTGTTCCCGAAGAGGGCGTAGCCGTCCTCGCCGAGGCGGGAGTAGGCGCGCGCGAGCACGACGTGCGCGGCGTCGCACGAGCCGTACGAGACGACCTCGACCCAGTCGCCGGCGGCGAACGCGTCGACCGAGTCGATGCGGATGCGCGCGTCGCGCTTGCGCGCGACCTCGCCGCTGTAGTGGATGACCCGGCCGTCGCCGAGGGCGATGCCGTGGTGGTCGTAGAGGCCGCGCGAGACCGAGAGGTGGGTGCCGGGGTGGTGCATGGCCCGTGGACGCGACGAGCCGGCGACGTCTGACGGGGCGCATGAGGTCGACGCGTGAAGGGGCGCGATCCGGAGCCGATCAGGCTGCGGACTCGCGCTCCATTGCCGTGCATGGCGGGCACTTTGATGACCGCACCGCGTTCCCGAGCCGGCGCCCCGCGTACCTACCCCTGCCAGAGCAGCCCGAGCGCGAGCTCGATCGCGTCGAAGGGCTCGGCGCGCACCACGTCCTCGCCCTCGAACGTGTCGAGCAGCGCGTAGCGCCCGCCTTCGAGCCGGTAGACCTCGAGCGTCCTCTCGAT
>CAIVJW010000051.1 GCA_903906315.1 uncultured delta proteobacterium | reverse complement strand
GATCTGGCGCTTGGAGCACGGGCAGATGGATCGCGTCTACGCGGGATCGGGGCCCGCGCCGACGCCGGAGCTCGACGCCTGGCTCGTCGTCACGGACGGCGGGACGAGGCTGCGCATCGCCGACGACGCGCGAGGCGAGCGCCTGTGGCCGACCGAAGCGGAGGCGGCCGCGAAGCGCGCGGAGGCGGCGGGCAAGCGCGCGGATGCGGCCGAGCTCGCGCTCGCGGATCTCGAACGAAAGCTCGCCGAGCGCGGAGGCGCGTAGGCGGGACGAGCCGGAAGTCGCCCCCTCTCCGCTGGCGCGGTTGGCGGTCTTGGCGCGCCTGGCGCCCTCGGCTTCGCCACCCTTTGTCTTTGCCGACCCGCCCCCCGTCGCCTACACCCACTCGGTGGCGCGCGCTCTCGCGCCCGGCTCGTTCGAGCCTCGGAGGTCACGATGTGCGGGATCGTCGGTTACGTCGGAACGAAGGACGCGGCGCCCCTCATCGTCGACGGTCTTCGCAAGCTCGAGTACCGCGGCTACGACTCGGCCGGCGTCGCCGTCCACGCCGGCAAGGGCATCGAGATCGTCCGCGCCCTCGGCAAGCTCGTGAACCTCAGCGTGGCCCTCGAGAAGCACCCGCTCCTCGGCACCACGGGCATCGGCCACACGCGCTGGGCCACCCACGGCCGCCCGAGCGAGATCAACGCCCACCCGCACGCCTCGGGCCCCGTCGCCGTCGTCCACAACGGCATCATCGAGAACCACGTCGCCCTGCGCCTCGAGCTCGAGGGCCTCGGCGTGCGCTTCCTCTCCGACACGGACACCGAGATCGTGGCGCACCTGGTCGCGCGCGAGCTCGCGGTCGCGCCGGGCAAGGTGTCCCTCTTCGTCGCCGCGCAGGCGGCCCTCCGCCGCGTCGTCGGCGCCTACGCCATCGCGGTCGTCTCGAAGGACGAGCCCGACGTCATCGTGGTCGCGCGCAGCGGCTCGCCGCTCGTGGTCGGCCTCGGCCAGGGCGAGACCCTCTGCGGCAGCGACATCCCCGCGCTCCTCGCGCACACGCGCGACGTGGTCTTCCTCGAGGACGGCGACGTCGCCGAGCTGCGCGCGTCGGGCGTGCGCATCGAGACGGTCGCCGGCGAGGCCGTCACGCGCCCGGTCAAGCACATCGACTGGAGCCACGTGCAGGCCGAGCGCGGCGGCTACAAGCACTTCATGCTCAAGGAGATCCACGAGCAGCCGGAGGTCGTCGAGGCGACGCTGCGCGGCCGCATCGATCTCGCCGAGGGCGACGTGTACGCCGGCGAGATGGGCGTGCCGCCCGAGGTCGCGCGCACCATCCAGCGCGTCTACTTCGTCGCCTGCGGCACGAGCCACCACGCCGCCATCGCCGGCCGCTACTGGGTAGAGCAGCTCGCGAAGGTCCCCGCCGTCGTGGAGCTTGCCAGCGAGGTCCGCTACCGCGACCCGATCTTCTTCCCGACCGACCTCGTCGTCGCCATCAGCCAGTCGGGCGAGACCGCCGACACGATGGCCGCCGTGAAGTCCGCGAAGGCCGCGGGGGCGCGCATCCTCGCGCTCTCGAACGTCGTCGACAGCGCCATCCCGCGATCGGCCGACGGGGCGCTCTACACGCACGCCGGCCCGGAGATCGGCGTCGCCTCGACGAAGTGCTTCACGACGCAGCTCGCGGCGCTGCTGCTCCTCGCCGTCTACCTCGGCCGCCGCCGCGAGACGCTCCCGAAGGAGCGCGCCCAGGCCGTCCTTCAGGCGCTCTGGGAGACGCCGGCGCTCATGCGCGAGGTGCTCGGCGACGCCGACTACATGCACCTCATCGCCAAGCGCATCGCGAAGGCGACCGACGTGCTCTTCCTCGGCCGCGGCCTCGGCTTTCCGATCGCCCTCGAGGGCGCCCTCAAGCTGAAGGAGATCAGCTACGCGCACGCCGAGGGCTACGCGGCGGGCGAGATGAAGCACGGGCCCATCGCCCTCATCGACGAGCGCATGCCCATCGTCGTCGTCTGCCCCAAGGACGCGCAGTACGACAAGACCTTCTCCAACATCCAGGAGGTCTGCGCGCGCGAGGGGCAGGTGATCGCCATCGCGACCCGGGGCGACGAGCAGATGCTCGAGGTCGCGCAGCACATCGTGTGGATCCCGGCCGCGCGCGACGAGGTGCTGCCGCTGCTGACGGTGCTGCCGTGCCAGCTGCTCAGCTACTTCGTCGCGAGCCTGAAGGGCAACGACGTCGACCAGCCGCGCAACCTGGCGAAGACCGTGACCGTGGAGTGATCGCGCACGCGGCGCGTCCTCGCGCGCGCCGCGCTGCGTGGTGGCCGAGGCGGAACTCGGATACGGCACCAGGGTCGCACCTCCCTTTCCTTCGGAGCCCCCCATGAAGACCTCGCCGTTCGGTGGTTCGCTGATCGTCGTCGCGCTGATCGGATCCGCCGCGTGCGGGGCCGACCCGGCCGACGCGCCGAGCGCGACCGGGACGACCTCGACCGGCGGCTCGACGACCACCGCGACCGGCGCGGGGGGCGAGGGCGGGCAGGGGACCGGCGGCGCGGGCACCGGCGGGTCGGCGACGGGCGGGTCCGGCGCCGGGGGTGCGGCCACGGGCGGCGCGGGCACCGGAGGCGCCGGGGGCCAGCCCGCGTGCGGGACGCCGGTCGCGTGCGCGGCGACCTGGGAGCAGGCGGCCAGCGACCGGTACGACGCCCTCGTGGCCGGGCCGCCGGCCGCGCTCGCCGCGTTCCTGAAGGCGATGCCGAAGGGCGGCGATCTCCACAACCACCTGAGCGGGGCGGTCTACGCCGAGACCTACCTCGATTGGGCCAAGGCCGACGGCGACTGCGTCAACTCGACCAGCCACCAGGTGGTGTTCGCCAATGCGTGCGCGCCGGGGACCCAGCCCACGCCGTCGGCGGGCGCGTTCTACGACGACATCGTGCGCGCCTGGTCGATGAAGGACTTCGTCGCCGGGGCCGAGACGGGCCACGACCACTTCTTCGCGACGTTCGGCAAGTACGGCGCCGTCTCGGGCGCCCACCGCAACGAGAGCGTCGGCGACGTCGCCCTGCGCGCCGCCGACGAGAACGAGCTCTACCTCGAGACGATGTTCAACCTCGGCAAGAACCTCGGCGCGCTGTCGGCGTCGGTGTGGTCGGGGACGCTCACCGCGGCGGACCTGCCCGGCCTGCACGCGTCGATCCTCGCGGCGCCGAGCTTCGCGGCCGAGCTCGCGAAGGACGTGAAGGTCGTCTTGGGCGCGCGCACGGGCTACCGGGCCGCGCTCGGCTGCGGCAACCCGAACCCGCCGGCGGCGTGCGAGGTCGGCGTGCGCTTCATCGCGCAGGTGGCCCGCACCGGCGCGAAGGACACCGTGTTCGGGCAGCTCGTGGGCGCCTTCGAGATGGCCATGCAGACCGACGGCATCGTGGCCGCGAACCTGTCGTCGCCCGAGGACGACCCGACCTCGCTGACCAACTACGACCTGCACATGGCGATGCTGGACTACCTCCACGGGTACTACACGGCGACCCTCAAGAGCCCGCTGCACATCACGCTGCACGCGGGCGAGCTGACGCCGGAGTTCCTGCCGCCCGGCCAGGCCAACGCCAACACGTTCCACATCCGCAAGGCCGTCGAGATCGGGCACGCCGAGCGCATCGGGCACGGCCTCGACGTGCTGTCCGAGACCGACGCGCCGGGCCTGCTCGCGGAGCTGCACCAGAAGAACGTGCTGGTCGAGGTGTGCCTGAGCTCCAACGCGCAGATCCTCGAGGTCGCCGGCGCCGCGCACCCGCTCTCGGCCTACCTGAAGGCCGAGGTGCCCGTCGCGCTCGCGACCGACGATCAGGGCGTGTCGAGATCGAGCCTCGCGGGCGAGTACCTGCGCGCCGCGCAGGACCAGAAGCTCGCGTACCGACAGCTCAAGGCGATGGCGCGCGACAGCCTGGAGCACGCGTTCCTGCCCGGCCGCAGCGTGTGGGACTCCGTCTCTCACCTCCTGCCGGTCGCGGACTGCGCGCCGACGCCGACGATGGGCCTCGGCGACGCCCCGAACGTGACGTGCCAGGCCTACCTCGCCCAGAGCGAGCGCGCGGCCATGCAGTGGCGCCTGGAGAAGGCGTTCACGAAGTTCGAGAGCAAGCAGTAGGGGGCGGGCGGGCGCCGCGAGGCCGGGCGGTCGCGCGCCCTCGCCGCGACGCCCCTTCGGATCGCCCCGCGGCGACCCGAGATCGATCGCCTCCGCCTCGAAGGGATCGGCGCGCACGCGATCGCGGCGCGCGCGAATTGGGGCGTTTCGCGGGCGATCGCCGCGCGTCGCGTTGACGTCGTCGGTGCGTCGTGGCAACTGCCGCTCCCCGTCGGGCTTCGCCCGCGCGGGACGGATCGGAGAGAGTGCTCGTGAGCCGGCATCGTGGTTCGCTCGGGTTCGTCGTGACGGTCCTGATCGGGGCGCAGTCGTTCGCCGGGAGCGCCATGGCCGACGACGCGCCCGCGGGATCGCCGATCGCGGCGGCGACCGCGGCGCCGATCGCCGCGCCGGCCGCGAAGCCCGACGCGCCGACCGAGGCGCCCGACCCGGTCGCGCCGGCTGCTGCGGCCGCCGCTGCCGAGGCGCCCGCGCCGCCCGCGGTGGTCGCGCCGGCTGCCAAGCCCACGGGCGCGAAGGACGCTCGCCCCGCGCCGCCCGCGGGTCGCGCCGAGGGCGCGCGTCGCTCCGCTGACGCGCCCTCCGCGGGCCACACGATGCGCCGCGTGCGCCGCAACGCGAGGATCGAGATTCACGCTCGCGATCTGCGCCTCGACGCCGAGGCGATGGACCGGCTCGAGCGCCTCGCGGCCCGCTACTACGATCGCACGCGCCGCCGGCTCATCATCACCGGCGGCATGCGTCCGCCGCAGGTGCAGGCCAAGCTGATGCACGAGAAGCTCGCGCACGGCGACGACCTCCTCAAGCTCTACGAGAACACCGCCGCCGCCCGCGAGATCCGCGCCACGTACCGCGACGGCGTCGCGCGCCGCGTGCCGCGATCGGTTCTCATCCGGTCGATCCGCAGCACCATTCAGGGGCAGATGGCGCGGGGCGTGTACGTCTCGAAGCACCTCTCCGCGGGCGCGGCCGACGTGCGATCGCGCGGGATGACGCCGGCGCAGGAGAAGGCCCTGCGCGCCGCCGTCGCGGCCGAGCCGGGGGTGCAGCTCCTCGACGAGCGCGGCAGCGCCGAGCCGCACTTTCACCTCGACCTGCTCGGGACGCCGCCGGGGCCGCCGCCGGGCGAGCCTGCGGTGATCGTGAAGTAGGGGCGCGGAGCGGGAGGGCGCCAAGCGGCAGGGGGGCGCGCCTGCGGCGCGGGGAGAGGCCGGGGGGAGGCCGGGGCGGAGAGGAGAGCGGACCGCCTTGGTCGCCTTCTCGTCGCCGAACGGCACGAAATCGGGGGGAGAGGCTGGGGGGCGGGGGCCATGGAGGTAGCCTCGCGGCATGCCCGGACCGCTCCGCTCCCGCGTCGCCGCGGCCCTCGGCACGACCGAGCGCCGCGTCGTGCTCGCCATCGTGGTCACCGCGCTGCTGCCCTTCCTGGCGACGACGCTGATCACGCGCACGCTCGTCGCGCGCATCTCGGCCACGGCGTTCCAGCCCGAGTTCGGCGCGCAGCTCGACCGATCGCTCGGCGTCTACGGCGACCTCGTCAAGGCCGTGAAGCAGGGCATGCGGTCGGAGGCCGAGGTCGTCGCCGCCTCGCCGTCGCTGCAGGCCGCGGCCGCGCGCGCGGACGCCAGGGCCGTCGGGATCGAGCTCGACCGGCAGCTCGCTGCGCACCCCTCGCTCGCGGCCGTGTCGGTCGAGAGCCCCGAGGGCGCCGTGATCGCGCGCGCGGCGCGATCCGCGCCGGTCGACCCGAAGGCGGAGCGCACGCTCGAGGTGCGGCGCCCGCTCACCCCCGACGCGACCGAGCCGCTCGATCTCGTCGCGATCTTCGCGACGCCGTCGGCGCGCTTCGCCGAGATGGAGGCCGCGCAGGAGTTCGTGCAGGCGTACCACCAGATCGAGCGCGACCGCCGCCGCGAGTACGTCGACGACACGTACCGCGGCGTGTTCGCGGCGCTGCTCGGCACGACGGTGCTGCTCGCCTTCGCGGTCGGCGTCGGCGTCGTGCGCCCCGTCACGCGCCGCATCGCCCGCCTCGCCGCGGCGACGCGCCCCGTCGCCGAGGGCGATCTGACGGTGCGCGTCGACGAGCGCGGCACCGACGAGGTCGCCGACCTCGCGCGCGCGTTCAACCGCATGCTCGGCGAGCTCGATCAGAGCCGCGCGCGCGTCGAGTTCCTGCGGCGCGTGGGCGAGTGGCAGAAGATCGGCCGCCGCCTCGCGCACGAGATCAAGAACCCGCTGACGCCCATCCAGCTCGCGGTCGAGGAGTGCCACAAGCGCTACGCGGGCGACGACCCCGCGTTCCGGCGCATCCTGCAGACCACGTTCGAGGTGGTCGAGGAGGAGGTCGGATCGCTGCGGCGCCTGGTCGGCGAGTTCTCGAGCTTCGCGCGCCTGCCGAAGGCCGAGATCGCTCCGGGCGACCTCGCCGAGTTCCTGCGCGAGCAGGCCGACCACCTCGTGCCCGCGCGCGGCGAGCCCGCGCCCGCGGGCGCCGACCCGACCGACGACCGCGTCCTGTTCGCGCGCACCGAGGTCGCGTTCTCGCTGCCGGCCGGGCCGCTGCCCGCGCTCTTCGACCGCGAGATGCTCCACCGCGTGCTCCTCAACGTCGTGCGCAACGCCGCGCAGGCGATCCGCGACGAGCGCCGCGACGGTGCGGGTGACGGGCCGATCGGGCACGTGCGCGTCACGACGACCGAGGAGGGCGCGTGGATCTTCCTCGACGTCGACGACGACGGTCCCGGCGTCGACCCGGGCCTCCGGCCGACGCTCTTCGACCCGTACGTCACGACCAAGCGCGACGGGACCGGCCTCGGCCTCGCCATCGTGAAGAAGATCCTCGTCGACCACGGCGGCGACGTGGACGTGCTCGACGCGCCCACGGGCGGCGCGCGCTTTCGCCTGCGCATCCCGCGCGCCGGCACGCCCGAGTCCGCGGCCGCGCTCGAGCGCGCGACCGCGCCCGACCCGCCCGATCGCACGGCGCCGCCATCGCACGGTCGGCGCGGCGCCGGCTGACCTCCCTGGCCGCCCCACCGCGAGCGATGGCGCCGCCCCGGGCGCTGCGGTAGGAAGGCCCGCTCTCCGCGGCTCCCTCTGGCCGGGCGCGCGCGAGCGGCGAGGCCCCGCATGCTCGAAGACAAGCTCCGCGAATGCCTGACGTTCGACGACGTCCTGCTCGTCCCGTCGTACAGCGAGATCCTTCCGAGCGAGGTCGACGTGAAGACGCGCCTCACGCCGAAGATCTCGCTCAACCTGCCGCTCGTGTCCGCGGCGATGGACTCGGTCACCGAGGGCCGCGCCGCGATCGCCATGGCGCGCGTGGGCGGGCTCGGCATCTTGCACAAGAACATGACGCCCGCGCAGCAGGCGCGCGAGGTCGAGCGGGTGAAGCGCGCCGAGAGCGGCATGATCACCTCGCCGGTCACCGTGCGCCCCGACCAGCGCCTGCGCGAGGCGCTCGACGTGATGCGCGAGCACGACATCAGCGGCGTGCCCGTCGTCGAGGGCGATCGCCCGGTCGGCATCCTCACGGCGCGCGACATCCGCTTCGAGAAGAACCTGGATCAGCCCGTCTCGGCGCTGATGACCAAGGAGCTCGTCACGGTGCCGCCCGGCGTCTCGAACGAGCGCGCGAAGGAGCTCCTGCACGCGCACCGCATCGAGAAGCTGCTCGTCGTCGAGGGCGGCAAGCTCGTCGGCCTCGTGACGATCAAGGACCTCCTCCAGGCCGATCGCAACCCGGAGGCGGTCAAGGACGAGGCGGGCCGCCTGCGGGTCGGCGCCGCGATCGGCCCCGGCCCCGACCGCGTGACGCGCACCGACGCGCTCGTGGCCGCCGGGGTCGACGTGATCGTCGTCGACACCGCCCACGGCCACTCGCGCGGGGTGATCGAGGCCGTGCGCGACACGAAGCGCCGCTACCCGGATCTCGAGGTCATCGCCGGCAACGTGGCCACCGCCGACGCCACCTCCGCGCTCATCGACGCGGGCGTGGACGCCGTGAAGGTCGGCATCGGGCCGGGCAGCATCTGCACGACGCGCGTCGTCGCGGGCGTCGGGGTCCCCCAGATCACGGCCATCGCCGACTGCGCGAAGGTCGGCGACCGCCACGGCGTGACCATCATCGCCGACGGCGGCATCAAGTTCTCGGGCGACGTCACCAAGGCGATCGCGGCGGGCGCGTCGGCCGTGATGGTCGGGTCGCTCTTCGCCGGCACCGACGAGTCGCCCGGCGACCTCGTGCTCTACCAGGGCCGCAGCTACAAGGTGTACCGCGGCATGGGATCGATCGGCGCGATGAAGCGCGGCAGCAAGGACCGCTACGGTCAGGGCGGCGCGGCCGACGAGAAGCTCGTGCCCGAGGGCATCGAGGGGCGCGTGCCGTACCGCGGGGCGCTCTCGTCGATCGTCTACCAGCTCGTCGGTGGGCTGCGGTCGGGCATGGGCTACACGGGATCGGCGACGATCGCCGCGCTGCGCGAGGGCGGCCGCTTCGTGCGGATCACCTCGCAGGGGCTCCGCGAGAGCCACGTGCACGACGTCATCATCACGGAGGAGGCGCCGAACTACCGCACGACCTGAAACGCGCGAAGCCATCGGCCGATCGCGCCGATGGCTTCACGAGGTGACGGTCGGGCGGGCGAAGCGCCCGGCGCGCCGCGGCGAGGAGGGTCGTCGCGGCGCCCGTGCGAGCTACTGGCGGTGGAGCGGATCCGCCTCGGCCGGCTCCTCTTCCTCGACCGGCTTGGTCTTGCCGGTCAGGTCGAAGCGGTAGCCGAGGCCGATGCGCGCGCCGAAGACGGCCGTCGTGCCCGCGCCGGGCGCGCCGCACTCGCCGATCGGGCCGGAGGAGAGGCGATGGTCGTCGAACGACGTCTCGCCCGTCAGCACGAACCCGCCGCCCGCGGCGACCTCGATGCCGAGCCCGGCCGAGAGCCCGAAGTTTGCCGAGTCCGCCGCCGAGCAGCTGGTCGACGCCGGCTTGGCGCCGAAGATCTTGCCCTGCGGCTCGGTGACGGACGCGTTCGCCGTCTGCCAGGTGATGCCGGGGGCGAGGGAGACGTAGACGCCGACGTGCTCGTTGCGCGCCGGGTAGATGCGCAGCCGGCCCCACGCGGTGTGCACGCCGCGCGTCGTCTCGACGCTGCCCGTTGCGCTCGACTCGGACCGCTCGCGCCCGAGCGAGGTGTGCTCGTAGCTCGCGCCGACGGAGACCCAGCGCGCGAGCCCGAGCATCGCGCCCGCGCCGAGCAGCAGCCCCGCGCGCGTGTCGATCGGCGTGCCGGTCGCGCTGTCGCCGATGCGGTACGTGAGGCCGATCGTGCCCGCGATGTCGAGGTTGAGGTGGTTCGGGTCGACCGTGTCGGACGGCGGGTGATCGTGCGAGGCGTCCTTCGCGGCGTGCTTCGCGGCGGCCGGCGGCGGCGCGGCCGGCGCCACGGGCGCACCCGCAGGGGCGGGCTGCGCGACCGGGGCGGGCTG
>CAIVJW010000050.1 GCA_903906315.1 uncultured delta proteobacterium | reverse complement strand
TGCTTCGCTGGAGCAAGCATGTCGACCTCGCTACGTTCAAGAAGCACCGCCGCGGCCCAAAGACGCCGGTACCGAAGAGGACCAGGTTCCCGGACAAGACTCACGTCTCGACTGCGCGGCTGCTTGCCGAGTCGCGGAAGAGGTCACGTTGAAAGGGCTGGCCACCTGGGCCTGCTGCCGAGCTTCTGCCCCGCACAAGGGGCTGCTTCCTTGGCGCGCGGACACGTGCGATGCTGCTCGGCATGGAAAGACGTCGCGTACTCTTGACGTTCCTCGGCATCGGCAGCCCCCAGCGCGATGGTGCGGGCGACATCGTCGATGCGACCTACGACAGCGCCACGTACTTCCGCGGCGAACTCCAGGCTCGAAGCCGCTACGTGCAGGCGGCGCTTCTCTCGATCGAGCGTCAGCACGGCGTGGTCTTCGACGAGATCATCATCGCGGTGACGCCGACGAGCCTCCGATGGCATTGGGAGAAGCCGGACCGGCTGAGAGACGAACTCGCGGCGGCTGACCTTGCGAAGGTCCGCTTGATTGAGGTGAGCGAGAATCTCGGTGTCGATGCCCAGTGGGAGGGCTTCGGGCGTCTGCTCGAAACCATCCCCGACCACAGCGCCCTTCACGTCGACATGACCCATGGCTTCCGGATCATCCCGATCCTGTTCTCGGTCGCGGTCGAACTGCTCACGCGGGTCAAGGACGTCGAGCTGGCGCAGGTCCATTACGGCGCCTACGAGCGAGGCCTGCCGCGGCACGAAATCATCGAGGTGTCGCGCTTCTTCCAGGTCACGCGCTGGGCCGAGGCCGTTCGCGCGATCAGCGAGGACGTGAACCCCGACAAGCTCGCCGCGCTCGCGTCGTCCCCGCAGGGAGTCGCCCTCGAGGGGCTCGCCGATCCGCAGTTTGTCGAGGCGATGGAGCGCCTGGCCGCCGTCGTGAAGAACGCCGACGCCGAGAATGCCGCAGCAATCTTCGAGCACGCGCTCGACCGCGTCCGTGCGATTCGCGCCGACGCGAAGCCGGTGACCAGCGCGATGCTCGACCTCCTGGAGGCCAAGCTCGGCAGCCTCCATCGCGCGGGCGGAACCACGCGGTTCACCCCGCCGTGGTACGAGACGCAAATTGCCCTCGCAGAGGTGATGGTTCAACACGGCCTACTGATGCAGGGCCTGACGATCCTACAGGAGCTCGCGACTTCAGTTTTCGAGGAACTCTGCCGGCGTGCACTCCGTAACCCGGACAACCCCGTGGCGGTGGCGCTGAACGCGCGGGGGCGCGGCAAGTTCAACAAGAAGTGGGCCAACGTGCGGGGCATGGGCGAGGCGCTCTCCGCCCGGTTGCGGCTGAAGCGGGGGGTAGCGTTCGCACCAAAGTGCGGCTGGGACGAGGCCAACGAGGTTGCCAAGCCCCTTGCCGAGGGGATCTTCGCCGAGCAGTTCGCCGCCGCCTACGAGCAGGGACGGTTCGCGTTCCTCGTCGAACTCGGGGCTCTGCGAAACTCGTTCAACCACGCGTGGACGAACCGCGGAGCGGCGGGCACACCCGCGCACGTGCGAGCTGAGGCCGAGCGGCTTTCCCGCGAGACGACAAGCTTCGTGCGCGAGTTGCTCGAGGCCGGACGCATCGGCTGCGGAGCTTTCGAGCAAGAGTGAGCCCACGCGTGCCTCGAGCGGGAGAACATCCGTCCATGAAACGCAAACTCGAAATCGGCTTCGACCTCGAGAACCCCGCCTCGATTCGCGTCGACGGCACCGCGTCCGTCGAGCTGTCGACGTCGAGCCACTCGCTCGATGCGCAAGTGCAGCGGGTGCGGGCCTTGCTGACCGACGACGCGAGCGTGTGCATCGAGGTTCCCGACAGCATTGCACAGGTCGCGGTGGTCGTCGGCCGCGCGACCGCCCGCCACGCGGTGGAGGTGGTGACAGCGCTTCGCATCCGCGACACCCGCTCTCCCGATGAACTCGCCGCTGTGCGCGACGCAGACGATGCACTTCTTGCGGACGCCGGCGCGTAAGCAAAACAAGCCCGAATCCACCTCCACCGCGTTCCCGCCCGGCGCGTAAGCAAAACAAGCCCGAATCCACCTCCACCGCGTTCCCGCCCGAACCCCGGCAACCGGCTCGACGGGCTAGCCGGACGGCTTCCCGGCTCGTCACCGGCCGCGGTTCGCGCCGGCACCGGCCACGGTTCGCGCG
>CAIVJW010000049.1 GCA_903906315.1 uncultured delta proteobacterium | reverse complement strand
CCGATCCCATCCCGAACTCGGAAGTTAAGCTCCTTGGAGCCGATGGTACTGCTAGGGAGACCTAGTGGGAGAGTAGGACGCCGCCGGGATTTCTTCAGGCCTGCGTGAGGTAACTCGCGCAGGCCTTTTTCGTTTTGTCCTCGCTGCGTTTCGCACTTGGAGCCGGGAGTTGGGCTCCCTGCGCGCATCCTGGTAAGCTCGGTGGTGCCCGTGGCATTTCCGCTTCGACTCAAGGTTGCTGCTTCGATCGGGGCCCTCGCTGGCGTTTCCGCGGTCGCTGGATTTGTGCCCGTCGTTCGGTCCGTGGTTTCGGTTGTCGGTGAGCGAATGGGGGCCACCGTCGTGATCGAGCGGGCGGTTCCGTGTTGGGGCGGGGTCCGGCTTCGTGGGCTACGTGCTCGCCTGGTCGGGGTCGAGTCGGTCGGGATCGCGGTGGACGAGGTCGAGATTCGCTGGGGGCTTGGGGGACGGCGCGTCGTGGTTCGCGGTGGGCGCGTGAGCGCGATCGGCCCGCGATCGGTCCTCCTCGACGAGGTCGGGGCCTGGCGTGCTCGGCGTCCCTCTGGGTCGACGGGCGGGGGAGGGGGCTCGCAGCTTGAGCTTGGCGGGCTGGAGGTCTCTTGGAAGGACCGTGAGACGTCGCCCACCGAGGAGCTGACGGCGCGCGAGGTTCGTGTCGAGAGGCTGGCCGGCGGCCTCACCGTGACAGCATCGGCGGCGGTACTGTCGTTCGGAGCGACGCGGGTGCAGGTCGCGGACGGGCGCGTTGAGCTAGCGATCGAGGGGGCGAAGACGCGACTCCGCGGGCTTTCGGCGTCGGCCATCGATGGGGAGGTCCGACTCGGGGCTGCGGAGACGACGGGTGACGTCGGTGGAGCGCTGGTGCCGTCGGCTGGATCAGCTGCACCGGTGCCTGCTCGCGAAGCGGGGCTTGGTGCGCGTGCTGCGCGGGTTCGTGAGCAGGCGCTGCGTGCGATTCGGGCCGTCGATGGCGCCCTGGAGCCGAATGCGAAGGTAGATCTCGGTGGGTTGCGTGCGCGCATTCACGTGGGCGATGACGTCCTCAATCTCGGCCCCGGTGTTTTCGGAGCGCGGCGTGACGGCGGACGGCTCATCCTCGAGTTGTCGCCGAGCGCCGGTCAGGCGAGTTCGGTTCCGGGCGAGCAGGTATTGAGCTTCTCTCTTTCGGCGCCCGTCGGCGGCGAGGCCGGCGACATCGTTGCGGATGTCCGTGGGGGACCGATCGGCCTGGCGACGCTCGGTATTCGGGAAGGGGATTTCGGGCTCCTGGACGTCGGAAGGACGGCGCTCGACACGCGTTCGCATTTGGTCCTGTCGGCGGATGGTCGACGGTTCACGGTGGAGGGTGAGGGGCGGCTCCACGGATTGTCCATCCGGAACGCAGCGATGTCGGACGAGCCGGTTCGCGGGCTCGAGCTGGCGTGGCGGGCGCGTGGGGAGGCGATGCTCGACGGATCGAAGCTTCGCCTGGAGGAGGGCGAGATCGACCTCGGGGCGGTCCGGGTGAAGGCCCACGGGGCCATCGAGCAGTCGGGCGATGGGCGGGTGGTCTCGGGCGAGGTCGAGGTGCCGCTCACGGCGTGTCAATCGATGCTCGAGTCGATCCCACGGGGGCTTGCGCCCAAGCTTGCGGGAATGCGGATGGCGGGGTCGTTCGGGCTGCGGGGGCGCGGACAGGTCGATACGGGTCGGCTGGACCGGATGCGTGTCGATTGGGATGTCTCGAACTCGTGCCGGGTGACGGAGGCGCCCCCGGAGGTAGCGGTCGAACGATTCACGCGGCCTTTCAAGCACGCGGCGTACGGTGCGGACGGCGTTCGAATCGAGCTCGAGACCGGCCCGGGGACGCCGGGGTGGACGGCGTTGGCCGCCACGTCCCGTTTCATGGAGGTCGCCGTGCTCACGACGGAGGACGGGGCGTTTCACCGGCACCATGGCTTTGACGAGGAGGCGATCCGAAATTCGATCCGCGAGAACCTGCGCAAGGGACGGTTCGTCCGCGGTGCGAGCACGATCAGCATGCAGCTCGCGAAGAACCTGTACCTCGACCGCACGAAGAACCTCTCGCGCAAGCTGCAGGAGGCGGTCCTGACGATGTACCTGGAGCAGGAGCTGACGAAGGAGCAGATTCTCGAGCTCTACTTCAACGTCGTCGAGCTTGGGTCGATGGTGTACGGAGTCGGTCCCGCGGCGCGGCACTACTTCGGCACCAGCGCGGGGGAGCTCTCTCTCGGGCAGGCGTTGTACATGGCGTCCGTGCTGCCGAACCCGAAGAACCAGCACTTCGCCGCGGGGGGGGCCGTCGCTCCTGGGTGGACGCGGTACCTTCGGAAGCTGATGGAAGTGGCTCATGCGCGCAAGCGCATCAGCGACGACGAGCTGGCGGAAGGCCTGAGAGAGACCGTGGTGCGGGGCTCACCGTCGCCGAGGCGCGCGCCTCGAGGCGACGAGGTCGAGGGGCCGGACGGAGTGATGGAGGGCGACGACGCCGCGCCGTGAGCGGGGCGAGCGTCAGCCGGGAGCCGGCGGCGACTTGACGCGGCGTGCGGCGAAGAATGCCTTGAGGAGCGCGGCGCAGGCTTGGGCGAGCACGCCGCTCGTCACGTCGAACCGGTGATTCAGCCGGGGATCGCGCCCGATCTGGAAGAGCGTGTCGACGGCCCCTGCCTTCGGGTCGGAGCAACCGTAGACGACCCGGGCGACGCGGGCGTTCACCAGAGCTCCGGCGCACATGGGGCAGGGCTCCATCGTGACGTACACGGTCGCGCCTTCAAGTCTCCAGCTGCGTTTCGCGGCCGAGGCGCGGCGGATCGCGTCGATTTCGGCGTGTGCGGTCGGGTCGTGGTCGACCTCGCGGCGGTTCCGGCCACGGGCCAGGACGGTGCCGTCTGCGGCGACGACGATGGCCCCGACGGGTACGTCGCCGGCCGCGGCGGCGGCCTCGGCTTCGACCAGGGCTTCACGGAGGTAGTGCTCGTCTTGCGACGCGGCCGGCGTGGGGGCTGCGTCCGTCATGGCGAGTCTTCGTCGGTGGCGCGTCCAGGAAGATTCGAACTTCCGACCCCCGGCTTCGTAGGCCGATGCTCTATCCAGCTGAGCTATGGACGCAGGGTGAGCCGCAGCGTTTAAGCGGCCGGCGGTTAACTGTCAACCGGGTTTCTTGCGTCGGCCCGATTTTCGCCGACGCGCCGTCCGTGCCTCGCGGTCGCGGTGGCACAAAAGCACGGCGCGCGGCGTCCGTGAGGAGGCCGCGCGCTAGTTCGTGCCTGAGAGAGTGAGCTCCACGCGACGTCGCGGCCTTGAACTACACCGAGACGTCGAGCCGAGAAGCGACAAGTCTTAAGCGTGAAGAAGAAGCTGAAGCTGAAGCGTGAAGAGCAAGCTGAAGCGTGAAGAAGAAGCTGAAGCCAAGGCGCCCGACGGAGCGCCCGTCGTGGCCAAGTGAAGCGAGCGAAGTTAGTTGAGTCGAAGCGGATTAGGCGGCGGGGTTCTGTCAGCCCACAGTGTCCCGCGTCGACGTTGCGCTGAGCAGCTAGTGTGCCAGAGCGACGTCCGGGCCGCCTAGGTCGACGGTATCGGCCGGAACCGCCCAGGTTTCTGCGGCTATTGCAGTCGCTGCGTCGCGGGGCGCACATCGGGCCGGGGCGTCGCTGTCACGGTGGGGGAGTCACTACGCAATCGTTTCGTGGTGGTCAGCGCCGCGGGGGGCCGAAGAGGCGGTCGTGGGGGGCCTCGGCGTGGCAACGAGCGCAGGTCGGGAGCGGGCCCCGGTCCTCGATCTCGCCGGTGGCCGTGACGACGGCGTACTCCCAGTCCCCGCCGCGGGGGTCGAAGCCTGGGGAGCGCTTGGTCATCACCAGGTGTGCGACGATGTCGTCACGCCCGCGGCTGCGGTGCGTCTCGACGATCATCGAGCCGACGGGGAGATCGGACCGCGGGCCCAGCGTCGGGTAGGCTGCGGCCGCTGCGTTGGTGACGACCTCCCCGTCGTGCGCTCCCGCGAAGTGTTGCGAGGGTGCGCGCGGGGCGGCTGGACGCAGCGTCGACAGCGTGGCGAAGGGCTCCCAGCGCTCGCGAGGCTTCGGTGGGGCGGGGGCGGCGGACGACCTCGGCGATGCGGATGCCGAGGCTGTCGTCGGTGTGGCGGCGCCGGCCGCGAGCCAGGCGCCCTGGTCGTGCGCGCCGGGCTTCGGCGGCAGGGGGGGCGGGGTGCAGGCGGCTCCGAGGGTGGCCAGCGCGACGAGGGAGAGCGTGGTCGCTCGGGCCCGGCGGTCGGCGTGGAGCAAGGGGGAGGCGGGGAGAGCTGAGGCGCGCACGGCGGCGGCGATGCTACACTGCTTGCGTGGTGCGTCGTGACCGAGGCGGGCGTTCCTGGCGCGCCGCGCTGATGGGGTTGGTCGGCGCGGCCGTGGCGGGCGGCGGGCTGGTCGTCGCGACGCGCGCGGAGGCGCAGGTCGCGTCCAGGCGGGCGTGGCTCGGGGTCGAGCTCGACGTGGCGCCCGGTGGCGGGGTGGTCGCGAAGCACGTGGTCGCGGCGTCGCCCGCCGGCAAGGCCGGGGTCGCGGACGGAGACGTCATCCTGGCGGCGGACGGGGCCTCGCTCGACGAACCGAAGCAGCTCGTGGCTCGCGTGGCCCTGGTCGGTCCTGGGAGCTCGCTCACGCTCCGCGTGCGCCGAGGGGGCGCTCTGCGCGACGTGCCGGTGACGCTCGCGCCGTATCCGGGGGCCGATCAGCTGCTGCGCATCGACAAGATCGGGACGTTCGCCCCGACGTGGGGGGCGTTCGCGCCGGTGGCGGGGACGGTGCCGGCGACACTCGGGGAGCTTCGGGGGCGGGTCGTCGTGATCGATTTCTGGGCGAGCTACTGCGGGCCGTGCCGGCTGGTGGTGCCGCATCTCTCGCGCTGGCAGGCGACCTACGGCGGTCGCGGGCTCGCCGTGGTCGGCGTGACGAGCGACGCGGTGCCGCTCGCGTCTCGCACCGCGCAGGCGCTCGACATGCGCTACGCGGTGGTCTCGGACGAGCGGGACGTCACGGCGGGGCGCTACGGCGTGCGCGCGCTGCCCACGATGTTCGTGATCGACAAGCGCGGCGTGATCCGCGAGATCGCGATCGGGTACGATCCCTCGCATCAGGCGGAGATCGAGCGGTTGATTCAGGCGCTCCTCGCGGAGCCCGCGCCGGGGCCGTAGTGCTGCGGCTCCTCGACGAGCTGCTCTGGGCGCTCCGGCGCGAAGGGTTCGGGATCTCGACCGCGCAGGCGATCGATGGCGCGCGGGCAGCCGCGCTCGTGGGGTTCGGGGACCGGGCGGTGCTGCGCGACGCGATCGGGGCGGTCGTGGTGCAGCGGGCGGCGGACGTGCCCCGCTTTCGTGAGGTCTTCGAGGGGTTCTTCGCGCCGGGGACGGCCCACGGCGGGGACCTTTGGGGGCGGCTCGCGGACCGCGGGTTCTCGGCGGACGAGCTCTGCGCCGCGCGCGAGGTGATCGAGGCCGTGCTGGCGACGTCGGCGGGCGGGGGCGCGGCGGCGGCGGTGTTGCTCGGGGAGGCGGGGGCGCTCGAGGGGGTGCTCGCCTCGGCGGGGGTGGCGCGCGCGATGGCGTCCATGACGAGCCCGCTGCAGGCGGGGTATTTCGCACATCGGGTCGAGGAGCGCGCCGGGCTGCGCGGCGTGTCGATGGTGGCGCGGCGGCTGCGGGACGCGCTGCGCGGGGCGCTGGGCGATCGAGGGGCGGCGATCGCGGAGGCGTTCGCGGAGGAGACCGAGCGGATGCGGCGGCGCGTTCGCGCGCACGTCGATCGGACGGCGGTGGAGCGGCTCGACGAGCCGGAGGGCGGGGAGGCGCGGGCGGCGTGCGACGTGCCGTTCGCCGCGCTGTCGCTCGCCGAGGAGCAGGACGTGCGGCGGGCGGTCCAGCGCATCGCGGAGAAGCTCCGCGGGGCGGATCGGGTGCGACGGCGGCACGCGCGGCGCGGCGCGTTCGATCCCCGCAAGACGCTGCGGCGGAGCCTGCGGACGGGGGGCGTGCCGTTCCAGCCGGCGCGACGTCGGCGTCGGCGCGACAAGCCGCGGCTGTGGGTGCTCTGCGACGTGTCGGACTCGGTGCGGGCGGCGTCGCGATTTCTGCTGGAGCTCGTCAGCGCGGTGCACGAGCTGTTCGCGGGGACGCGGTCGTTCGTGTTCGTGAGCGAGCTGGCCGAGGTGACCGAGCTGCTCGATGGGCTCGCGCTGCCGGCCGCGTTCGGGAGGATCGCGAGCGGGCGCGTCGTGCCCGTCACGGCGAACTCGAACTACGGCCGCGCGATAGCCGAGTTCGAGCGTCGTCACGGCCGGGAGCTCGACCGGCGCGCGACCGTGGTCGTGCTCGGCGACGGGCGCACGAACTACCACGACGGAGGGGTCGAGGCGGTGCGGCGGCTGCGCGATCGCTGCCGGGCGCTCTACTGGGTGTGCCCGGAGGGGCGGGGCAGCTGGGGCGCCGGCGACAGCGCGATGCGCGGCTACGAGGCGGCGTCGACGAAGGTGCTCGTGGCGCGGACGGCGCGCGAGCTCGCGGACGCGGCCCGCGCGATCGTGGCGCGGCGTTGAGGGCGCGGGCGTCGCACCGCTGGTAGCGGCTCGGGACCCGCGGTATGCGCCCGGGCCATGTCGTCGGAGCAGAAGATCCGGGAGGTCGTCGCGCGCGTGGAGCTCGGCGGCGCGAAGAAGTACCACGAGAAGAACCTCGAGCACGGCAAGCTCTTCGCCCGAAAGCGGGTCGAGATCCTGCTCGACCCGGGCAGCTTCGTCGAAGACGGGATGCTCGCGAACGCGGCCGATCCGGATCTCGCCGCGGACGGCGTGATCTGCGGGACGGGCACGATCGACGGGCGCACGGTGTGCGTGATGGCGAACGACTCGACCATCAAGGCCGGGTCGTGGGGCGCGCGCACGGTCGAGAAGATCCTGCGCATTCAGGAGACGGCCAAGGATCTCCGCTGTCCCCTGTTCTACCTGGTCGACTCGGCGGGGGCGCGCATCACCGACCAGATCGACATGTTCCCGGGGCGTCGCGGCGCGGGGCGCATCTTCTACAACGAGGTCGGCCTGTCGGGCATGGTGCCGCAGATCTGCCTGCTCTTCGGGCCGTCGGCGGCGGGCGGCGCGTACATCCCGGCGTTCTGCGACATCGTCGTGATGGTCGACAAGAACGCGAGCATGTACCTCGGCTCGCCGCGCATGGCCGAGATGGTCATCGGCGAGAAGGTGAGCCTCGAGGACCTCGGCGGCGCGCGCATGCACTGCTCGGTGTCGGGCTGCGGCGACGTGCTCGTGAAGACCGAGGAGGAGGCGATCGCCTTCGCCAAGCGCTACTTCGCGATGATGCCGCAGAGCTGCGACGAGCACTCGAAGCGCGTCCCTGCGAAGCCCGCGCGGAGCGACAAGCCGCCGCTGGAGCAGGTGATCCCGGTCGACGAGAACAAGCCGTTCGACATGATGGCGGTCATCGAGCACGTGGTCGACGAGGGCAGCTTCGTCGAGATCAAGAAGCTCTTCGCCAAGGAGGTCCTGACGGGCCTCGCGCGCGTCGAGGGGCGCGTCGTCGGCATCGTCGCGAACCAGCCCAAGTACAAGGGCGGCGTGCTCTTCGTCGACTCGGCCGACAAGGCGGCGCGGTTCATCTCGCTGTGCGACGCGTTCAACATCCCGCTCCTCTACCTGGCCGACGTGCCGGGGTTCATGATCGGCACGGTCGTCGAGAAGCAGGGCATCATCCGCGCGGGCGCGAAGATGATCGCGGCCGTGAGCGAGGCGACGGTGCCGAAGCTCTCGGTGATCGTGCGCAAGGCGTACGGCGCGGGCCTCTACGCGATGTGCGGGCCGGCGTTCGAGCCGGACGCGTGCCTCGCGCTGCCGATGGCGTCGATCGCGGTCATGGGGCCGAGCGCCGCGGTGAACGCGGTCTACTACAACAAGATCCAGGCGGTGCCCGAGGGCGTCGAGCGCGACGCGCTCGTGCAGCGGCTTCGCGACGAGTACCGGGCGGACGTCGATCTCGTGAAGCTCGCGAGCCAGCTCGTCATCGACGGCATCGTGCCCTCGGCGGACCTGCGCCGCGAGATCGCGCTGCGCTTCGATCGGTACGAGAAGAAGCACGAGCTGCGGCCGAAGAAGAAGCACCTCGTCCCGCCGATGTGATCGCCGCGGGCGGCCGAGCCGCGCGGCGTCGTGTAGAGTGACCCCGTGTCGCTACCGCGCCCGGCGCTCCTGCGCCCGCTCCTCTCGATAAGCCTCCTCGCCGGCGCGATCGCGGTGCCGGCCGCCGCGCGGGCGGACGCGCCCGCCGCAGCGATCGCTCGCCTGCTCTCGCGGTCGCCGCGCGGAGCGGGGCCGATCGCGCCCGAGAGGCACGCGCTCGCGGACAGCTCGGGCCGCATCCCGCTGGTCGTGAAGCTGCCCGAGGGCGCCGACGCGGAGGCCCTCGGGCTCTTGCCCGTGGCGCCCGGGATCGGGGCGCTGCGGCTCGCGCCGGGCGAGGTCGACGCCTTCGCGGCCGCGCACCCCGAGCTGCGCTTGCTCGCGGGGCCGCCGCGTCGCGCGCTGCTCGACCGATCGACGACGTGGACCGGCGCCGGGGCCTACCGCAAGGCGACCGGGCAGGACGGTACGGGGGTGGTGGTCGGGATCATCGACACGGGGCTCGACGTGTCGCACCCGGATTTCCGCGACGAGGGCGGCAAGACGCGCGTCGCGTGGATGCTCGCCGCGGGCGCGCCGCAGGGGATCCACCTCGAGCTCGAGCAGGCGTACGGCTGCAGCCCGGTCACGCTGCCGAGCGGCGTCGTGCGGCCGGCGCAGACGCCGTGCGCGGTGCTCTCGGGCGACGACCTCGACGCGCGGATCGCCGCCAAGGCCGGGGTGCCGCGGGATCTCGAGGGGCACGGGACGCACGTGCTGTCGATCGCGGCCGGCAACGGCGGGACGAGCAAGAGCAAGAGCCCGCGCTACGTGGGCATGGCGCCCGGGGCGACGCTGATCGTCGCGGCGCCCGGCGAGGCGGGAGGGTTCTACGACGCGGACATCCTCAACGCGGCAAGCTTCGTGTTCGAGCGGGCGGACGCCCTCGGCCTGCCGGCGGTGATCAACCTCAGCATAGGGGGCGACTTCGGGCCGCACGACGGGACCAGCGCGCTCGAGCAGGGCCTCGCGCGGCTCGTCGGCGACGGCCACCCCGGTCGCGCGATCGTCGTCGCCGCGGGCAACAGCGGGGGGCTCTACCGCATGCCGAGCGGCGGGCTGATCGGCATCCACACCGAGGCGCACGTGTTCCCCGACGCGGAGGTGCGCGTGCCGCTCCGGGCGCCGGCGGCGACGAAGGGGCAGGGCTTCATCTGGGTCACGTTCGACCGCGACGACGAGGTGTCGGTCGCGCTCGAGGGGCCGGGCGGGGCGCGCTGGGTCGACTTCACGGAGCCGGGCGCGCAGACCGGCTACAAGGGCGACGACGGTACGACGGCCGCGGTCGTCAACCGCCTGGTCGACGGCACGACGCAGCTGACCGCCGACACGAACAGCGCGATCGTCGCCTGGGACGGCGCCTGGCCCGAGGGCGAGTTCGCGGTGGTCTTCAAGGGCAAGGGCAACGCCCAGCTCTGGATCACGGGCATGGGCGACGCGGCGGTCGGCGGGCAGACGTCGGTGCTGTTCGAGCGCGCGATGAAGCAGGGCACCATCAACGTGCCGGCGAGCCACCCGAGCCTCATCGCCGTCGGGTGTACGGTCAACCGGGTCACGTGGAGCTCGTACAAGAACGAGCACGTCGGCATCGCCGAGCTCGGCGCGGACCAGCCGCCGGTCGAGGACAGCGCCTGCTACTTCAGCGCGGCGGGGCCGACGCCGGGCGGCGCACCCAAGCCGGACATCAGCGCGCCCGGCGCGTTCATCGCGGGCGCGATGGGCGTCGACGCGGATCCGCGCAAGCACCCGGGGGGCCTGTTCGACCCGGCCGGCTGCCCGACCGGCGACCCGTGCTACCTCGTCGACGGGCGCCACGCGATCGCGATCGGAACGTCCATGTCGTCGCCGCACGCGGCGGGGGCCGTGGCGCTCCTGCTCCAGCGCGATCCCACGCTCACGCAGGCGCGCATCCTCGATCTCTTGCAGGCGGGGGCGCGCTTCCCGACCGGGCACGTGCCGTTCGACTATCAGATCGGGCCCGGCGAGCTCGACGTCGGCGCGTCGATCGCGGCGCTGGCCGCGGAGGCCGGCGTGGCCCGCGAGCCGGACCTCGCGCGCAGCTGGTACGCGCTCTCGAGCAGCTACGCGCGGCCCGACGGGAAGTGGCCGGTGTGGGGGACGATCGAGCTCCGGCGCGCGGACGGGAGCAGCGCGAGCGGCGTCGACCCGTCGAAGATCCGCCTCGCGGTCGAGGGCGGGGTGGTGATCACGCCGCCGACGCGCGTGCGCCACGGGCTCTACCGGTTCGCGGTCGCCGGCGAGCCCGGGGCGGGCGGGGCGGAGCTGCGCCTCGACGTGCTCTACGACGGCGCGTCGCTCGGCGCGCGGACGCTGCCGATCGGCATGGATGTCTGGAGCACGCGCGGCGGCATCGACGCGCTCGGAGGCGGCTGCTCGTGCGAGGCCGCGGGCGCGCGGGCGCCGGCGGGCGGCTGGGTCGCGGCGATCGGCATCGCGGCGATCGCGTTCGCGCGCGGGATCGGGCGAGGGCGTCGACGCCGGGGGCGGGTCGAATGCGCCCGCTAGGGGTCGCCTCGCGGATCGTCGCGGTCGGCCACCGGACGGTCTCGGAGGGCGTCGGCGCCCCGATTCACTCCGCGCGCCGCGCTGCGGGGGCGCCGTGATCGATCGCGCGGGCAAGCGGCCGCGCTTCTCGGAGCGCACGGGCTGGGACCTCACGGACAACCCGCTCGCGACCGCGCTCGGGCGCGCGCGCCGAGGGGCGACCGATCGCCGACCTCACCGAGTCGAACCCGACGCGCGCGGGCCTCGTCGACCAGGCGCCCCTCGTGGCCGCGCTCGGGCACCCGCGCGGCGCGCGCTACGATCCGGAGCCGCTCGGGCACGCCGAGGCGCGCGCGGCGGTCGCGGCGTATTACGCCGATCGCGGGCTCGAGGTGGACGCGGCGCGCGTGGTGATCTCGGCGAGCACGAGCGAGTCGTACGGCTGGCTGATGAAGCTGCTCTGCGAGCGCGGCGACGCGGTGCTCGTGCCGGCGCCGAGCTACCCGCTGCTCTCGTTCCTCGCCGCGCTCGAGGACGTCACGCTCGTGACGTACCCGATCGCGCTCGACGGCCGCTGGCGCGTCGACCTCGAGGCGATCGAGGCGGCGGTCGATGCCGCGACGCGCGCGATCGTGATCGTCCACCCGAACAACCCGACGGGATCGTTCGTGACGCGCGACGAGGCGGCCGGGATCGAGGCGATCGCCGCGCGCCACGGGCTCGCGATCGTCGTCGACGAGGTCTTCGGCGACTTCGCGCACGGCGAGCTCGAGGCCGACCGGCTGCCGAGCTTCGCGGGGCGCGCGGGCGCGCTCACGTTCGTGCTGAGCGGCCTGTCCAAGGTCACGCTGCTCCCGCAGCTGAAGCTCGGGTGGATCGCGATCTCCGGGCCGGAGGACGTCGCGACCGAGGCGCTAGCGCGGCTCGAGGTCGTGGCCGACACGTACCTCTCGGTCGGCACGCCCGTGCAGCGCGCGCTGCCCGAGATCCTCGCGGCGCGCCATGCGATCCAGGGCGCGGCGCGCGCGCGCGTGGCGGGCAACCTCGCGGCGCTCGACGCGGCGATCGGGGCGATCGAGCCGGGTTCGGGGCTGCGGCGGTTGCCGGTCGAGGGCGGCTGGTACGCGATGATCGAGGCGCCGCGCGCGCTCGACGAGGACGCGTGGGTCGAGCGCCTGATCGAGGACCACGCGGTCGTCGTGCACCCCGGGTACTTCTTCGACGCGGAGGGCGAGGGGATCTACGTCGTGAGCCTGCTGCCGGAGGCGGCGCTGTTCGCGGCGGCGATCGGGCGGGTCGTCGGGGCGCTGGCGGGCGGGTAGGGCACGCGCGGCGCGGCTGGCCCCCGTCCGAGCCCAAGACCCCGCCGCCGACCCCCTGAAACCATCCAGGCCGGGGTCGCGACCTCGGTCCGGTCGGTCGCGGACCTACCGGATCGAGGTCGAGAGCTCACCTGCACCGGTCTCGGAGCAGTCGGAGTCGGGTCGGCCGCTCGATCCGCGGCCGTCGGCGGGCGCGGACCCGGGTCGGGACCTCGCGGCGGATGGTCGCGGACCGAGCGGGGT
>CAIVJW010000048.1 GCA_903906315.1 uncultured delta proteobacterium | reverse complement strand
CCGATCCCATCCCGAACTCGGAAGTTAAGCTCCTTGGAGCCGATGGTACTGCTAGGGAGACCTAGTGGGAGAGTAGGACGCCGCCGGGATTTCTTCAGGCCTGCGTGAGGTAACTCGCGCAGGCCTTTTTCGTTTTGTCCTTCGCTGGCGGTCGTCCGCGGAGCCATCGGGGTTCTGAAGCGACCTGCAGCGCTGCCCGAGGGCCTTGGGTGCTGCCGAGCGCGGAGACGAAGCGTCTCGAGTGGCTCGGCGAGGTCCTGGCCGGACACTCGGTCGAGCCTCGCGGCCACGCGGGCGGTCAGATCCGCCGCGGCACGAACGGCCTAACGTGCGGCGGGTTGCGCGGGCCGCTCGCGGCCGCGGCGCTGCCGATGATTTGGCGGAAGCGCTCGAGGAGGTCGGCGTGATCGGGGCCCGGCAGGCGGGCCGGGAAGTCGGTGTCGACGAGGATCAGGCGCAACCCCTTTTCGGGTGAGCCCACGCGATAGAGAGCGAGGGCGACCGATCCGATCGCTTCGAAGTAGGCGCGCGGGATCTTCGCCGAGGTCCGGTCGTCGAAGGTGTTTGGCACGATCACGTCGCGTGTGCCGTGGAAGGCCTGCGAGATGAGGTCGTCGTGCCGCGCGGAGCGCGCGAGTGGCAGCGTCAGGTCCTGCTCCATCGATCGTGCGGCCTCGCCGTAGGCGGCCTGGACGCGCAGCGCCGCGCCGTCGGGCGTCGGGGCCAGCACGGCCGCGTGGCGGAAGCCGAACGCGCGCGCGAACGCTTTGAGCGCGGCCCGCAGCGTCGAGAGCGTGTCCCCCCCGGCTTCGAGGCGCAGGCCAAGCTCCCAGAGCTTCTTCGACACGAGGTCGGGCCCGTGCGCTTCGCCCAGCGCGGGGGGCGCGCGCAGCGACTCGGGGCTGACGACGCTGTTCGGCGGGATCGAGTGGCGAGGCGGAGGCGGCAGCGTCTCCCCAGAGGGCGGCAGGATGGAGGCGGGCGCCCCGTCGATCTCCGCGCGTGTCAGCGTCACCTCGTGCCGGAGGAACGCGCTCTGCGAAGGGTCGAGGCCGTGAACGGCGGGCAGGCGGTCGATGAGGATCTTCTGCACCGCAGAGAGCGTCTCCTTCACGCGGCGCGTCGAGAGCTTGATCCTCGTGCGCCAGCGCTCGACGAGCGCGCCTATCGCCTCGTCGCGGCCCGCCCTCGGGGTGGTCGCCACCAGCTCGTGGAGCTCGTGCGAGAACGTCGACACGAGGCGCAGGCGGTCGTCGTCGAGATCGGCGCGCGTCGTCGAGTCGGCGGGAACCATGCTGTGAGCGAGGCGCTCCGGCAGCCGCCAGGTGCGCACGAGGCCGACGCCGATGCGCCGGGTGGAGATGCCGAGCACGCGCGCCGCGGCGACCTCGTGGTCGATGGCCTCGAGGCGGACGAGCTCCTGGATCTTCGCGTGGTCGTCCGGGAGGTAGTGCGCGACGAGGTGGCGGCCGAGGTCGCGGTACATGGCGCAGACGTGCGCCTCCTCTGCGTCCTTCAGGCCGACCGACCGCGCGAGGCGGCGCGCGATCTCGCCGCAAGCGAGCGCGTCGATGGCGTTTTCGGCAACCTCGGGCGGTGAGCTCAGCTCGCCGGTGGGCTTGTGGAGCGCGATGCCGAGCGCGACCGAGCGCACCTTGTCGAAGCCGAGCAAGACGACCGCGCGCGAGACCTTGGTGACGCGCCTGCCGAGGCGGTCGTGATACGAAGTGTTCACGACTCGGAGCAGCTTCGCCGTGAGCCCGTAGTCGCGGAGGATCTCCTCGCTCAGCTGCGAGGCCGAGTAGGAGCTGGCGAAGTCAGCCTTCCGGCTGACGGTCGTGACGTTGCGCGCGAAGGCCGGGAAGTCGCCGCGCCGTTCCATCCTCAGGAGCAAGCGGTCGAGCAGCGATCGCTCGCCGAGCGTGAGCGGCGCGAGCAGGTCCCGAGGGCCGTGGGCTGGCGAGGCGTGCGTCGAAGAGTCGCTGTGCCGAACTACCGCCATTTGCACTCGCCTTGGCCCCACGGGGGGGCGCCCTTTGCCGTGACCCTGGGAACCCTTCCCGGTCGCGGCGGGGTCACCCGCCCAGCCTCGATGCTGCGGGATGGGTCGCCTGAGGGCAAGCCGAGTCTTGCGCGAAGCGTCCTCGGGGCCGGGGCGAGCCTCGGGTAGCGCCTCGCGAGGGTCCGGAACGCCCGCGACGACGAGCGTCGTCCCCCGCCGAGGAGCTCCGGAACAGCACCAGGGGATCGCTTCGTACGCCCGCGACGGAGCTCGGCGGCGCCGACTGGTGCGTGCCCGCGAACCCAACCGCGCGCGGCTGGCTCTGTAGGTAGCGTGGCGGACACGACGACCGCGACGGTGGCGACTCCGGGCGGGGCATTTCGGGGCGAGGAGGACGTGCGAGGGCGCTACCTTCTCGTCGGGCGGCCGGCGTCGTGGACGTCGCCGGGCGGCTCGCGTCGAAGCCCGCGGACCGCTGTCCGCGCACAATACCCGGCTCATGGCGCCGCGCCGTCGGCGTGGCAGCGCTCATTCAACCAACAAGCAAGGAGAGACCTCGTGGCTGACCCGGTGATGGATCGAATCAAGGCTGGAGCGAAGATCGTCGACGTGCGCACCCCGGACGAGTTCCGGGACGGCGCCTATCCCGGCGCGGTGAACATCCCTGTGCAGTCGCTGGGCGCCCGCATGGGCGAGATCTCCAAGGACAAGCCCGTCGTCGTGTATTGCGCGTCCGGTGGCCGCAGCGCGACCGCCGCGCGCATGCTGCTTCAGGCCGGCTACACGGACGTCGTGAACGCGGGCGGACTCGGAGACATGCCGCGCTAGCCCGACCCTCTCCGAGAAGGGGCGCGGGAGGGGTCTGTCTCGAACAGCCGAGAGAGCCGGAGCTCGGCTCTTGCTCGGGGCAGGGTCGCCGTCGAGGCGTTCGCGGTCGTCCCGTCTCGCGTCGACGAGGTCGACGAGGGGCGGGGCGGGCTCCTCGGTCCGGCGCATCGGGGACTCGGCCGCCGCACGCGCGGTGGAGTCGCCTCGAGGACGACGCGATGGGCGTGTGGGCGTTCTCCCGCGCCACGTCCGGCGCGCCGTCCCCGGGCGTGCTCCTCATCGCGCCTCGAGGGGCGCGACGCGGGTCAGGCGTCCTTCCAGTTCACGGTGATCTTCTCGTCGGGCATGCGCTCCTTGGCCAGCGCGGCCAGCTTCTTCAGCTCCTCCTTGCAGCAGTCGATGCCCTTCGACCCGTCGATGCGGGCAGTCAGCTCCTCGGCGAACTCGGCGACCGTGATCTCTTTCTGCATGGTTCGTTCCTTTCGGTGGAGTGGCCCCCTCGGACGCGCGGTTACGCCGCGAGCCCGAGGGCGCGGGAGAGGACGAGCGTGATGCCGACCAGGCTCTCGCCCGCGATCATGCCCGAGGCGATCGGCACGAGCACGGCGCCCAGGGCCGCAGGCTGGCGCCGCTTCACGCCGGCCGCAATGGCGGCGCCCACGAACATCGTCAGCGCGTTCGACCCCGGCATGACCATCGCGAGGCCGAGGCCCGAAGGCGACGGGATGAGGTGTTTGTGGCGGGGGGCCGCGCGCTCGAGGACCGTCAGGACCGCGCCGAGGACGCCGCCGATCAGCGTCGCGACGCGCGCTGGGTGCGGAAGGCCGGCGAGGCCGCCGGACATCATCTTCGAGACGCCGGCCCACACCATCACGGCCGGCGCGGGCAGCTCGGGCGTGCCGAGGGCGTCGGCGCTGGGCACGAGTAGCGTGAAGGCCGGGACCACGACGGCCGCGCCGACCAGCACGCCGAACATCTGCGCGACGACCTGCTTTCTCGGCGTCACGCCGAGCAACCAGCCCGTCTTCATGTCGGAGAGCAGGTCCGCCGCGTGCAGGCCGACGCCTCCGGTGACGTTCCCGCTCATCACGTTGGCGGTGACGTCGCCCGGTAGCATCCCGCCGTAGACGAGCTGGGTCACCGGACCGATGGCCTTGGTCGGCGTGATGTCGGTCTCGCCGGTGACGCGCGCGGCGACCACGGCCATCAGGATCGCGAGCGGAATGGCGACCACTCCGGCCCAGACAGGGATGTCGAACAGCGTGTGCATCAGCGTGACGACGAGGGGCGCGATCAGCGCGACCCCCGCCGGGAACCACCACGCGGGCGCCTCCACCGCGTGCATCGGGTCGTCGGGCTCCGCGATCGCACGGGGGCGGAAGGCGGACACGAGTCCGCCGAGCGAGCGGGCGACCGTCCGCCATTGGAAGGCGAAGGACAGGAGTCCGGAGGAGACCATCAGCGCGGCGCCGGGCCACAGCGTGAGCTGGACGATGGCCTTGTAGTCGACCGAGGGGATGACGCCGCGCGCGACCATGGCCGGCGCGATCACGCCGTACGTCAGCGCGGCCCCGATCAGCATCGACCACGCCGTCCTCAGGCCCATCAGCGCGCCGCCACCGACCAGCACGAGGCTCCCGTCGAAGGCGAGCGACCAGGCGGCGGCGGGGTGTCCGCCGATCGAGAAGGGCAGCGCGACCCGGCCCGGGAGGTGCATTGGCAGCCAGTGAGCGCGGGAGTCGCGCAGGAACGTGACGAGGCCCGCGACGAGGGCGGCGCCGAGCAGCCTCCTCGCGCGGCCCCCACCGGATCGTCCGGCGTGCATCGAGCGGATCGTCTCGGCGGCGGCGACCGACGAAGGGAAGGGAAGCGCCTCGAGGTTGATCAGCTGCCGCTTGAACGGGATCGCGGCGACCACGCCGAACGCGGCGATGGCGGCGAACCAGAGGAACATCGGCAGCCCGCCGGGCCGCGCGCCGGTGAGCACGAGGAGGGCGGGCAGCGCGGCCATGTTGCCCCCGCCGGTCATGAAGGCCGCGGCCGAGGCGACCGAGGCCATCATGGCGTTCTCGAGGGCGGAGAAGTCGCGCCGTACGACGCCAATCGACCCGAGCGCGCGAAAGATCGCGAACGCGAGGATGGAGGATGTCAGCGTGACGCCGAGGCTCCAGCCCGTCTTCAGGACGACGTAGACGTTCGACAGGCAGAGGACGCCGCCCACGGCCATGCCGGTCAGGACGGCGCGCGGCGTGAGCTGCGGGTCGTCGGGCCGGTGGACCTCGCGAAGCCAGCGCCGCTCCGGGTCGTCGGTCATGCGGCGAGCTCACGGGCCAGCGCGATCGACGCGATGGTGCCGTCGGCGACCGCGGTGGTCATCTGGCGGTAGCGCTTGCTCACGATGTCGCCGGCCGCGAACACGCCCGGGAGGTTCGTGTGCATCTCCTCGTCGACCTTGACGTAGCCGAAGCGGTCGAGCTCGAAGGCGCCCTCGAAGAGCTCGAGGTTCGGGCGCATGCCGGCGAAGACGAACACGCCGCCGCAGGGCAGGGTCTTGCGCTCGTGCGTCTCGAGGTCCTCGACCACGACGGCGTCGATGGCGCGCCCGTCGGACGCGACGAACTCGCGCGGCTCGTGGCGGAAGAGGAACTCGATCCTCGGGTTCGCGAAGGCGAGGCTCTGCGCCTGCTTGTTGGCCTGGAGCTCGGCGAACTGGTGCACGACGGTGATCTTCGAGGCGAAGCGCGCGATGAAGAGGGCCTCTTCGATGGCCGAGTTGCCGCCACCGATGACGATGACGTGCTGGTTCTCGTAGTACTTGGCGTCGCAGGTCGCGCAGTACGACACTCCCTTGCCCTTGTACTCGACCTCGCCGGAGACCCCGATTGTGCGGGGAGACGAGCCCGTCGCGATGATGATCCTCTTCGCGTGGATCGTCTCGACGCCGTCGAGGACGACCTCGTGTGCGGCGAGATCGACGCGGGTGATCTCGGCCGCGAAGCGCCCCTTCACGCCCGCCTCCTTGGCGTGCTCGAGCAGGTAGTGCGCGAGCATGAAGCCTTGCTGCGGCTTGGGGAAGCCGGGGAAATTCGACACCTGGTGCGTGACGGTCAGGTTGCCGCCGCCGAGGGCGATGTCGACCATGATCGTGTCGAGCTTCGCTTGCGCGGAGTAGATGCCCGCCGTGATGCCGGCGGGGCCGGCGCCGAGGATGAGGACGTCGCACCGCGTCTCGACCGGGCGGACGGCGGCGTGGATCTCCGCCGCGCGATCGGGCGAGACCAGCGTGTCGAGCGAGGCGACGAGGGCCGACCGGCGGATGCCTCCGCTCTGCCGGGTGCTCACCTCCTGGCCGTTGCGGAAGAACAGGACCGTAGGCGAGGTGCGCACGGCCAAGAGCTCGGAGAGCTCGCGGCTCTGCTGGCGGAAGATCTTCACGAACTTCACGTCGGCACCGTAGAGCTCGGCGAGCGCCTCGTACTTGGGGGCGAGCGCCTCGCAGGGAGCGCACTCGGTCGAGTAGAAGTCGACGACGACGGGCCCCTCCTGGGCCAGCACCTCGACCTGGAAGCTCTCGGCGTCGATCTCACGGACCTTGGCGGACATCGATCTACCTCGTCGGCGTGCACGGGTGCGGAGGCGCGGCTCACTGCGGGCAGCGCTTGCTCGCAACGGTAGAGCCTGGCGCGTCGGAAGCGGTTCGGGGTGCGCGCGTCAGGCGACGGCGTCACCGCCGTAGAGGGCGGCGCCGAGCGACAGCAGCTCCTTGATCGGGCGGCAGTCGGGGGCCGTCACGGTCCCGTCGCGGTTCTTCGCGACCGCGCCGCAGCCGCCGCCGCAGGCGAGCTGCACTGCGCAGCTCTTGCACGTGTCGATGGCGATCACGTCGCGGTCCTCCCACGGCTCGGTCAGCGCCGCGTCGAGCCGGCGCTGCGGGTAGAACGTCCCGACGGCCTCGCCCTGCTTGCCGACGTTGGCCGTGCACGGGTAGATGCGGCCCGTGTAGTCGAAGGCCCACTCCGTCTTGCAGGCCGGGCACGCGTCGAAGAGCGGGTCCGGCAGCGCGCCGCGCTCGAAGAGGAAGCGCGCCACGGAGAACGCGGGCTCGTGGAAGCGCAGGAGCTCCGGGCTCGCCTTCGCGATCCGGTAGAGGTCCTCGTAGAGCGAGAGCCGCGTGTAGAGCTTCTGCCGCTCGCTCTGGCAATGGTGAAGCTCGTAGTTTCTGCCAATCTGCGTCTTGAAGAGCGGGCTGTCCGTCCAGCCGCGCGCAATGGCAAACTGGGCGAGGTCCGCGAATGCCTCCACGTTGTCGCGGTCGAGCACGGTGCGCAGGTTCACGGGCAGACCGGCGGCGAGGCAGGCGTCCACGCCGGCGACGACCTGACGGAAGGTCGAGGCGCCGCCCTTGAGGTAGCGGCGGCCATCATGCACGCGCTCGGTGCCGTCGAGCGTGACCTGGACCTCGCGGATGCGCCCCCCCGCGAGCAGCGGGACGTACTCGGTGAGGTGGTAGCCATTGGTCACGACCGCGAGATCGAGGCCGCGGCGCGCCGTCTCGGTCACGAGGCGCGTGACGACGTGGCGCGACGACGGGCTCGGGAGCAGCGGCTCGCCCCCGAACAGCGTGACGTACTTGCGGCGCCCGGTGAACGTCGCCTCGACGTACGCGAAGAACGCCTCGAGGACGGCGTCCTGCGCCTCGACGGGGGGCGGCGCGTACTCGTCCTGGTAGCAGTACGAGCAGCCGAAATTGCACGCGTACGTCGGGACGTAGAAGAGCTGAACCTCGTCGGACTCGCGCGACGCGAGAAAACCGAGGTACGCCTTCCGGAAGCGACTGCGCTCCTCGTCGGGCTCGACGAGGTAGCCCTTGGCGACGAGGTCGGCTTCGTGGACGAGCTCTCCGCGCTCGAGGCGCTGGCCGTCCTCGAGCGGCAGGACGTCGGCCTGGCGGCTGAGCAGGTTGGCGAGCAGGTAGGCGTCGGCGTCGTGGACGCGGGTCAGGATGTTGTGGCGCGACAGTTCCATCGAAGCCGTCCCCTCGACGCGCGACGAACGGCCGCGCGGCTCCGGCGGTACTGCACACCGGGACCGCGCGGCCCTCCGAGGCGCTGCTCAGTCGTGGCAGCCCGCGACCGTCCTGGAGACCTTGGCGCAGCACTGCGCCACCGTCGCCTCGACGGCCGTCGCGCCCTGCGGCTCGGGGGCCGCAGGAGCGCTCGCATTTCCCTTGATCAACGACTTCATTCGATACCTCCGTGACATGCAGTGCCGTGCGATCAGCAGCAGCGGCCGGACGCTCGCTTCGTGCCCGTGAGGGTGAAGCTCGCGACGACCGCTTTGCCCTTCTCGTACGGAGTGCTCTCTTCGAGGACGCGGACGTCCACGAGCCCCGCGGCCGCGATCTGGGCGAGGTACTCGGCGCGCGTCACGGCGCCGGCCCAGCACTCCGCCACCGCCTCCGGGTCGCGGGCGAGATCCTCGGGGATCGGCTCGGCGGCGTAGATGTCGCTGACGACGAACGCGCCGCCCGTGCGCAGGACGCGCGCGATCTCGCGCCACACCGCCGGCTTGTCGTCGGCGTGGTTCAGGGCGCAGTTCGACACCACCCAGTCGACCGACTCGCCCGGCAGCGCGAGGCGGTCGAAGGTCGACCGGAAGAAGGTCGCGTTCGTGACGCCGAGCTTCTCCGCGGTGCGCCGCGCCTTCTCGAGCATGCCGTCGGCGAGGTCGACGCCGTAGGCGTGCCCCGTCGGGCCCACCGCCTCCGCGAGGCGCAGCACGTCCGTCCCGCGCCCACTGCCGAGATCCAGGCAAACCTGCCCGGGTTTCGGCGCGCAAGACTGAGCGGCGGTGCCGCAGGAGAGGCAGCAGCTCGACTCGGCCAGGCCGCCGTATCTCGTCTCGATCGCTTCGCTCATCGCCGACCCTCCTTGGTGCTCGAGGGTGGGAGCCAGGGGCTCGGCGAAGGGTTCGCGGATTTCCCGCGCCGCCTCGTCCACCGCGCGGCGCGCCGTCCGATCAGGGCGCCGGAATCGTCGGCACGCTCGTCGACAGGAGCGACTCCGCGTACGTCATCGTCATCGCGAGGGCCTTGCCCTGCCGCGCGACGTAGTGCCCGTCGACGCCGCCCGAGGGCACGAACTGCGCGAGGCCGCCGGTCGCCTGTCCGCCGGCGAGGTTGCCGGCGAACGGAGGCGTCGCGACGCGGATGCCCGACACCTGGGTGAGGAGCGGGATGTCGCGCACCACCGGGGCGATGAGCGGGAAGCCCCCGGCGATCGCGTTGCCCTCGATGATCGGCGGCGGGACGTAGTTGTCGCCGGAGCCGTCGGGCGCGATGCCCTCGGTCATCAGCACGCTCTTCGGCGCGTGGCCCTCGAGCGGCGCGCGCGTGATCAGCGGGTAGTAGTGGATGGGATCGGACGGGTCGGCGATCGTCTGGAACAGCGCCATGGCCGGGTGCAGGGGACCGAGCTCGTCGTGGAAATCAGCCGGGACGCCGAGGACGATCTCGAGCAGGTGGGGCACCGACGGCTGGATGTTCACGCGGAGCATCGTCCAGTGGGCGAACGAGGAGCACGAGCCGGAGAGGACGGCGCCGCGCGCGAGGTTCTCGTCGAGCGCGAGGAACACGGCGCCGTTGAAGGTGCCCTGCGAGTGCCCGTAGAAGCCGATCCGCTTCGGGTCGAACGCGATCGCCGCGCCGCTCGCCGAGGCGGCAGCGTCGATCGTGAGGCCGCCGCTCTGCACGAGCCGCGCGCGCATGACCTCGTCGATAGCCGCCTGCGTGTTGTTGTTGCGGAGGGCGTTGGCGTTCGACACGTTGAAGAAGGCGACCCCGGCCTTCGCCTCGGCGTTCGGGTCGTCCTCCGGCGGCGCGCCGGGGCGCACGCCGTGGAAGAGCTGGTCGACGGACATGGAGGCGATGCAGCTGGCCGCCAGCGCTGCGCCGGTGCCCGCCGTGATCAGGGTCGTCCAGTCACCCCCGGTGCCATGGGCATAGAGCATGATCGGGTATCCGTCCGCGGGGGGCGGGCACTTCGCGGCGCTCGGCACCAGCAGCTTGAAGCGCTGTCGGAGCGTGCGCTGAACGATCGGATCCCCGGCGTCGTCCAGGGCGATCTGCCCGCCTTCGGAGGAGTACGGGGGGGTGCCGACCTGGTAGTCCGGAGCGCCCAGGTAAAACCCGGTGTACTCGTCGAAGCCGCCCTCTCCGAGGCTCGCGAGCGTGAGGGTCTCGACCTTGGGGAGCGGCTGCTTGCGGGCGTGCGCGGCGAGCTTCACGGTCTCGGCGACCGGGTCGCCGACCGTGAACACGGAGAGGTGCGCGATGCGCGCGCGCGCGACGCCGGCCTTCTCGAGCGCGTCGATCGCGGGGGACCAGCTCGCCGCGAGCGGCCCACGACCGGCCAGCAGCTCGGCGAGATCGGCATTCGGCGCCGCGGCGCCGCCCGGTCCGGTGAGCTCGCGGGTCACGACGACGGCGTAGCGCTCCGATCGCCTCATCGACGCGCCGAGGGCCGGCGCGAACGCGAGCGTGTTCGGTGCGACGAAGTAGTAGCCCACGGGCTCGCGCCACGCCCACTGAAGGGGGACGCGCTTGCCGACGTCGGGGCTGCGTTCGTCGACGTCGACGAGCTGCAAAACGGACGACGCCTCGAGCGACGCCGCCGCGTCCGGCAGCTGGCCGGGGTCGATCGCTCCCTCGAACGCGAGGAACCCGGCTGCGACGGGCGAAAAGTCCGATAGCTCGTCGCGAACCTGGCTCACCCAGGCGGAGACGGCGCCGGGGAGGTCCGCCTTCGGGAAGCCGGCGAGACGAACCCGGCCGTCCGCCTCGCGTCGGAGGTCGCTCGGCCACGGGTGGTCGAGCCAGCCCGAACCATCGAGCGACGCCAGGTCTGCCGGCACGGCGAAGCGCGCGACCGGCGCGGGCGCACCACCGGTCGTGGAGGGGGAGGAGGCCGGGAGCCCCTCTGGCTCGCTGCCGCAGCCGGCGACGAGCACCGCGAGGGCGAAGAGGCGGTAGTGCGAGCGATTCATGAAGAGGCTCCTCTGCGAGCGCTCCGCCCGCGAGGTGAGCGGGTATCTCGGCACGTACGCGGGCGCAATCCCGGCGCGCCGGCGGGCCGAGCGGAGCGGGGGCGCCTCGCGACATTCGCCGACTGCGATCCTAAAGCATTCTCCGATGGGGCCGATCCATGGACCCCGTCCCATAGCCGTCGCGGGAGCCGCCCGTCGCCGGAGCTTCGACAGGGGCGAGGAGCACCCGTGGCCAAGAAGATTCTCGTCGTCGACGACTCCAGCACCATTCGATCGCAGGTCGCCTTCTCGCTCGGCCCGGCCGGGTACACGGTGATCGAGGCTGTCGACGGCGAGGACGGGATCCGCAAGCTCGACGCCAACCTCGACGTGGCCATGGTGATTTGCGACGTGAACATGCCTCGAATGAGCGGCCTCGAGATGCTCGAGAAGCTCAAGGGCAACGGGCGCGCCCTGCCGCCCGTCGTCATGCTCACGACCGAGGGATCCGTGGATCTCATCACGAAGGCGAAGGCGCTCGGCGCCAAGGGCTGGATGGTCAAGCCGTTCAAGCCCGACATGCTAATCGGTGCAGTCCGGAAGATCGCCGGGGCGTGACGGCCTCGATCTCCATGGACGTCGGGGCGGACCGGCGGAGGGAATCCCATTGAAACCTGAGAGCTGGGGCGTCGTCCACGGGGAGCTCGAGGCCTGTTGCGCCGAGTTCTTCAGCCATTGTGGGGTCGTGGCTCGCTGCGAGGGATCCCTCGCGTCCAACGAACCTCCAGCCTCCGGTGTCATCGCCTTCATCGGCTTCTCCGGTGCGAAGCTATCGGGCTCGCTCGCGCTCGTGCTGCCGCAGCTGCTGCTCGAGCAAACGCACCCGATGCGCGGGAAGATCACGGGCGACCCGCTCGCGGCGTTCCACGATTGGGCGGGCGAGATCTCGAACCAGATCCTGGGTCAGCTCAAGAATCGCCTGCTTCGACACGGGATCGTGCTTCAGCTGTGCACGCCCATGACGATGCAGGGGACCGAGCTGCGGGGTCGGGTCGACCCACGCGAAGGGTTTGCGCGCCTGCGGTTCCGTGCGGCGGAGTCGACCTTCGATCTCCATTTCGACGCAACGGCGGAGCCCGAGGTCGAGCTCTCGCCACTCGAATCGACGGAGTCGAACGACGCCGCTGAACAGGGCGAGTGTCTTTTGTTCTAGAGTACTTCAGATGAACCCGGACTCCGCAGCGGCGCGAACGCTCGGCGGTGCCGCTACCGAAGGCGGCCCGCGCGGCGGCGGACCGGTGCGCCTCGCGATCGAGGAGCTCCGGCCGGTCGAGGTCCGGGGCGATCGACGCTGGACGGGCAAGGCCAGGTTCCCCGGATCGCTGCGCGGGCGATCCCTCGTGGTGCTCCGGCAGGGTGGCGAGGTGATCGCCATTCCGGCGTTCTGCCCGCAGGAGCACGACAGCCTCGCCGAGGCGGTTTTCGTCGGTCCGTACGTGCTCGAGTGCCCGCTCCACCGCACCGAGTACGATCTCCGCGGCGGAGCCCTCAAGGTGTTCCTCGTCGAGGCCGACGGCGAAGCGCTCTACCTGCTGTGGGACGCCGAGAAGCGCGAGCCGCTCGCGCCCGACTTCGCCCTCTCGGTCAGGGCGCACCCGGCCGAGGAGCGGACGACGGCGCTCGTGCAGGAGGTCCGGGCCCTGACCGAGGCCGCTCGTCTCCGCGAGCACCAGACGCTCGAGACGCTGCGGCAGATGGACGCCATGGTGGCCGAGGTCGACGAGAAGCGGCGGCTGCTCGAGCGGACGAACTCGCAGATCGCCGAGGTGAGCGACTTCGTGGGTCGCGTCACGAACACGATGACCGAGGTCCTCGTGGTGCTCGACACGTCGGGTCGGGTGAAGCAGGCAAACCAGCGCCTCTACGATCTCCTCGGCTACTCGGCGGCGGAGGTCCTCGGTCACCCGATCGACGCCTTGTTCGCCGCCGAGGATCTCGCCGCACTCCTCGCCACCGGGCGCACCTGCGCCTACTCCGCGCTCGCCGCGAAGCCGCACGGCGAGTTCGACGTGTCGCTGCGAACGAAGGCGGGCGAGATCGCGGCGCACCTGCTGCGCACGTCCGTGCTCTACGGGGCCGCCGGCAAGAGGGAAGGGCTCGTCGTCGTCGGCACCGACATCCGCGAGATCAAGTCCGCCCAGCTCGCGCTCGGCGTGGCGTACGACAAGGTCGCCGGCCTCCTCGACAACATGCGCCAGGCGGTCTTCGTCGTGGTGGCCAGCGGCGAGATCATCGAGCCGGTGTCGCGCTTCTCCGCCACCGTGTTCGGTCGGGAGATCGCCGGCCAGAGCGTCTTCGACGTGCTCTTCAAGGACGTCGAGCGCGAGAGCGAGGCGTTCTCGCTGCTCAACATGGCCTTCCTGACCACCTTCGACGCCGAGGAGTTCCAGTGGGACCTCATGGTCGACCTCCTGCCGACGCGGGTCCTCTGCCGACGCACGTCGGTGGACGCCGACGGCGAGCAGGTCGCCATCCTCAAGGTCGGCTACTGCCCGCTTCGCGACGCGGCCGGCTTGATGGACCGCATGATGATCGTCGTCGACGACGTCACGCGAATCGAGCTCCTGGAGCGGCAGATGGAGGAGGAGAAGGCGGCGAATCAGCGGCGTATCCAGGTCGTCGAGGAGCTGGTGCGCAACCGACCGGAGGACCTGCGGGTCTTCCTCGCGAGCGCCTGCACGCTGCTGACCGACGCGCGCGCCCTGCTCGCCCGCGGCCCGCTCGAGGGCGCTCGGGCCGTCGTGGTGATGCGCAACCTGCACACGCTGAAGGGCAACTCGCGCGCGCTCGGGCTGCGCCTCATCGGCACGACCACCCACGAGGCCGAGAACGAGGCGAAGACGCTCATGGACGGCGATCCGGCCGCCTCGCGGGCGCCTCTCGCCGAGCGCATCGCCGACATCCAGCGCGTCGTCGGGGAATATGGCTCGCTCGCGTCGAAGATCCTCCGGATCCCCAACGACTTCGAGGTCCGCACCCTGGCCCGGCTGCACGGGGGCATGTCGGCGCTCGACGCGAAGGTCGGCGCCTGGTTCGGCCGATCGCTCGGCACGCCGCCGACCGACCTCGATCCCGAGCACGCGCGGCGCCTCCGCGCGTGCGTGCCCGCGACCGAGCTGCGCGCGGCGCTCGACGTGGTGCGCGACGCCGCAGGGGGAGTTGCGAATCAGGCCCTCGACACGGCCCTTCGTGAGGTCGAGGCGTCCCTCGGCTCGCTCGAGCCCGACCGCGGAGACCTGGAATGTCCGATCGCGGCATTCCGTCGGCACCACCTCGCGCTGGTCGAGGTGGCCGCCCGGACGTACGTCTCCTCGACGTCCCCTTGCTCACTCTCGGCCACGGGCTGGGTGTCGCTGTTCCTCGGGCTCTTCGCGATCACGGCCGCGAACGCGGGGGCGGACCGACTCGCGATCGATCGCGCCGTCGAGAACGCCATTTCGTCGGCCAGCGCGCTCGGCGAGGAGTACGTGGCGACGCTCCTCAGCGGGCTCGGGGGCGCGCGCTTCGGGCACGCGCAAGGCCCCGGGGACGCCGCCCTGCTGCGCGAGGCGTGGAGGCACCTCGGCTTCGTGTCGGTGCTGGAGTCGTTCGCGGTGCTCCGCGCCGGCGAGCGCAAGGACATCCTCGCCGCGGTCGGGCGTGGCGATCGCGACCGCGGGGGGGCGATGCGCAGCCTCGACGGCAACAAGGCGCGCGCCGGCTGCTTCGTGTCGTTCCTCGGCGCGCAGCGTCGCGCGGGCACCGAGCCCACCGCGACCCTCCGCGCGATAGGGCGGCTCTTCGGCCACGAGAGCGCGGTCGTGACGGCGCGGATGTTCCTCTCGTCGCACGACGTCGCGGACCTCGGCGACGTGCTCTCCGAGCTCTGGGCCAGGACCTCGCCCGCGGAAGTGAACGCCGTGTTCGGACAGCTCGGCGACGGCGGAGAGCTCTTCCGGGCGGACGACGCCCCCGAGTGTCAGTACCTCAAGAAGGTGGCGGTCGGCCGGCTCGTGACCTCGGTCCGCGAGCTGCTCGCGGGCAACTTCCAGCTGCTCTGCGACCGCGTCCAGACGGTGGAGGTGATGGCCTACAACATCAACACGCTCAAACGGACGCTCGGATCGTACCGGGAGCAACGCACCGACGACGCGCTCCTGCTCGTGCAGCAGCGGCTCGACAGGCTGCTCGACGCGCCGCTGCTGCCTGCGCTGTTCAAGTACCACGACACCGTGCAAGACGTCGCGACGAGGCTCGGCAAGCGCGTCGAGCTCCGCATCTCCGGCGATAGCAGCATCGCCGTGCCGCGCGACGAGATCTACGTCCTGCAGGAAGCGCTGGTCCACATGCTGCGCAACGCGCTCGACCACGGCATCGAGCCTCCCGGCGTGCGGGTCACCGCCGGCAAGAGCGAGATCGGGATCATCGGCCTGGACTGCGCGTGCGACGACGGCGTCACGACCGTGCAGATCCACGACGACGGTCGAGGCATCGACCCCGACCAGGTGGGGCGGCGCGTGGTCGAGCTCGGCCTGCGCACCGCGGAGGAGGTCGCCGCGCTCTCCCGCGAGGAGACCGTGCGGCTCGTCCTGCTGCCTCACCTGTCGACGGCCGCCGTGGTCTCCGACATCTCCGGGCGCGGGATCGGGATGGACGTCGTGGCGACCAACCTGGCGAAGATCGGTGCTCGCCTCGACATCCACACCGAGGTCGGTCGTGGCACCGAAATGACCATCACGCTGCGCGCCTATCACGACTAGCGCCGCGCCTGACTTCACGAGCGAGCGAGGAGAACGAGCGTGCCGACCCTGCTGTGGATGCAAACGGCCGCGTGCAGCGGAGACTCCATGTCGCTGCTCTGCGCGGAGTCACCCGACCTGCTGGAGCTCCTCGAGGGCCACGGCGTCGAGCTCCTGTGGCACCCGTCGCTCTCGCCGACGTCGGCGGCCGACCTCGGCCGGACGATCGACCGAATCCTGGCCGACGAGATCGATCTCACCGTGCTGTGCGTCGAGGGGTCGATCCTGCTCGGGCCGGACGGGACGGGGATGTTCGACTCCTTCGGAGGACGGCCCAAGAAGGACCTCGTCGCCGGCCTCGCCGCCAAGGCGCAGTTCGTCCTCGCGATGGGCACCTGCGCGGCGTTCGGGGGCATCCCGGCCTCGGGGCCGAACCCCACCGACGCCGTCGGCCTGCAGTTCCTCCGCGACGAGCCGGACGGCGGGCTCCTCGAGCGGGAGTTCCGGTCCCGTGCTGGGCTCCCGGTGATCAACCTGGCCGGCTGCCCCGCGCACCCGAACACCATGGTGCAGACGCTGCTGTGGGCTCTTTCCGGCATGCGCCTCGAGCTCGATCACCTTCACCGACCGACCGAGTTCTACTCGACGCTGGTGCACCAGGGCTGCACGCGAAATGAGTACCACGAGTTCGACGTCGAGGAGCGCGACTTCGGAGCACCCGGTTGCCTGTTCTTCAATCTCGGGTGCGAAGGCCCGACGACGATGGCGACCTGCAACAGCATCTTGTGGAACAACCAGAGCAGCAAGCCGCGCGTCGGGGTGCCCTGCTTCGCGTGCACGTCCCCGGCTTTCCCCAGAGCGCACGACCTGTTCAAGACCAACAAGATCGGTGAGGTGCCGGTGGTCCTGCCGCTGGGGGTCAATCGGGCCTCGTACATGGCCTACAAGGGCCTCGCTCGGTCCGCGGCGCCGGCGCGGCTCCTCGAGCGCAAATCCAAGCTCTGAGCGGGTCGAGGACGAGAGCAAGATGGCCAAGCGGACCCTTTCGGTCGAACTGAATCGCGTGGAGGGGGATCTCCTCGTCAAGCTGGAGATCGAGGACGGCGTCGTCACCGACGCCTGGACGGTCGGGACCACGTATCGCGGCTTCGAGCAGCTGCTGCTCGGCCGCGCCAAGAAGGACGCGCTCGTGATCACCCCGCGGATCTGCGGGATCTGCGGCACCGCGCACCTGTATGCGGCGGTCACCGCGCTGGAGACCGCCATGGGGTGCGCGATCGCGCAGAACGGCACGCGGGTGCGCAACGCCTGCCTGCTGACCGAGGAGATCCAGTCGGACGCGCGCCATGCGTTCCTCATGTTCACGGTCGACCTGTGCGGCCCTCGCTACGCAGGCCATCCGGAGCGCGACAAGCTCCACGAGGCCTTCGCGCCGTTCACGGGGCGCGTCTATCGCGAGACGATCGTCGAGACGAAGAGGCTCCTCGAGGTCGTGGCGATCTTCGCCGGCCAGTGGCCGCACTCCTCGCACATGGTGCCCGGCGGCGTGGTCGGGGCGCAGAGCCGCCGCAGCCTGGTCAAGGCGCTCTCGATCCTCGACGGCTACGCGCGGTGGTACGAGCGCACGGTCCTCGGCTGTTCGATCGATCGCTGGCTCGAGGTTCGGTCGCTCGAGGATCTCGACCGCTGGATCGACGAGCGGCCCGAGCACCGCGACGGCGCGCTCGGGCTCTTCGTCCGCGTGGCGCGCGACGTCGGCCTGCAGCGCCTCGGTCGCGGCAGCGGCAGCATGCTCAGCTACGGGGCGTATTTCGACCCCGCGCGCTGGCAGCCGCCGTTCACGGAGCGGCACTGCCTGCGCGCCGGTGGCTTCCACGACGCCGCCACGTCGCGCATCGAGCCGTTCTCCCAGGCCGACGTCTCGGAGCACGTGAAGCACTCGTGGTATCGAGACCACGCTCCGGCCCACCCGTGGAAGGGGGAGACGGTGCCGAGCTACGAGCCGGAGGGCGACAAGTACTCGTGGGCGAAGGCGCCGCGCTACCGTGACAACGTCGTCGAGGTCGGCTGCTTTCCGGAGCTCTTCATGGCGGGAGATCCACTGATCGAGTCGCTCTATCGCGCCGAGGGGGTCGACGTCTTCACGCGCCAGCTCGCGCGCCTCCACCGCCCGGCGCTGTCGCTGTCGCTGCTCCGGCGCACCCTCCTCGACCTCGAGCGCGATCTCGCAGACCCCTTCTACCTCGCTCCCCGGGACGTCGACGAAGGCGACGGTGCGGGCCTCGTCCACGCGGCGCGCGGCGCGCTGGGGCACTGGCTGCAGCTCCGCGAGGGGAAGATCGCCCGCTATCAGGTCATCTCGCCGACGGGCTGGAACGCTTCTCCTCGGGACTCCGCCGGCGTGCGCGGGCACTGGGAGCAATCGTTGATCGGCACGCCCATTCCCGACGAGAGCGACCCGGTCGAGCTCGGGCACGTCATCCGGTCGCACGACGCCTGCCTGGTGTGCACGGTCCACTTCGTCCGCACCGGACAGCGCGCGCGCTTCGGCGCGTGCTAGTCGTCCACGTCGTCTGCTTCGGGAGCCTCGTCCAGGGGGACGACGGCTTCGGCGTGCACGTCCACCGGCGGCTCCTCGCGCACCTCTGGCCTGCCCACGTGCGTATCTTCGACGGCAGCACGCTCGGCCTCGGCGCGCTCGCGGCGTTCGACGACTGCGACCGTGCCGTGGTGGTCGACGCCCTGGAGCTTCGGGGCTCGCCGGGGCGCCTGCATCGCCTGCGGCTCGACGAGCTGGCGCCGCCGGTCGAGACGTTCTCGGCGCACGCCATGGACTTGAGCCACCTCTTCCACGTCCTGCCGATCCTGTTCGACGGGCGACCGATGCCCGCGATCGAGGTGCTCGGGGCGGAAATCGAGCGGCCGAGCGGCACCTTCTCGATGTCACTCTCGCCCGCGCTCCAGGCGGCGGTGGACGCGACGGTGATCCTGCTGCGCGCCGAGCTCGGGGCCCCATCGAACACTCTCGGCTAAAGTCCTCGAATCGATCGCCGATGGTACCGTCGTGGGCCGGCGAATCCTCCTGGTTGATCCCGACGCAATCGGTCGCGAGGCTCTCGCCTCACGGCTTGGCATGCAAGGGTTCGAGGTCACGGTGGCGAGCGATGGTGCGGAGGGGGCGCGCCTCGCCCTGACGGATCCGCCCGCCGCGGTCGTCGCCGACCTCTGGATGCCGAGCATTTCCGGCGTGCAGCTCTGTCGGTTGCTCAGCGCCGAGCCCGCGACGTCGGACGTCCCCGTCGTCCTGCGCGGCGCGGAGGGGAGGCGGCATCGCTTCTGGGCGGAGCGCGCCGGGGCGATCGCCTACGTGGTGAAAGGGCGCATGGGCGATCTGGTGCGCGCGCTCGCGCGGGCCGTCGTGAGCCGCGGCGACGCCGAGTTCTTCACCGTGCTCCCCGACGACGGCAGCGACGTCCGGGACCGCATCGCGGCCCACCTCGACGCGGCGCTCTTCGACTCGGTCATCGCGGCCGAGGTGCGCAACCTCGCCGTGTGCGAGTCGTTCGAGCGCCTGTTCGACCGGTTCGCGCAGTTCGCGTCCGAGGTGGCGACGTACCGATGGCTGACGGTCCAGACCCTCTCGCCGCTGCGCTTCGGCCTCCACGCGAGCCCGGGCGGGCGCGAGGTCGCCGAACGAGAGGCGCGGGCCGCCCTCGATCTCGGCCCTTCCGCGGCTGCGCTCGCGCCGATCTCCATCGAGGACGACGACGCCGTCGGCGGCACCGACGGTCCGCCCCCGCTCGTGCGGGCGATCTCCTTCGGCGAGACGCGCGTGGGGACGGTGGCCATCGCGCCGGTCACCGGGACCGAGAAGGAGATCGCCTCGCTACTCGAGGTCTTCGCGCGCGAGCTCGGCGGCGCCGTCCGCATGTCGACGCTCGTCGAGGAGTCGAGGCGACAGGCGACGGTCGACGCGCTGACCGGCATGTTCAACCGTCGGGCGTTCATCGAGGGGGCGACGCGCGAGGTCGCGCGGGCGGACCACTGCGTGATGCCGCTGTCTCTCGTGCTGTTCGACCTCGACCATTTCAAGCAGGTCAATGACCAGCGCGGCCACGCCTCGGGAGATCGCGTGCTCCACGCGGTCGGCAGGCTCGTCCAGGGCAGCCTGCGGCCGGCGGATCTCTGCGCGCGCTGGGGAGGGGAGGAGTTCGTCCTGCTGCTGCCGCAGACCTGCGCGGCTCAGGCGAAGGAGATCGCCGAGCGCCTCCGAGCGGCCATCGCCGTCGAGCACATCGAGGACGAAGCGGGCGAGCCCATCCCGATCTCGGCCTCCCTCGGTGTCGCGACGCTCCAGTGCCGCGAGGTGCTGGACTCGTTCGTCGATCGGGCGGACCGGGCGATGTACCGGGCGAAGACGTCGGGGCGCAACCGCGTCTGGGCCGAGGGAGAGCCGGCCTCGTGCGTCAGCGCGAGCGAGGCGGTGGCCGCCGAGGCCTGATAGCCGGGGGAAGCCCTCGACGCGAGCGCCGACGCTCCGGCGCGGCGGACGCGGCGGGGCGCGTCACTTCGAGCAGACCGACAGCACCTGACGCAGCTCGGTCCGGCCCGCGAGGGCCTTCTCGACGCCGTCCTGGAGGAGCGTCGTCATGCCGCCAGCCATCGCCCTCCGACGGATCTCGTCGACGGGCGCCTTGTGCTGCACCAGCCGCTTGAGCTCGTCGTCCATGAGCACGTCGATCACCTCGGTCGCGAGCGGGTCGCCGATCGCGATCGTGAAGGTGCGGCCGTCTCCGCGCAGCGGCAGGACGCGGTACTTCTCGATGAGCTCGCGCGGCACGGCCCCGGCCGCCTCGGGATCGATCGGGTACTCGTCGAGGTTGGCGAACGGGATGCCGAGCTTCTCGGCCAGCGTCAGCGACAGGTCCACCTCCGTGATGACGCCGAGGTCGACGAGCACCTCGCCGAGCTTCTTCCCGGCTCGCTTCTTCTGCTCGGCCAGCGCCTTGTCGATGTCGGCCGTGCTCGCCAGCCCGGCTTCGACGAGCACCTCGCCGAGGCGCAGGTTCTTGCGCTTCTGCAGGTGGGCGGCCTCCTCTACCGCCTCGGCAGAGACGGCGTGCTGCTCGACGAGGATCTGCCCGATCGGCGCCGAACGGCTCGCGACCTGGGCGTCGATCCCGCTCGACAGCGCTCCGGGGGTGACGGCTCCCCTCGACAGGAGCATCTCCCCGAGCGGCTCGGCGCGCTCCCGCGCATTGACGCCGTGGGCGTAGAAGAAGACCTCGGAATAGGGACTGTCGCTCTCCAGCGCCACGCCGTAGAAGCCGAGTGCATCCCTCGGCGCCTCCGGATAGACCTCGACCGCGAACTGCCGCCCACCGGCGACGTGGACCTTCAGCTCGTGCCTGCCGGAGCGCCGCGCGACCGGGACGCCTGGCTGTCGGTGAAAGCCGACATAGGCCACGTTCTCGGCGGGAAAGATCACGTGGACCGTCGCCTGGCCGAGCCCCCCGACGTCGATGACGAGGTCGGCGGACTGCGGAGAGAAGCCCGCCATGCGCCCTCCTTTGGTCTTCCCGTCGACGAGCCCAAGGGTGGCGGTCGCGGAGCCCTTCTCGAACTTCCTTCCAGGCAGCATGGCGGCGCGTACGCTAGCACAGTATGCGCGCGCACATGCGGCGCCCAAGTGTCGGCGCCGATGGAGAGGCTCCGAGGCCAGGCTCGCGGTGCGGGCTCGGTCTGCGGCCTCCAGGCGACCGACGAGCGCATGGTCGTCTTGGCGACGGCGATTCGCTGACCCTCGGGTCCGGATCTCGGCGGAGCGCCGCGGTCGCGTCAGCCGCCGAGGAGCGGCAGCATGAAGAGCAGCCACGGGATCACCGTCGCCGCGAGCGTCAAGTGGAGGGCGAAGCCGATCTTCCCGAGGGCGATCGCCGCGCGGGCGGCGCCGGCTCCGCGGAGCTCCGGCCGGTCGGCGATCGCGAGGCGCGCGCGATGTCCGATCGCGAGCGCGACCGGGCCGATCACGAAGCCGAGGCACACGACGCCGACCACGCCCCAGATCAGCGCCCGGCGCGCGTCTGCGCACTCGAGCGGCTCGCGATCGGGCACCTCGAGGGGATCCACGCAGGCGGCGTCGGCGATCCAGGGGGTGTCGTCTGCCGGCCCGTCGCAGAGTTCGTCACGCATTGCGGCGCAGACGCCGCCGGACGCGGCTTGTTCCCGGCCGCGGTCGTGGGCGACGCAATGGCCGTGTGGACGCAACATTCCGCCGGGTCCGGCGCGCTCTCTTCGGCCTCGCCGCACGCCGTGACGGACTCCACACGCGAAGCTCCTCGCCGTGGCGCCACGCAGCCGACGGCGCGTCCGCATCTGCTGTAGCCTCCGGGACCATGAGCGAGTGGTATCTGAGGGCCGGCTCCGGCGGCGCAACCGGTCCCTTCACGTCCCAGGCGATGATTCAAGGGATCTCGCTCGCTCAGATCGGCCCCGACAGCGCGGTCTGCGCGGTCGGGACGCAGCTGTGGGTGCCCGTGACCGAGGTGCCTCCGTTTCTGCAAGCGATCGTCGCGGCGCGGGCGGCGGGCCTGCCCGCGCATGCGCTCGCCGCGTCGCCCTCGGCGGTCGTGCCGCCCTCGGCCGCTGCGGGCTACTCGTCGGCCGCCGGCGCCGCGCCGAGCCTCGCCGGCGGCGTGTCGCCGGTCGCGTCGAGCTTGCCGGACTCTCGCGCTCCCTCGAGGCGCGTCGCGCGGACGATGGCCGTGCCCTCGCTGCAGGAGGCTCCCGAGCTCGTCTCCCCGCCAGCCGCCGCGGGCCGCGTGCGCACGATGCTCGGCGAGAAGGCGCTCGGCGGCGCCGGGCGGCAGGCCACGATTGGCCGTCAGCCGGAGGCGGACATCGTGATGCCGTATCCGCAGGTGTCGAGTCGGCACGCCACCGTCGCGCCGACGCCCGACGGCATGCTCGCCGTGACCGACCTCGGCAGCACCAACGGGACGCACATCGGCGGGATGCGCATCGCCCCGAACGTGCCCGTCAAGATCACGCCCGGCGACAAGGTCTTCATCGGGCCCTACGCGGTCTTCCTGGGCCTCGAGGGGTCCACCGTGCGCGCGTGGGTCGACTCGGACCGCGCCGACTGGTCGGGCAATCTCATGGAGATCGAGGCGCTGGATCTCTTCCTCGCCGTCCAGGACCGCGAGAACAAGGCCGCGAAGAAGGTCCTCCTCGACCACGTCACGTTCAAGGCGAACCCGGGCGACCTCATCGCGCTGATGGGCCCTTCGGGGGCGGGCAAGACGACGCTCCTCACCGTGCTCAATGGCTATTTGCGCCCGAGCTCGGGCGAGGTGCGCGTCAACGGTGAGAACCTCTACGCCATCTACGACGCGCTGCGAGGGAGCATCGGCTACGTGCCTCAGGACGACATCGTCCACCCGGAGCTCACGGTGTTCGAGGCGATCAAGTACTCGGCCCAGTTCCGCCTCCCGCCCGACTACAGCGACGCGGAGATCGACCGGCGCGTCGAGGCCGTGATCAAGGACCTCGGCCTCGAGCAGGTGAAGAACCTCGAGATCGGCCGGCCGGAGCGCAAGGTGCTGTCGGGCGGCCAGCGCAAGCGCGTGAACATCGCCCTCGAGCTCGTCACCGATCCGGCGCTGATGTTCCTCGACGAGCCGACGAGCGGGCTCGCGGCCGACGACACCGTGGCGCTCATCGATCTGCTCTCCGGCCTCGCGAAGAAGTACGGCAAGACAATCATCGTCACCATCCACCAGCCGGCGCGCGAGGAGTACGAGAAGTTCAACCTGGCCCTGATCATGGGCTTCGGTGGGGTGCCGGTGTACTACGGGCCTACGGGCAAGGAGAGCTACGAGTTCTTCGGCCGGTACGTCGCCCACAAGGGCGGCGGCATCGACAACCCGCGGGACATGTTCGACCTCCTCAAGAAGCGCGAGGAGGAGGCCGCGGCGAGCGGCCAGTTCCCGGACAAGGCGGGCGCGCGGCTCGCGTCCGCCAAGCAGTGGCGCGACGAGTACTACCGCCCCGAAAACGCGACCTACAAGAAGATGTACTCGGGCGCGCGGCAGCCCGGCGCGCCGACGGAGAACCGCGCCCCCACGCGCGCGAAGGTGCCGCTGCTGCGCCAGTTCTGGCTGCTCCTCCAGCGGTACGCGATCGTGAAGCGACGCGACCGAGCCGGCACCGCCATTCTGCTCGCGCAGGCGCCCATCATCGGAGCGCTGCTCGCGCTGGTGTTCTCGAACCCGGCGAAGATGCCGAACCTCTGGTGCCAGAACTTCCTCCAGGGCGTCGAGAGCACGCTCCTCAAGAAGGGCGCCCAGATCGCGCCCGCCTGCGTGGGGGACCTGTCGAGATTCACCCGCGTGGCCGACTTCGGCGGGGCGATCTTCTTTCTGGCGATCGCCTCGCTGTGGTTCGGCACCAGCAACGCCGCCCGCGAGATCGTGGCCGAGCAGGCGATCTACCGGCGCGAGCGGATGGTGAACCTGTCGATATTCAACTACGTGATGAGCAAGTTCACCCTGCTCTCGCTGCTGTGTCTGGTGCAGTGCACGGTGCTGCTCACGATCGTGTTCACGACGCTCGGGCTCGGGGAGTCGACCGCGCGGGCGTACTTCGTGATGCTCGCGTTCATGGTGCTGACCGCGATGTGCGCGGCCTCGATCGGCCTGTTGCTGTCGTCGGTGGTCGTCTCCTCGGAGGCGGCGATGGCGCTCACCCCGATCGCGCTCATCCCGCAGGTGGTGCTCGGTGGCCGCATGGTGCCGATGACGAACAAGCCGTGGCTCGAGTACGTCATGGCCGTCGTCCCCTCGCGGTGGTCGTTCGAGGGGCTCCTGGCCGCCGAGCGCGTGGAGCTCGCGGCGTCGTGGCGGATCAAGGCGTGCGTGGCGACCGGCAAAGGCATCGTCGGTGGTCGCTTCGACTGCGCGGTGGAGGAGCTGCGCAACACCACCGAAGGGGCTGGCGGGCTCGGATTCTCGACGTATCCGACGCCGGCCGTTTCGCTGCTCGTGCTCTCCGGCATGACGCTGGCCGCCATCGTGACGGTGATGGTGATGCTCAAGCGCCGCGACTCGGTGTGATCCGACCGGGCCCGGGGCGCGCCGCCCGCGCGATCTCGACGGGCGTTCGACGACGAAGTGGGGAGATCCGGCGCCGGCCGGGGTAGCATCGTCCGCCGACCCCACGGCGCCCGACCCTGCCACGCGCGAAAGGCCTCGACGATGAGACAGCTCGTACGCATCACGACGGCCTGCGCCGCGTTCGCGCTCGGCGCGACCCTGTCGACGACGGCGGGCGCAGAGTCCCGAGCCCTGGCCGTCGCCAAGGCGGCGCTGCCGGCGGGCCTCCTCGCCGTGGCGGGCTTCGACGTCGGCGAGCTGCGCGCGAGCAAGCTGCCGGAGATCCTGCTGCCGCAGCTGCTGGCCAAGGCCGGCCTCGGCGCGCACGACGCGAAGTCCGTCCGCGGCGTCTGCGCCATCGATCCAATCAACCAGATCGACTCGGCCGTCGCGGGGATGGATGCCCACGCGAAGGGGGTCGTGATCGTGGCCTTCAAGGGGACCACGCGCGGCGACGTCGACGCGTGCTTCCGCAAGCTCGCTCAGGGGAGCGGCAAGACGGTGACGCTCACCGCGAAGGGCGATTTGACGGTCTTCGCCGGCATCGCGCCGACGAACGTCTACGTGCGGTGGCTCGCCATGGACGTCCTGGCCATCGCGGACTCCCCGGGCGACAAGGCCCTGCTGACGGCCATGACCTCGGGCGGCCTCGCGGGTGACAAGGCGATGGCGCCGCTGCTCGCGGGGTCGACGACGGACTCGGCGTTCTGGGCCCTGGTCGCGAAGAGCGGGCCTCTGCCGGAGCTCGGCGCCACGTTGGTGCGCGCGTATGCGTCGGCCGACGCGAAGGCGGGCAACCTCGCGACCGAGGTGCACCTCGTCCTCGACAGCGCGAAGGCCGCGTCGGCCGCCGTCGCGAAGGCGAAGCAGCTGCTGGCATCGACGAAGAAGGCTGGCAAGGTGCCGCCGGATCTGGCCGGAGCGCTCGCCGCCGTCACGCTGGGGTCGGTGGGCGCCGAGCTCGTGGGGCGGGCGACGATGCCCGCGGCGACGTTCGCGAAGGCGCTCGGCGGCGTTCTGCCGCGCTGAACGGGCGATCGCCGTCGCAGCCGGCCGAGGTCGGCGGACGTGGAATCCGCCGACGGCGACGCCGATTGGCCTCGCGGTCCGCGCGTACGAGCACGGAGGAGATCGCGCGCCGAGGAGCGCTCAGGACGCGGGTTCGCGGGGCTTCGTGGCTCGTGCGTCCGCGCTCGCGAGGAGCAGCTCGGCGAGGAGGCGATTGGTCTCGCGCTGCGCCGCGACCGATTCCCGCGCGAGGAGGATGGCCTCCTCCTGGAGCTGCAGCGCGCGGTCGACGCGGCTGGCTGCGTCGGCCTGGTGACCTTTCGCGCTCGCCAGCGCGCCGGCGGCGCGGCGGAGCACGAACGCGAGCGCGAGCGCCCCCATCGCGAGCACGAGGAGGATGGCGACGATGGCGACGAGCTCGATGGCGTCCACGGGCGGAGAGGGCCCCGGGGCGGCAGCCGCGTCAATCGGCGCGCTCGATGGGCTCGATGGGATCGCCGCCGGCGACCGCGCGAGGCGCGACGTCGCGCGGCGCAGCCGGGTTGGGCGCGGCCGCCCGCGGGGCGGCGAATCAGCTCGCCGCGCGCGTCGCCTGCGCCGCGGCGATCGAGCGCCGGACCTCGGTCATGTCGAGATCGCGGATCGCCTTCACCAGCTGCTCCAGCGCGGCCGCGGGCAGCATCCCGGGCTGCTCGAAAACCAGCACCCCGTCGCGGAAGGCCATGAGCGTGGGGATGGACCGGATCGCGAACTCGCCCGCGAGATCCTGCTCGGCGTCGGTGTTCACCTTGCCCCAGGTGATGTCCGGGTGCTTCTGGGCCGCCGCCTCGAAGATCGGCCCGAACCTCCGGCAGGGGCCGCACCACGGCGCCCACCAGTCGATGAACACGATGCCCTCGCGCTTCAGGAGCGCCTCGAAGTTGTCCGCGCGCACCTCGGTCGTCGTCGTCGTTGCCGTCTTCATCCTCGCCTCCACCCGGCTGAAGAGCCGGCCGCGCGCGGAAGGGTTCGCCGGCCGCGCGTGGTCCCGGCCGCGATGTCCGGTGCGCCCGCAGGCGCCGAGCTGCGGCCTCGAAGCCCTTCGAGGAAGCGGCGCGCTGCGGACCCCCGTCTCAGCGCGGGCCGAGCAGGAAGGAGAGCGCGCCGGGCAGGCGCTCGGCCCAGTGCGCCTCATCGTGCGTCGCGCCGTGCTGCACCAGGTAGCGGAGCGTGACCGCGTCGACGTAGCCCGCCGCCCGGTATGCGTCGGCGAGCGCCTCGGTGTCGGTCACGCCGTCGTTCGGCGGCTCGCCGGGCAGCGCGCCGGCGTCGCCGCTGTCGACGTACACGCGGCGCGCGCGCGTCGGTCGCGACGGGATGGACGCGACGACGCCGAGGATCATGCGACCGTCCCACCAGGTCGTTGGTGAGAGCGCGCCCACGAGGCCGAAGACCTCGGGGCGGGTGACGCCGGCCCACGCCGACACGAGCCCGCCGAGCGACGACCCCACGATCGCGGTGTCGCCGCTGCCGGGGCGCGTCCGGTACTCGGCGTCGATCCTCGGCTTGAGCTCCTCGACGATCATCCGCACGTACGCTTCGCCCTTGCCGCCTTCGCCCCACGTCGCATCGGCCGTCGGCGTGTATTCCGCGACGCGATCGCCGGTGTTGTCGACCCCGACGACGATCGCCTCGGCGATGCTCGCGTCCTTCGCCGCGGCGTCCATCGTCTCCGCCACGCGCCACGTCACGCCCGAGTACGCGACCGAGGGGTCGAAGAGGTTCTGCCCGTCGTGCATGTAGACGACCGGGAAGCTCGCGATCGTGTTCTCGAGGTACGTCGGCGGGACGTAGACGCGGATCGACCGGGCGTTGCCCAGGATCGCGGAGGCGAAGCCGTCGTGGACGCGCACCTCGCCCGCCACGCGCGAGAAGCGAGGGTAGAGGTCGAGCGTGTCGCCGGGCGACGCCCGGTAGTTCGGCCCGAGCGACCAGGTCGCGTCGTCGAGCAGCGGCTTGAGCTCGATCGGCTTGGCGAGGCCCTCGATCACGAGCGTGAACACGTCCTGATCGCCGCGGGCCATCGGGACGCCATGGCCCCACTCGAGCGGATCGCGCGACCCGCGGAGCGCGATCGCGTGGGCGCCGGCGGGGTAGTGGACGCGGACCGTCGTGACGCCGGACGGTCCGGCGTCGCCTGCCGTCGCCGCCGTGGCCGCGCTCGCGGCGCCGTCTCCACGCGGGCTCGCGCAGCCCCCGAGCGCCGTCAAGGTCGCGATGGCGAGCGCTCGCGGGACCATGGCCGCAGCGTAGGCGAGGTCGACGCGGGGCGCGCGACCGCGAGGGGAGGGGTGGGCCGGGCCACCGCGCCGGGAGGTACCGGCGACCTCCGGGCAGGCTTCGCTTTGATTCGAGGGGCGCCCGCGGGTACCCTACCCGGGTGAACCGCCTCGCGTTGGCGAGCTTGCCGCTCTTGCTCGGTGCCCAGGGCTGCACGGCCTTGCTGGCGCCGGGCGAGGCTCAGTGCGAGTCCGCGTCCGATTGTGCCGCCCGCGGCTTCGCCGACGCGACCTGCGTCGACAGCGTCTGCGTGGCGCCGACGGTGGTCGATGCGGTCTGGGGCTGCCTCGGCCATGTCATCAAGCCCGCTCCCGACAAGACCCAGAAGGTCGCGCTCGACATCCAGCTCATCCTGGCGTTCGACAAGTCCCCGGTCACCACGGCGGTCATCGACGTCTGCGACAAGCTCGATGTCACCTGTACGGGGAATAATCCGGACTATCCGAAGGGAATCTCGCCCACGAAGACCGGCGCCGTGAAGCTCAAGGTCGTGCAGGGCTTCGACGGCTTCGTGCGGGTCACCGACCCGGCGGTCGTCGACACGCGCGTGTACGTCGGCCGCCCGCTCATGGCGGACCCGCGGTTCAAGGACATCCGCCTGCTGCGACCGTCGGACTACGCGATCCTCGCGACGCTCGCCGGGCTGGAGGTCGATCCCACCCGGGGGACGGCCATCCTGGCTTCGGTCGATTGCGGCGGCGAGACCGTCGGCGGCGTGCGCTTCCGTTCGCCGAACGCCGACGCGAAGAGCTCCGAATTTTACCTCGTCAACCAGGCTCCCATGACGCCGCCCGGGACGACGGCGACCGACAGCGACGGGTTCGGCGGCTTCTTCAACCTGGTGGCCAAGTCGGTCGTCGCGCGCGCCTACGTCGCGAAGGGTGACGCCTTCATCGGCGAGTCGAGCTTCCAGGTCCTCCCCAACACGATCTCGTTCGTCCTCATCGGCCCCACGCCGCACTGACCATGCAGGCTGATCGCGTCGGGAAATATCACGTCATCGCCAAGCTCGGAGAGGGCGGCATGGCGTCGGTGTTCCTGTCGTGCGTCCCCGGGCCCGGCGGGTTCCACAAGCTGCTCGTCATCAAGCTGCTCAAGGGCGACCTCGAGCACGACGAGGACTTCCTCGCGATGTTCATGAACGAGGCGCGCATCGCGGCGCGCCTCAACCACCCGAACGTGGTCCAGACCTACGAGGTCGGCGTCGACGGCGCGCGCCACTTCCTCGCGATGGACTACCTCGACGGGCAGCCGCTGCACGTCGTCCTGCGCAAGCTGGGGCGCGGCCGCATGCCGCTCGGGCTGCACGTGCGCATCCTCGCGGACGTGCTCGCGGGCTTGCAGTACGCCCACACGCTGCGCGACTTCGACGGCACGCCCCTCGGCGTGGTGCACCGCGACGTGAGCCCCCAGAACGTGTTCGTCACGTACGACGGGCAGGTCAAGCTCGTCGACTTCGGCATCGCCAAGGCGACCGGCGCGTCGAGCAGCACCCAGAGCGGCATGTTCAAGGGCAAGCTCGCGTACATGGCGCCCGAGCAGGCCGGCGGCGACAGCGTGGACGCGCGCACCGACGTCTTCGCGGTCGGCGTCATGCTCTGGGAGGCGATGGCGGGGCAGCGGCTCGCCGCCAACGACGGCCAGACGGCGATCCTCGGCCGCCGCCTGTCGGGCCAGGAGCCGCGCATCCGCGACGTGAAGCCGGACGCCGACCCGGAGCTGGCCGCCATCTGCGATCGCGCGATGGCGCATCTCCGCGACGACCGCTTCGCGAGCGCGGACGAGTTCCGCGAGGCGCTCGAGCAGTACCTGGATCGCACGACCCGCCGCCTCGGCAACCGCGACGTCGCCGAGCTCCTCACGCGCGAGTTCGCCGACGAGCGCGAGCACATCCGGCGCGTCATCGACGAGCAGATGCGGCGCTTGCTGCGCGAGACGTCGACCTCCTTGCCCGTGCCCGTCCTCAGCGCGCCGCCCGGGGCGTTCGACGGCACGGCGGGCCGCGTCGATCGCAGCGAGGCCACCCGGCGGGTCTCGAGCTCCGACGCGCTGCCGGTGCTGCACGGCGGTGGCGGGGCGAGCGCCTCCGGATCGCATTCGACCGTGCTCGCGGCCGACGTCGGCCCGCGCGCGGCGCCCGGCCCCGCGACGGGCCGCGGCGTCCTCGCCGGGCTCGCGTTCATGGCCATCGCGTCGGTCATCGGCATCTTCGTGCTGCTGTCGCTGAAGCTCCAGGCGCCGGCGAAGCCCGTTTCCGCGGCGCAGGCGCCGGACGCGTCGGTCGCGGCCGACCGCGTGGGCCTGTCGATCTCGTTCGGGCCCGCGGGCGCGATCGCGCGCCTCGACGGCGTGCCGCTCGCGGACAACCCGTTCGTGGCGCAGGTGCCGCGCGACGGGTCCATGCACCGCGTCGACGTCGAGGGGCCCGGCCTCAAGTCCGAGACTCGGATGGTGAGCTACGAGAAGGCCATCGTGGTCGCCATCTCGCTCCTCGCGCTCGAGGACGCTGGCGCGGAGGCGTCGACGGCCCCGTCCGCGGCGGCGCCGGTGCTCGGCGGCCCCTGGCCCGCGGGCGGCGCGCTGCCCGCCGCCACCGGTGAAGGATCGAAGCGTCCCGGCGCCAAGCCGGCCAAGTCCGCGAGCCCGATCGACGAGAAGGACCCGTACAAGCCGTGAGATTCCAGGCCGCCCGCGCGCTCACCGCCCTGGTCGTGATCGCGTCCGCGCTGACGACCGGCGCCTCCGCGCGCGCCGACCCGAAGGACCCTCCCTCGGCCGACGAGGCGAGCGAGCGCTTTCGCAGCGGCGTCGCGTTCTACAAGGACGGCGATTTCACCGCGGCGCAGGTCGAGTTCCGGCGCGCCCACGAGCTGTCGCCGAACTACCGGGTGCTCTACAACCTCGGGCAGACCTCGCGCGAGCTGAAGGACTACGCCGGCGCGCTGTCGGCGTTCGAGCAGTACCTGCGCGAGGGCGGCAAGGAGGTCCCCGCCGCGCGCCGCAAGGACGTCCAAGCCTGGGTCGACCAGCTCAAGAACAAGGTCGGCACGATCTCCGTGACGACCAACGTCGAGGGCGCCGAGATCCTGCTCGACGACGTCCGCCTCGGGGTCTCGCCCCTCGCCGCGCCGGTCGTGGTCAACGTCGGCCGGCACAAGTTTTCCGCCACGCACGGAGGCTTCCGCGCCGCCCAGCGCGCGCTCGACGTGGCGGGCATGCAGGCGGCGTCGGTCGCGCTCGAGCTCGCGCCGATCGAGGAGGCCGCCGCGGCGCCGACGCGCGCCGACGCGCCGACCTCGACCGAGCCGGCCGCGCCCGCCGAGCGGCGACGCGGCCTCGCGCCCTGGGTGACGCTCTCCATCACGGCCGCCGCCGGGGTGGCGACCGGCGTCCTCGGTGGGCTCGCGCTCTCGGCGCGCGGCGACCTGCGCGACGCGCTCGCGACCTACCCGGGCAGCCCGCCGGACCTCAAGGCGGCGCAAGACAGGACCCGCACGCTCGCGCTCGCGACCGACGTCCTCGGCGGCGTGACGATCGCGGGGGCGATCGCGACGGCCGTGCTGTTCGCGGTGGGGCCGGGAGGGGCGCCTCCGAAGCCGCGCGCGGCGTCGGTCGGCGTTTCGCCCGGGGGCGTGGTGCTGGTCGGGCGGTTCTAGCGTCGCGCGGCGGTCGCCGCCGAGATCGCGTCGACGAGGCGAAAGACCTCGCCCGGATCACCGGCCTCGAGCGAGGCTACCGGCTCGTCGAGCCCGTAGCGATCCATCACGGCGAAGAGCTGCTCCGATCGCACGCTGAGGAGCGTCAAGGCGCGTCCCGCGAGGGCGATCTCGACCGCGGCGTGGTGGCCGCCGCGCCCGACCTCGAGCTTGCTCACCTCGTCGATCACGACGACGTCGCACGTGCCCGCGTCGCGCTCCACCCAGGCGCGCGCGGCGTCGAACGCCGCCGAGTCGAACGTGTACGAGCAGATGAGCTCGACCCCCGCCGGCGCGATCGCGTCCCTCGAGGTCGACGGGCGCGCGAGCACGACCTCGCGCCCGCCCGCGAGCTCCACCGCGACGTAGCCCGTGTGCTCGCCGCGATCGTCGTCGAGGGCGCGCTGCACGACGCCGCCGACGCGGATCCCCCGCCCGCGGAGCCCGGCGATCGCCGCCTCGAGCTGGCCGATCCGCCCGCGGCCGCGTCGCCCGGCGAGCAGAGCCCACCGGGCTGTGGAGCGCGGGGTCGGCGCCGCAGCGCCCGCGTCCGGTGCGTCGTCGACGCGCGGAGCGCCACGGGTGGGGCAGGGGCCAGGATCGTTCACGCGCCCGCCCGCACGGTCGGGTATCGGCGCGCCCACCACGCGAGCATCCCGCCCTCGAGCTGCGCGGCGCCGTGAAAGTCGCGGGATCGCAGGATTCGCACGGCCGGGATGCTCCTGTGCGCCGACAGGCACAGCACCACCACGGGCCTCAGGGGGTCGAGGCCGAGGCCGTCGAGCCGCTCGTCGAACCGGAGGATCGGCACGCTGATCGACCCCGCGATGTGGCTCTGCTCCCACTCGACCCGCGTGCGGACGTCGACGAGCACGGGCGGCACCGGGAGGTCGAGCGCGGCGAGGAGCTCGTCGGCGTGGATCTCGGGGACGGCGCCGAACGGGGCCCAGGCGCGGATGCGATCGAACACGGGCATGGCGTTCCTGGGCCGTGAGGGCCGTCGTCCGTGGGAGCCGAGGGAGGCCGGACCGATTCCGGAGAACAGATCCGAAGCTCGAGGATAGCTCGGACCGCGCGGGACGGAACCGTCGCGTGTCGCCTCGACAACGTCGGCGCCATGGTGGAAGAATGCGCGTCGTGCGGTCGCGGAGCAGGGATCGAGAGCGGGCGACGCGGGCGCGCGACGTGCTGCGCCGGGCGCTCACGGGTGCGCTCGCGATCATGATCGCCGTCGCCGCCGTCGTCTCGGGGCGGAGCTACCTGTTTTGCGTGCCCATGGACGCGGTCGTCGAGACCTGCTGCATGGCGACGCACGAGGACCCGTCCGACACGACGAACGACCCGACTGCGCCGCGGGTGAAGGGCGAGTGCTGCGACACGCACGCGGTTGGCGATTTGCCGACGGCCCGCGGAGCAGCCGCGTCGCTCGAGCTGCCTCCGGCCGTGCTGACGGTCACCCCGGTCGCGCCGGTGATCGCGGTCGCGTACGCGCTCGCGTGGCGTGGCGCGGCGATCCCCGTCGCGCGGCGCGGCGATCCGATCCGCGCGGGGCCCGGATCGGGCGCTCGGCGCTGCATCTCGCTCTCCGTATTCCGCTGCTGATCCGCGTCGCCGCTGCCTCGAACGAGGCAGCGAGCGCGGAGCGCGGGCGCGATCACGCCCTCCTCCGCGCCTGACGCGGCTCGACGACGGCGCGCTCGTGCGCCCTCCGATCGAGCCGCACGGCGATCGACGCGGAGGTTGCGAAGTGGTTCGAGAAAGTTGGTACCGGCCGGCGATCGCCGCGCTCGGGGTCGTGGCGGCGGGCTCGATCGGCTGCCTCTCGGTCGGCGCGAGGGCCGCGCTGCGCGAGGCGGAGGCGGTGCCAGAGGTCGCCGCTCACTCGCTCGACCCGAGGGCGCGGCCTGGGTCGGGCGCGGTCGACGCAGCAAAGGCAGGGCAGGGCGGGGCGAACGCCGCGGCGCGCGCGCCGAGCGACGCGGAGCTCGCGGGCCCGATCGATCGCGCGGCCGTGACCGCGGCGGTGCTCGCGCGGCACCCGGCGCTCGTCGCGGCGGCTCACCGCGTGCGCGCCCTCGCCGAGCGCGCCCGTGCCGAGGGGAGCCTCCCGGCCCCGGAGCTCATGGCCGAGATCTGGCAGATCCCGATCGCGCGCGCGTACCGCTTCGATCAGGCGGGCATGACGATGATCACGCTCCGCCAGGAGCTGCCGCCGGCCGGATCGCTCGCGCTCTCGGCCGAGGCGATGGCGCTCGAGGCGCGCGCGGCAGCGGCGCTGGTGGTCGCCGAGGCGCGCGTGATCGTGCGCGAGGTCGACCGCGCCTTCGTCGACTATGCCGCCGCGGTCGCGCGCGGGGCGGTGCAGCTCGAGGCGATCGCGATCGCCGAGCAGCTGGGCGATGCGACGCGCGCGCGCTACGCGACGGGCGCGCCGCTCGCCGACGTGACCAAGGCCGACCTCGAGCGATCGCGCATGGCCGTCGAGATCGAGCGCGAGGCGGGGCGCGGCGAGGAGGCGCGCGCGCGGCTGAACGCCTTGCTCGGCCGCGTCGCGGACGCGCCGCTCGGACCGCCGCGCGAGACCCCGGTCGAGATCATGGGGCCCGAGGCCGACGAGCTCGCCGACCGCGCCGCGATCGGGAGCCCGGAGGTGCAGGCCGCCGAGCTGATGCGCCGGTCCGCCGCCGCGTCGGCCGAGGCTGCGGGCCGCGAGGCGACGATCCCGAAGTTCCTCGTCGGCGTGAGCGGCTTCGTCCCGACGGAGACCATGGGGGCCGCGTGGGGCGCGTCCTTCGGCATGTCGCTGCCGTGGGTGTGGGGCGCCGCGAGCGGCCGCCGCAAGAGCGCCGAGGAGCGCGTCCACTCCGAGGCCGCCGGGGCCGACGCCGCGCGCCTGCGGGTGCGCAGCGAGGTGACGCGCGCGCTCGCCGAGGCGCGATCGGCCGAGCGCCGCTTCGCGCTCCTCCGCGACGTGGTGCGGCCCGCCGCCCGGCGCGCGCTCGAGGCCACGCAGGCCGGCTACGCCACGCGCGGCACCGACCTCCTCTCGTTCCTCGACGCGCTGCGATCGTCGCTCGCGGTCGACCTCGACCTCGTCGAGGCGCGCGCGGAGCACGGCCGCGCGCTCGCCGATCTCGACGGTGCGACCGGAGAGCGCGTCGCCCGCAAGCCTCTGCCCGAAGCCACGGAGCCCGACCGCCATGAGTGATCCGAACGACCCGAACGACGCCGATCGCGCCGAGATCGAGGCTCCCGAGACCGATCGCTTCGAGGAGGGCGACGAGGCGCCGCCGCGCGGGGTTCGATCGATGGCCCTCGTGCGCTGGGGGCTCCTCGCTGCGATGGTGCTCGCCGCGGCGCTCTCCGTGTACAGCTACGCGGCGCCGCTCCTCGGGCAGACGCCAGCGGGGGCCGCGTCGAGGGCCCGATACCGGTGCCCGATGCACCCGCAGATCGTCTCGGATCAGCCCGGCGATTGCCCGATCTGCCACATGAGCCTCGAGGCGATCCCGGCCGATCAGCTCGCGGGGTCGCAGGGCGCCGCGCCGTCGACGTCCGCGTCCGCGTCGTCGCCCGCCGCGACCTCCCTGCCGGCCGCCCACGCACACGATCACCCGCACGCGGGGCCTGCGGTGGCGCCCGACGCAGGCGCGCCCGAGCTGTGGACGTGCCCGATGGACCCCGACGTGAAGAGCTCCACGCCCGGCAGCTGCCCCAAGTGCAAGATGGACCTCGTGACGGCCGCCAGCCTCGCGCACGGCGCGATGGCCGCTCCGACCGACGTCGCGCCCGTCACGCTCTCGCTCGACCGCGTGCAGGCGATCGGCGTCCGCACGGCGCTGGTCTTGCGATCGCCCGCCGGCGAGGCGCTCCGCGTCGTCGCGATGGTCGAGGCCCCCGAGACGGGCCGCGCCGAGGTGCACACGCGCGCGCCCGGCTTCCTCGAGCAGGTGCGCGTCAACCAGACCGGCGTGAAGGTGAAGGCGGGCGAGGTGCTCGCGGCCATCTACAGCCCCGAGGTCTTCCAGGCCGAGCAGGAGCTGCTCACGATGAGCGGCTGGAGCAAGTCCACGCCCGGCGCCGGCAAGCCGCCGATCGATCAGGCCAGAAAGCGCCTCGAGCTGCTCGGCGTCGGCGGCCCGACCATCGACCGCATCGCCGCCGGCGGCGCGCCTGCGCGCACGATCGGCCTCGTCTCACCGATCTCGGGCTACGTCGTGAAGAAGAGCGTCGTGCTCGGATCGTTCGTCACGCCCGAGCTGGCGCTCTACGAGATCGCCGACCTCGCGCACGTGTACGTCGTCGCGAGCGTGTACCCCTCGCAGGTCGCCGGCATCCGCATCGGCGACGTGGGCGTCTTCCACACGCCGTCGCTCGAGGGCTCGCGCTTCGAGATGAAGGTCGACCTCGTCTACCCCGAGCACGACCTCGCGACGCACACGACGCGCGTCCGGTTCCAGGTGAAAAATGACGATCTGGCGCTGCGCCCCGGCCAGTACGGCACGATCGAGCTGCGGGGCGCCTCCACCGACGTCGTGACCGTGCCGCTCGACGCGGTCGTCGACACCGGCCGATCGCAGTACGTCTTCGTCGTCGACGGCGATCGCTACGTGCCCACGCCCGTGCTGCTGGGCGAGCAGGTCGGCGAGCGCTTCGTGGTGAAGGGCGGCGTGATGGCCGGCCAGCGCGTGGTCTCCGGCGCGACGTTCCTCATCGACGCCGAGAGCCGCCTCGGCGCGTCGCTCGCCGGCGGACGCTGAGGCCGCCCCATGATCGGCCGCCTCATCGATCTCTGCGCGAAGAACCGCTGGTTCGTCATCTTCGCCTTCCTCGTCGCCGCGTTCGGCGCGACGGCCGCGCTGCGCCAGATCCCGCTCGACGCGATCCCGGATCTCAGCGACCCGCAGGTCATCGTCTTCACCGAGTGGAAGGGCCGATCGCCGACGATCATCGAGGACCAGGTCACGTACCCGATCGCGAGCTCGCTGCTCGCCGCGCCGAAGGTGACGGCGGTGCGCGGCTACTCGATGTTCGGCATGTCGTTCGTGTACGTGCTCTTCGAGGAGGGCACCGACGTGTACTGGGCGCGATCGCGCGTGCTCGAGTACATGAGCTCGCTCGCGGGGCGCCTTCCCGAGGGCGTCACCCCGACGCTCGGCCCCGACGCGACCGGCATCGGCTGGGTCTACGAGTACGCGCTCGTCGACAGGACCGGCAAGCACGACCTCGTCGAGCTGCGATCCATCCAGGACTACACGCTCCGCTACGCGCTCGCGAGCGTGCCCGGGGTGGCGGAGGTCGCGCCCGTCGGCGGCTACCAGCGCCAGTACCAGATCACCCTCGATCCGGAGCGATTGCGCGCGTACGGCGTGACGGTCGAGGACGTCGGTCGCGCGGTGAAGCGGTCGAACTCCGAGGTCGGCGGCCGCGTGCTCGAGCTCGGCAGCCGCGAGTACTACGTGCGCGGGCGCGGCTACCTGTCCAGCCTCGGCGAGCTCGGCGAGGTCGCGATCCGCGCCGAGGCGAGCGGCGCGAGCGTGCGCGTGCGCGACGTCGGATCGGTGCGCTTCGGCCCCGAGGTGCGCCGCGGCGCCGCCGACTTCGACGGTCTCGGCGAGTCCGTCGGCGCGATCGTCGTGATGCGCTACGGCGAGAACGCGCGCGCGCTGATCACGCGCGTCGAGGCGAAGATAGACGAGCTGCGCCACGCGCTGCCCGAGGGCGTCGAGATCATCCCGACCTACGACCGCGCCGGCCTCATCGATCGGGCGATCGCGACGCTGCGCCACGCGCTCGTCGAGGAGATGATCGTCGTCAGCCTCGTCATCCTCCTGTTCCTGATGCACCTGCGCAGCGCGCTCTTGCCCATCGTCAGCCTCCCGCTCGCGGTGCTGCTCTCGTTCGTGCCGATGTACCTCATCGGGGTGCCGTCCACGATCATGAGCCTCGGCGGCATCGCGATCGCGATCGGCGCCACCGTCGACGCCGAGATCGTGATGGTCGAGGCGTGCCACAAGAAGCTCGAGCACGCGCCGAAGAACCTCTCGCGCGCCGCGCGCGCGCCTGCTCGGCGCCGCCGCGAAGGAGGTGACGCCGGCGATCTTCTTCTCGCTGATCATCATCGCGGTGTCGTTCATCCCGGTCTTCGGGCTCACCGGGCAGGCGGGGCGCCTCTTCCGCCCGCTCGCGTACACCAAGACCTTCGTGATGCTCTCGGCCGCGATCCTCTCGGTGACGCTCGCGCCCGCGCTGCGTGACCTGCTCATCACGGGCGAGATCCGCGCGGAGGCGAACCACCCGATCTCGAGGGCGATCATCGCGGTCTACAAGCCCTTCGTCTACGTCGCGCTGCGGAGGCCCGTCACGACGATTCTCATCGGGGTCTTCGCGGTGATCTCCGCGATCCCGCTCGCGATGAGGCTCGGCAGCGAGTTCATGCCGCCGCTGAACGAGGGCGACCTGCTCTACATGCCGACGACGCTGCCGAACCTCGCCATCGAGGAGGCGAAGCGGCAGCTCCAGAAGCAGGACGCGATCATCAAGAGCTTCCCCGAGGTGAAGACCGTGCTCGGCAAGGTCGGCCGCGCCGAGACGGCGACCGACCCGGCGCCGCTCTCGATGATCGAGACGGTGATCCAGCTCCGCCCGCCCGATACGTGGCCGATGATCCGCGTCGAACGGTGGCACACCGGCCACGTGCCCCCGTGGCTCGGCAAGGCGCTCGGCGTCGTGTGGCCCGAGCAGCGCCGCGAGACCTGGGACGAGCTCGTCGCGAAGCTCAACACGGTGATGCGCCTGCCGGGCTGGACCAACGCGTGGACCATGCCGATCCGCGCGCGCGTCGACATGCTCACCACCGGCGTGCGCACGCCCGTGGGCATCAAGGTCTTCGGTCACCAGCTCGAGGCGATCGAGCGCGCGGGCGCGCGCCTCGAGTCGCTGCTCGCCGAGATCCCCGGCACGCGCAGCGTCCTCTACGAGCGATCCCTCGGCGGGTCGTACGTCGACGTGGTGCCCGATCGCGCGGCGCTCCAGCGCTACGGACTTCAGGTCGACGACCTCCAGATGGTCATCGAGAGCGCGATCGGCGGCGAGCCGATCACGACCACCGTCGAGGGGCGCGCGCGCTACTCGGTCAACCTCCGCTACAAGGAGGACTTCCGATCGAGCGTGCAGCGCCTCCGCGAGGTGCTCATCCCGCTGCGATCGATCGGGGCAGGCGACGTCACCGGCATGGGCGGCCCCACGGCGCCGATCGGGCCGAGCGCGGCCGCGATCGCGTCCTCGGGCCCCGCGCGCCACGTGCCGCTGCGCGAGCTGGCGAAGGTCGAGGTCGTCGAGGGCCCGCCGATGATCCGCGACGAGGCTGGCCTGCTCGTCGGTTACGTGTACGTCGACGTCGAGCCGTCGCGCGACCTCGGCGGCTACGTGAACGACGCGAAGGCGGTCGTGAAGCACGCGCTCGACGGCGGGTCGCTGAAGCTCGACGCCGGCATGTACCTGAAGTGGACGGGGCAGTACGAGCTGCTCGAGCAGATGCGCGAGCGGATGAAGATCCTCGTGCCCGTGGCGCTGACGATCATCGTCGTCTTGCTGTGGCTCCAGTTCAAGCACCTGACCGAGGTGCTCATCGTGCTGCTGTCGATCCCGTTCGCGCTCGTCGGCACCGTGTGGCTGCTCTACGCGCTCGATTACCGCCTCTCGACCGCCGTGTGGGTCGGCGTGATCGCGCTCGTCGGGCTCGCCGCGCAGACCGGCATCGTGATGATCGTCTACATCGACCAGGCGTTCTATCGCCGGCTGCGCGCCGGGAAGATCCGCGACCTGAACGACATCATCTGGGCGCACATGGAGGGCACGGTGCAGCGCGTGCGTCCCAAGCTGATGACCGTCTCGACCATGCTGATCGGCCTCATCCCGCTGCTCTGGGCCACGGGCAGCGGCGCCGACGTGATGAAGCGCATCGCCGCGCCGATGGTCGGCGGCCTCCTGACGAGCGCGTTCCTCACGCTCGAGATCATCCCCGTGGTCTACACGTACTGGCGGTTCGCGCAGCTCAAGCGGTCGCAGCGCTCGGGCGTTCCGCTCGCGGAGATCGTGGGGCTGCCGGAGGAGGATCCGCCGGGCTGACGGTCTGGGCCGGTGCGGCGCCCGTGCTCGCGGCGTGCTCCAGAACGCGGGCCTGCTCATGACCGTGCTCGGCGTGGCCATCCGGCCGCCCTTCAACAAGTCGGCCGCCCTCGTGGTCATCCCGTATTCCACGGGGAGTCAGGCGGGCCTCGCCGGCCGGTTCTGAGGCGCCACCTCGACGCCGCCGCGAGCGCGCGCGCGGGTCGGAGGCGTGTCCGACGGCGAGATCGTGGCACCACGGCGACAACGAGAATCTCGACAATAAATGCACGCCCGCTGCTCCCTTTGGTCCGTTGCGCTGGAGGGCGGCCGCCGGGGCGCGTTGTGCCCGACGTGCGCGTGTCGATAGACTCGGCCCGACGCGGATGAATCAAAGCATCGAGAACGACGTAGGCGTGTTCTGGCTGGAGGATGGGATGCTCCGGTGCATGGTCAAACCGGCCGACGCCGTGCAGTCGCGCGATCAGGCCGAGGACAGCATGCGCATCTTCCGCCAGCTCGCGGCCGGTCACCCGCACCCGGCCGTGATCGACATCTCCGCCGCGAAGGGCCTGAGCCGCGAAGCGCGCAACGCTTACTCCGGGCCTGGCGCAGAGGACGTCTTCGCCTCGGCCGGGCTCGTCGTCGCGTCGTCGATGATCGCCCGCGCGATCGGCAACTTCGTGATCAACGTGTCGAAGCCGCCGTTCCCCCTGCGGCTGTTCGACAACGTCGACGACGCGCTCGCGTGGACCCGCGGCCTCGGGCGGCCGTCGTGAGCGGCGCGCCGGTCGGTCCGGTCCACGAGCAGCGCGTCTCGAGCTACTGGCTCGACGAGGAGGGCATCATCCGCGGGGTCGCGAAGGCCGGCGCGGACTACGGCCTCGAGGACGCGAAGGACGGCATTCGGGCGCACCGCGCGCTGTCCGGGGGCAAGCAGCGGGCGCTGATCGTCGACATCAGCGCGCTCCGATCGATGTCGCGCGAGGCGCGCGCCTACTACGGGGCGCCGGAGCACGCGGACCTGTTCTTCGCGGTCGCGATCCTCGTCAAGTCGCCGCTCGGCCGCGCGGTCGGCAACTTCTTCATCGGCCTGAACAAGCCCCCGATGCCGACGCGCCTCTTCACGGTCGAGGCCGAGGCCGAGGCCTGGGTCCGGTCCTTCGGCAAGCTGCCCTGAATGTCCGACGACGGAACGCTCCGGGCGCTCGAGGCGCGGGTCGACGAGCTCAAGGCCCACGTCGAGGCGCTCCTGCGGGGCGCGGAGGGCGGCGGGCTCGCGACGGCGAAGGTGCGCGAGGCCGCCGAACGGCTGGCCTCCGCGGTCGAGGCCGTCGACCACGCGGTCGTCGACGAACGCCACCAGCGCGACGACGAGGCCGCGCACCTCGGCGAGGTGCTCGAGGCCATCTTCGCGGTGGCCGCGCTCGACTTCACGCGGCGCGCGCCCGTGCGCGGGAGCGGCCCGCTCGACGCGCTCGCGCTCTCGCTGAACATGCTCACCGAGGAGCTCGACGAGGCGCAGAAGCGCCTGGTCGAGGCCAAGAGCGCGGCCGAGGCGGCGACGGTCGCGAAGAGCCGCTTCCTCGCGCAGATGAGCCACGAGATCCGGACGCCGCTGACGGCGCTGCTCGGCTTCGCCGACATGCTGGCCGCCCCCTCGCTCGGCGAGAGCGATCGGCTCAACTACGCGATGATCGTGCGGCGCAACGGCGAGCACCTGCTCTCGGTGATAAACGACATCCTCGATCTGTCGAAGATCGAAGCCGGCAAGCTCAAGCTCGAGATCATCGAGTGCTCGCCGGTCACGCTGCTGTCGGACCTCGACTCGCTCCTGCGCGCCCGCGCGATCGACCACGGCCTCGCGTTCGACATCGAGCTCGCGACGCCCATCCCCCTCTCGGTCCGCACGGATCCGACGCGCCTCCGCCAGGTGCTCTTGAACGTCATCGGCAACGCCATCAAGTTCACCCAATCGGGCGGCGTGCGCGTGCGCGTTGCGTACGACCCGGCCGCGGCTCGCCTCCGGGTCGACGTGGTCGACACCGGCATCGGCCTCCGCGCCGACCAGCTGAGCAAGCTCTTTCAGCCCTTCGAGCAGGCCGATCTCTCGATGACCCGCCGGTATGGCGGCTCCGGGCTCGGCCTCGCGATCTCGCGCGGCCTCGTCACGGCGCTCGGCGGCGAGATCGGCGCCACGAGCCAGCCGGGCCTCGGGAGCACCTTCACCATTTCGGTGCCCGTGACCGCCGCGGGCGCCCAGATGGTCAGCGGCCTCTCCGAGGCGAGGCGCGTGGCCGCGATGGCGCCTTCGCCCGCCGCGCGGCTCTGCGGGGCGGTCCTGCTCGCGGAGGACGGGCCGGACAACCAGATCCTCATCACGACGCTGCTCCGCAAGTACGGGCTCGACGTCACCGTGGCCGAGAACGGCGCGGTCGCGGTCGATCACGCGCTCGAAGCGCTCCGTGCCGGGCGCCCCTTCGACCTCGTGCTGATGGACATGCAGATGCCCGTGCTCGACGGCTACGACGCGACCCGCAAGCTGCGCGCTTCGGGCTACGCGGGGGCGATCGTCGCGCTGACGGCGCACGCGATGGGGGGCGAGCGCGAGCGCTGCCTCGCGGCCGGCTGCGACGAGTACGTGCGCAAGCCGATCGACCGCACGGAGCTCTTCGAGACGCTCCGCCGCTTCGTCGCCGCCCGGAAGCCGGCCGCGCCCGAGGTCGCCCCCGCGGCCGATGGCGAGGCGATCGTCAGCGCGTTCGGCGAGGACCCCGACATGGTCGAGATCGTGGACCGCTTCGTCGCGAGCCTGCCGAGCCGCGTCACCGCGCTGCGCTTCGAGCACGCCGCGGGCGACGCGGGTCGCGCGAACCTGCAGCGGCTCGCCCACCAGCTCAAGGGCGGCGCGGGAGGCTACGGCTTCCCCGCGATAACGGAGGCCGCCGCCGCGATCGAGCGGGCGGTCGTCGACGCGGGCGGCTCCGACGACGTCGCGGCCGCGCTCGACGCGCTCGCGGCGCTCTGCGGGCGCGCGCGCTCGAGGGCCTCGTGACCTCCGCGACGATCGGCCCGGGCGAGGGGCCGCAGAAGGTCCTTGTCATCGACGACGCGGAGGACATCCACGACCTCGTCGAGGTCCGCCTGCGGCCGGAGGGTGTTCACGTGCTGCACGCCTTCGACGCCGACTCGGGCATGGCGGTCGCGCGCGCGACGCGCCCCGATCTCGTGCTGCTCGACCTCGATCTCGCGGGCCGGTCGGGCCTCGACGTCTGCCGGAGCCTGCTCTCCGAGCCTCGCCTCGCCTCGATCCCGATAATCTTCATCACCGGCACGGTCGACGTGGCGACCAAGGTCATGGCCTTCGACGCGGGCGCCATCGACTACGTCGTCAAGCCCTTCGACGGCATCGAGCTCCGCGCGCGCGTCCGATCCGCGCTGCGGACGAAGCGCTTCTTCGACCTCCTCGCGACGCGCGCGCAGCTCGACCCGATCACGGGCCTGTGGAACCGCACGTATTTCGACGCACGCCTCGAGGAGGACGCGGCCGCGTCGCGGACGGGCCGCGGCGTGGCGCTCACGCTGCTCGAGATCGACCAGCTCAAGGCCCTCACCGAGGCCTACGGACACCCGTTCGCGGACCTCGTCCTGCGCCGCGTCGCCGACGTGGTCGCGGCCGAGGCCGGGCCTCGCGACGTCGCCTGTCGCTACGGCGGCGAGTCGTTCGGCGTGATCTCGCGCGACGCCGGCACGGCCGCGGCGCGAGAGGTCGCCGAGCGCCTGGTCGCGCGCGTCGCCGAGCTCGAGCTCGTGCAGGGGCGCGCGCGCGTGTCGGTGACCGCGAGCGCGGGCTACTTCGGGAGCGATCGCGTCGAGGACCGGGCGTCCGTGACGCCCGACGAGCTCGTCAGCATGGCCGACCGCGGGCTCCACCTCGCCCGCCGCGAGGGCCGCAACCGGGCGCGCCGAGGCGACGACGAGGCGCCCGTGCTGTTCGACACCGCCGTCGGCCTCGGCAGCGCGCCACCCCCCGCCGCCGGATCGCACCCGCCGGGCAAGACGCTCGGGCCCTACGAGATCCTTTCGGTCATCGGCAGCGGCGGCATGGGGACGGTGTACCGCGCGCTCGATCGCCGGCTCCTGCGCGAGGTCGCGCTCAAGGTGCTGACTGCGTCCTCGCTGCGCGACCCGGACGGCTGGCGGCGGTTCGGGCAGGAGGCGCGCGCGCTCGCCGCGCTCGACCACCCGAGCATCGTGCGCGTCTTCGACTTCGGCCGGACCGACGACGGCGAGCAGTACCTGGCGCTCGAGCTGCTCGACGGCAGCACGCTGCGCCGGCGCGTCGAGGAGGGGCCGATGACCGAGGCGGAGGCGTTCGGGCTCTCCCTCGAGCTCGTGCGTGGCCTGGTCGTCGCGCACGACAAGGGCATCGTCCACCGCGACCTGAAGCCGGAGAACCTCTTCGTCACGACCGCGGGCGCGCTGAAGATCCTCGATTTCGGCATGGTGAAGCTGACCGCGCCCCTCTTCGGGAGGCGCGAGCCGACCGCGACGGCGGCGGGCATGCTACTCGGCACCGTCGGCTACTTCGCGCCCGAGCAGGCGCGCGGCGAGAGCGTCGACGCGCGCGCGGACCTCTTCGCCGTCGGCGCGATCCTCTACGAGCTCGTCAGCGGGCGGCGCGCGTTCGCGAAGTCGTCCGCCGTCGAGACGCTGCACGCGGTGCTCGTGGAGGACCTGCCGCCGATCGGGCTGCCCCGCCTCGACGCGCTGCTCGCCCGCTGCCTCGCGAAGAATCCGGACGGGCGCTTCGCGACGGCGCGCGACCTCGAGGCCGCGATCCTCGCGCTCGCCTCGGGCTGATCGCGGGGCATTTCCTGGGCCGCTGGGTCGCCCGCGCGGCGAGCGCGGCTTCGGCCGACGAGGTCGTCGCCGCGGCGGTAGCTCGCTGAGGCGCGAGCGCACGGGCGGCCCGTCGCGAGGCTGCCTGGGACGGGAGGATCGACCTGCGCGCGAGGCGCCGCGCCGTCGCGTCTTGCCCCACCGCGCGGCCGACCTCGCGCGGTCGTCCTTTTCCCGTGAAGGTTCGCCGCCGATCGGCCAATACGTCGGGCGGTGCTGCGGCCGTCGGGGGGCGGCGCGGGCATTGGCAGGGCGAGGTCATCATGAGGTCGGTCGTGAGAATGCGAAGCGTCGTCCGTGCCTTCACCGCCGTCGCCGTCCTGGGGGCCGCCGCGTCGATCGCGCCCGCCGCCGCCGCGACGCCGTCGTCGCAGGGCCAGGCGCAGCCGACGCGCCAGCCGGTGCCGTCGATCGAGGTCGCGTCCGGCCTGCCCGCCCGCGCCGCGCGCGTCCTCGAGGTCGCCCCGCCCGCCGAGGCGCGCGCCGCGTTCGCTCGCCTCGAGGTCGAGATCGGCACGGGCTGGGAGGCCCGCTGGGACGGCGCCACCGGCGCGATCGCGACGCTCCACGGCCCGGGGATCGACGCGCCCGGAGCGGCCGCGTCCCCGCAAGTCGCCGAGGCCTTCGCGCAGGACCTCCTCGCCCGGCACCTCGAGGTCCTCGCCCCCGGCGCGGATCCGGGCGATTTTCGGCTCCTTGCCGACGATCTCGACGGCCGCCTGCGCACCGTGGCCTTCGCCCAGTCGGTCTCCGGCCTGCCCGTCGTCGACGCCGCGGTCGGCTTCGTCTTCGAGGGCGACCGCCTCGTGCTGGTGCTCTCGACCGCCGTGCCCCGCCCGTCTCTCGCGCGCCCGCGGACGCGCGTGTCCGCCTCGTCCGCGCGCACCGCCGCCCAGCGCTGGGTGCGCGACCTCGGCGCCGCCGTCGCGCGCGCCGGCGCGGTCGAGGGCCCGATCGTGCTGCCGATCGTGGGCCGCGCGTCGGTGATCGAGGATCGCGTCGTCGTGAGCGTCACCGTCGACGCCGAGCGCCCGATCGGTCGCTTCGCCGTCTACCTCGACGCCGCGACGGGCGCGCCGGTCGCGCGCCGGCAGCTCCTCCGCTTCGCCCAGGGCAGCGTCCTCTTCGACGCCCCGGTGCGCCACCCGGGCAGCGTGCGCGAGAGCTATCCGGCCGCCAACGCCACCTTCTCGATCGCCGGGTCGCCCGTCGCCTCCTCCGACGCCGGCGCCGTCACCTGGGCGGGCGACGCCGCGGCCGACGTCTCGCTCTCCGTCGAGGGCCCGCTCGTGCGCGTCCAGAACTCGGGCGGCGCGAACGCGACGACGACCGTGTCGCTCGCGCCCGACGGATCCGCGACGTGGAGCGCGGCCGACGACGAGTTCGGCGACGCGCAGCTCGCCGCGTACGTGCACACGCTCCGCGGCAAGCGCTACGTCCAGAACATCGCCCCGACGCTCGCGTGGCTCGGCGCGCAGGCCGGCGTGAACGTCAACATCGACGACGCCTGCAACGCCTTCTCCGACGGCAACACGACGAACTTCTTCCGCGCCAAGGGCGGCTGCGAGAACACGGGCCGCCTCGCCGACGTGGTGGTCCACGAGCTCGGCCACTCCGTGCACGCGAACTCGATCATCCCCGGTGTCGGCGGCTTCGAAGAGGGCCTCAGCGAGGGCATCGCCGACTACCTCGCCTCGACGATGGTCGGCGACTCCGGCATGGGGCGCGGCATGTTCGGCAACGACGAGCCGCTCCGCGAGATCGACCCGGCAGGCTTCGAGTACCGCTGGCCCGACGACGTCGGCGAGTCGCACACCACGGGCCAGATCATCTCCGGCGCGCTCTGGGACCTGCGCAAGGCGCTCATCGCGAAGCTCGGCCAGGAGGCCGGCGTGTCGACGGCGGATCGCCTCTGGTACGAGGGCATTCGTCGCGCCGTCGACATCCCCACGATGTACCCCGCGCTGCTCGTGGCGGACGACGACGACGGCGACCTCGCCAACGGCACGCCCAACGTCTGCGAGATCGACGCGGCGTTCGGGGCGCACGGCCTTCGGTCGATCGAGGTCGTCTCCCCCACGCTCTCGGTCGAGCCGCCGTCGGCCGACGGCTACGTCGTGTCGCTGACGCCGAAAGGCCTTTTCGCGGCCTGCCCCGGGGAGGTCGTCGCGACGAGCCAGCTCGCGTGGCGCCTGCGCGAGGCTCCGGGCACGATGGGCACGCTTCCGATGACGCGCGCCGACGACGGCACGCTATCCGGCGTGATCCCCGCGCAGGCCGCCGGGCAGGTGGTCGAATACCAGGTCGCGCTGCTCCTCGGCGACGGCTCGACGCGCACCTTCCCCGAGAACGCGGCCGACCCTTGGTACGAGCTCTTCGTCGGCGAGGTCGTCCCGCTCTATTGCAACGACTTCGAGTACAACCCGTTCGCCAACGGCTGGAGCCACGGGGTGCGATCCGGGCCGAAGTCGGACGACGATTGGCAGTGGGGCCCGCTCGGCAAGGCTCACGGCAGCGGCGACCCGACCGCGGCGTACTCCGGCAAGAAGCTGATTGGCAATGACCTGGCCGCGGGGTCGAACGACGGCATCTACAACCCCGACTCGTCGCGCTACGTGCGCAGTCCGGTGGTCGACACGAAGGGCTACACCCACGTGCGGCTGCAGTACCGGCGCTGGCTGACCGTCGAGGACGGCAACTTCGATCAGGCCACGATCTACGGCAATGGCACGGCCCTGTGGACGAACCTGAACTCGGACCTGGGCGACTCGAGCCGCACGCACCACCGCGACGCGGAGTGGCGCTTCCACGACGTCGACCTCTCCTCGGTCGTCGCGGACGGCAAGGTCGAGGTCGAGCTCGAGCTCACGAGCGACGGGGGCCTGCAGCTCGGCGGCTGGAACGTGGACGATTTCTGCGTGGTCGCGTGGAACGCGCCGCGCGTCCCGGCCTGCGGCGACGGCACCGTCGACCCGGGCGAGGCGTGCGACGACGGTCCGAAGAACAGCGACACGGCCCCCGACGCTTGCCGCACGAGCTGCGTGGCCGCGCGCTGCGGCGACGGCGCGAAGGACACGGGCGAGGCGTGCGACGACGGCAACGGCGTCGCCGGCGACGGCTGCGAGAAGGGCTGCACCGTCAGTCCGCCCACGCCGGCGCCGACCGGGAGCGCGCCGGCCGCCGCGAAGGACGCGGACGTCGTCCCCCTCGATCGCAGCGTCGGCGGCTGCGGCTGTCGTCAGGCCTCGTCGCACGCCGGCGCGCCCGCGCTGTGGCTGGCGGCGATCGGCGTGGCGGCCGCCTGCGCGCGGCGTCGTCGGCGCGCGTAGGCCGCGGGAGCCGCGCTCGGCGGGGCGCGATCCCCGGCGTTCACCCCCCGTTCGATCGCGCCCCCGGCTTCACGATCCCGCCGCGGCTGCGCCGCCCGTCGAGCAGGACGCGCAGCGGCTCGTCGAGCACCACGTGCCGCACCTCGGCCGTCTCGCTGTCCACGCGCTGCGCGGCGAGCCACGCGTCGTCGACCACGCGCTCGCCGTCCGTGGCCCGCTCCGCCGACGGGATCGTCAGGTAGCCGATGCGGAACGAGGTCACGTTGTGGAAGAAGTGCGCGCCCTGCGAGGGCTCGACGACGCGGTCCTCGAAGGCGGTCTCGACGATGACCTTCGCGCCCGCGATCTGCGACCACTTCACCGGGATCCCGAGCCGCGGGTCGCTCGACCCCCAGCGGCCCGGCCCGACGAGGATGTACGGCCGCTTCGCCTCGACGAGCTTCGCGTTCAGCGTCCCGACCTGATCGGCGACCGCGGGCGTCTCGAAGGCCTGCAGGTTCGTCCGCTTCACGAAGACGATGTCGCGGATCCCGTCGATGATCCCGTGGCCGAGCGATCGCTTCGTCGCGCACAGGATCTGGTCCGGCCCGTAGCCGTCGACGTCGACGAGCCCATCGAGGATCGGCGTCGCCTGAGGGCGCACTTGCAGCACGTAGAGCGTGGGCTCGCGGCGCGCGCGGCCTCGCGGTGCGGGCTTGCCCCAGTCGCCCGCGTCGACGGCGAACTCAACCTCGACCGCGCAGCCCATGCCCTCGCGCACGAGCGAGAGCACCTCGGCGAGCGCGGGCGCGAGCGGCAGCGCGTCCCACTTGAGGATGTTGTGGAAGGTCACGAGCCGCGGCCCGGCGAGCCGGAGGTCGTCGCGGAGCGCGTCGTCGTCGGACGAGTACACGCTCCCAACGAGCGCGAGCGTGCCGTCGGCCTCGGCGTCCGACAGGTCGAACATCGCCGTCGCGCCCTCCTTCGACCCCCAGTCGACGTCGGTCTGTGCGAGGTCGAGCGCGGCGAACTGTCGCTGCGTGTGGCGCAGGTAGTCCTGCGCGGAGCCGAACTGCGGAAGCACCGCCGGGTCGTGCGGTGAGAACTGCACGCCCATCCCGCCCTGCACGATCATCTGCCCGAGCCCGAGCGCGACCATCGCGAGCCCGTCCTCCGCGCGCTGGTGACCGATCGGGTAGTAGTTGTACGAGACCGCGACGCCGCCGATGTGCGGGTAGTAGCGGTGCCCGTGCGGCTGGCCGACGACCTGCTGGATCAGCACGGCCATCTTCTCCTCCTCGATCGAGTACGGCGTGCGCGCGATGTACGATCGCGCCTCCTCCGAGTGGGTCGACGCGAAGACGGCCTTCACCGCCCGGCAGATCTGCCCGAAGCGCTCCTCGGGATCCGGGTGGTTGTTCGGCAGCATGAACGTCGCGTAGATCCCCGCGAACGGCTGCAACTGCGAGTCCTCGAGCAGGCTCGACGACCGCACCGCGAGCGGGCCGACGAAGGACGCGACCGCGCGGCGGAGCTTCTGCCGGAGGTCGTCGGCGAGGCGCGCCGCCATGCACCGTTCGAAGATCGTGTCGTAGCTGAGCTTGTCGCGCCCGCCGGCGAGGATCTGGTTCTCCTCGAAGAAGCGGTCGTACTCGGCCGTCGCCACGACGACGCTCTGCGGGATGCGGATCGCGAGGCCGGGGAAGCGGTCGGCGAGGTGATGGCGCGCGATGAGCGAGCTGACGAACCCGAGGCCGCGCGCCTTGCCGCCGATCGACCCGTTGCCGACGCGGACGAACTGCACGACCGGCCCCGGACGCGTCGACGTGTAGTCGGTGATCACGCCCTCTTGCTGCACGCGCCGCGCCTCTTCGAGCGCCTGGATCAGGAACGTGCGGATGGCCTCCGGGCCGCCGAAGTCGTCCACCTTCCAGGCGCGGACCTTCTTGGCGATCGCGAACATGCAGCGCGCGGTGAGCCAGTGCGAGAAGTGGTTGCGGCTCGCGTGGTACTCGATGGACGCCGCCGGCACGGTGCGCAAGAGCTGCTCGAGCTCGAACGTGTGGCGCGCGCGGCCGACCGAGGTGCGGTCCGGCATGCGGAACACGAAGTCGCCGAAGCCGAGCGCCTCGTTCACGAATTTGCGGATCTCGCGCAGGAGGTCGGCCGACGTCTTGTCGGCGTACGCCGTGCCGAGCTCGGTCGCCTTCGCTGCGGCGTTCTTCTCGGCGGACTGCAGCAGCACGGCGAGATCGGGCTCCTGCGCCCGGATCTCCTTCACGAGCGCGTAGCCGGCCTCCTCGTCCTCCTGCCCGCGGTGCGGGAAGCGGACGTCGCTGATGATCGCGATGACCGAGCTGCGGTACCGATCGAACTGCGCGATCGCCTCCTCGTAGGTGCGTGCGAGCAGCACCTTCGGTCGCGCGCGCATGCGCATCAGGCGGTGCAGGTCGTTCAGCCCCTCGGCGACGAGCGACTCCGACTGCTTCATCAGCTCGACGTAGAGCAGGCTGAGGAAGGACGAGTAGTAGCGGACCGAGTCCTCGACCACGATGATCGCGCGGACGCCCGTCTCGAGGTCGTGCGAGACGTTGAGCCGGTCCTCGACCAGCTTGATGATCGCCAGCATGATCGACGCGTCGCCGGTCCACCAGAAGACGTGGTCGATCGCCTGCGGGTCGAATCCCCCGGGGAACTGGCCGAGATCGGCCTCCGTCAGCACGAGCAGGATGACGGGCAGGCGAGGGAAGCGCGCCTTCACGCGGCGTGCGAACGCGCTCACGTCGGTGTCCGGGATGCGGACCATCGTGAGCACGAGGTCGAAGTGCCGCTCCTCGAGCGCGCGCATGGCGCCCGCGCCCGACGAGACGTGCGTGATGCGCGGCGCGTTCGACAGGTTCAGCTCCGAGTACTCGGTGAAGATCCGGTCCGAGAGGCGGCCGTCCTCCTCGAGGATGAACGCGTCGTAGTGCGAGCTGACGAGCAGCACCTCGCGCACGCGGTTCGGCATCAGGTCGTGGAGGTCCCACGGGGCCTCGGTCGGGGACACGGGCGCGCGCTCGGCGACGGGCGGGCGGTCGCTCACGCGCTCGGGCGGGAGCTCGGAGGGCTGGTCGGTCGACATGCAAAGCCTCGCAGGCTGCGGATGGGAGGTCGCCAGGGTAGCGCGAGCGGCCGCGATCGCGCCCGCTCCCTCGCGGTCGCGGTGCGGTTCGAGGAGCGCCGCGGAACGACAAAAAGCGAAAGGCCCCCACCGGTCGTCCGGCGGAGGCCTTCGCCAGCGCAGCGTCGTCGCCGTCTCGTCGCGCCCACCGCAGGGAGGCGAGGTTTGGGGCCACCCACGGCCCCATCCTTCACCACCCCATCGCGACGAGTCGACCAAGAGCCGGCGGAGGAACTAGTGAAACATGAAGGCTAGGAGACAGGGAGGTCTCGTCGGACTTCCTGCCTCTGCGTCTCCAGGTGATCGCTTCTCTGGTTCTGCGCGGGCCCTAAACGATGCCCTGCGCGATCATCGCGTTGGCGACCTTGATGAAGCCGGCGCGGTTGGCGCCGTCGACATAGTTCACAAAGTTTCCTTCCTTGCCGTACTCGACGCACGTCTTGTGGATGGACTTCATGATGCCGTGCAGGCGCTGATCGACCTCTTCGCGGCCCCATGAGAGGTGCATCGCGTTCTGCGCCATCTCGAGGCCCGACGTCGCGACGCCGCCCGCGTTCGCGGCCTTGCCGGGCGCGAAGAGGACCTTGGCCTCGAGGAAGGCCGTCACGCCCTCGGGCGTCGTCGGCATGTTCGCGCCCTCGACGACGCAGAAGCAGCCGTTCTTGATCAGCAGCTTGGCCTGGTCGCCGTTCAGCGTGTTCTCGGCGGCGCACGGGAAGGCGACGTCGCAGGGGATCGTCCACGGCTGCGCCCGCTCGAGGAACGCCGTCTTGTACTTCTCGGCGTACTGCTTGAGGCTGCCGCGCTTGTTGAACACGAGCTCCTTCGTGTACGCGAGCTTGTCGGCGTCGATGCCGTCGGGGTCGTGCACGGCGCCGTCGTAGTCGCAGATCGAGACGACCTTGCCGCCCAGCTCGTTGACCTTCTCGACCGTGTGGAGCGCGACGTTGCCGGCGCCCGAGACGATGACCGTCTTGCCCTTCAGGCTGTCGCCGCGCACCGCGAGCATCTCCTGCGCGAAGTACGTCGCGCCGTAGCCCGTGGCCTCGGTCCGGATGAGCGACCCGCCCCAGTCGAGCCCCTTGCCCGTGAGGACGCCGGTGAACTCGTTGCGGAGCTTCTTGTACATCCCGAACAGGTAGCCGATCTCGCGGCCTCCCACGCCGAGGTCGCCCGCGGGCACGTCGGTGTCCGGGCCGATGTGGCGGAAGAGCTCCATCATGAACGACTGGCAGAAGCGCATGACCTCCATGTCGCTCTTGCCGCGCGCGTCGAAGTCGCTGCCGCCCTTGCCACCGCCCATCGGCAGGCCGGTGAGCGCGTTCTTGAACGTCTGCTCGAAGCCCAGGAACTTCAGCACGCCGAGCGTGACGGTGGAGTGGAAGCGCAGGCCGCCCTTGTACGGCCCGAGCGCGCTGTTCAGCTGAACCCGAAAGCCCCGGTTGACCTGGACCTGACCCTTGTCGTCCACCCAGGGCACGCGAAACATCAGCACCCGCTCGGGCTCGGTGATCCGCTCGAGGATCTTGGCCTGCCGGAAGGCAGGGGTCGTCTCGACGATCGGCATGACCGACTCGACCACCTCGTGCACCGCCTGATGGAATTGCGGTTCGGAGGGGTTCTTGGCGATCAGATCCGCCATGAAGGTTTCCACGGCCTTGCTCATACGGAGCGCTCCTTGTTCCCGGGCGGGCCCCGATGGGGCAGTCCAGGGTTGGTTCGAGGTCCCGGACGTCCGAGCCCCGTTCTCGTCATCACCGCCCCCCGGCCAGGCCCGTCGTGCCTCCATGCGTCGGCGCGCGCAAGAGGCACGGTCACGTCGTCGCGGGCCCCGGTCGGGCCGAAGCGGCGAACGTTCCGGCGAAGGCCCTCCGAGGGCGCCTCGACCCCGAGCCTCGGCGTGCGCGCGGAGCGCGTGCCGGATCGCAGGGTCGGGTCGTCCACGGGAGTCTCCACAGGCCGGACTCGACTGTAGGTCCGCCCCTCGGTTCAAGAGAAGGGGGAGGCGTCGAAGTTCTTGCGTCGGTGCGCCCGTCCGGGGCGGCGACGCGGTGCGGCGAGCCGGCGAGATCTGGGGCGGCGTGCCCGCGCGCAAGGTCGGCGACAAGCGCCCGCGGCCGGCCGCTTGACCGTGGACAGCGCGGCCGCCCTGCGACTCAGCCGTCGCGCCCGATGAGCCAGGCCGCGAAGCCCTCGAGCCACGCGCCGGACGGCCCGTCGCCGCCCACGACCTCGCCGCGTCGGGCCGCCTCGACGAGCCGCCGCGTGTCGTCGGCGCGCCACCGCGGCATCGCGTCGAGCGTCGCCAGGAGCATCGCCCGCTCGGCCGTCGTGCCCGTCTTCACGCGCCACGCCTCGGCCCGATCGCCGAACGCGAGGTCGGGCGCGCTCGGGCGCTCGTCCTCGTTGCGGACGCCGAGCGCGTTGATCGCGTCGACGACCGCGAGCTTGCGCTCCTTCAGCGGCAGCCCCACGAGCTCGGCGGGCAGGATCGGCTTGCCGAGCCAGACGTCCTGCCGGCCCGGGCCCACCGGGAACTCGGTGCGCACCGCGAGGTCGTCGACGGGCAGGCCGCCGAGGAAGCGCACCGGCACGATCGGCGCGTTCACCGCGATCGCCATGTCGAGGAACGCGGAGCTCAGCTTGAGGACCGGCGGGCGGCACGAGAGGGCGCGCGTGCCCTCGACGTGGACCATCACGCTCTTGCCGCGCGTCCGCATCTCCTGGCCGAGCTCGCCGATGATGCGCATCAAGGACTCGCGGTCCTCGCGGTCGAAGTACGTGATGAGGTTCGGGTCGACGATGCCGGGGTACGAGAAGCTGCGGCGGATGAGGTCGCCGACCCACGTGCCGCGGTGCTCGGCCTTGGCGAGCGTGACCGTCGACACGCCGGAGAGGCCGGACGCGATCACGGAGAAGATCAGCGACTCGACGCCGGTCTGGTGGTTCGCGAGGTACAGGCACGATCGGCCGCGGATCGCCTCGTGCGCGGCCGGATCGGCGATCACGACGTCGCCGACGAAGCGCTCGATCATGCCGTAGTAGAGGTCCTCGACGGGCCACGCACCGCGCGCGAAGGCGCCGCGCCAGTAGGCCTCGACGGGGGTGAGGTCGATCGCGGCGGGGGCGGCGCTCGCGACGCGCACCGAGGATCCGTCGCGCGTCACCGAGAGCGCGTGGCGGCGGAGCGGACGCGACGCGATCGTCGCGCTCGCGAGGTCGTCGCTCGGACGCACGTCGCTCGGGTGAGCGCGCTCGAGGCGCGCGACGTGATCGCGCACGGCGACCTCGGCGACGAGGTCGGCGCCCGATGCGCCGTAGATCGTCGCGACGTTGCCGGGCAGCCAGTCGCTCGGTCGCACGTCGTCGGGGCCCGCGACCGTCGCGTCGCCGTCGGCGCGCGAGAGGCGCACGCCCTCGACGTGGCGCCGGTCGCGCAGGAACGCCCGGCGATCGGCGCGGCTCGCGCGGCCGATCGGCCCCTTCGGCAGGAGGATCTCGACGAGGGTGAGATCGGCGCGGACGACGCCGCCGACCGACAGCTCGATCGCGAGCTTCGGGAAGCGAGCGTCGCCGTCGAAGCCCGCGAAGCGCGTCTCGAGGCGCGCCTCGCCGGAGGTCGGCAGCTCGCCGAAGAGGCGCAGCGACGGGATGCGGTACGGGTAGCCGACGACGTCGCCCGGGATCTCCGGCGAGAAGCGCGCGAGCTCGTCGTGGGGAATGGCGTGCGTGAGCGCGTCGAGCAGGCCTTGGTGCAGCGCGCCCTTCGGCACGCCGCGGAGCGCGCAGTCGATCGTCGCCGAGGACCCCCCGGCGCCGACGCGCCACGATCGCAGCATGTGGAAGCTCGGCCCGTGGAACAGGCCGCCCGACGCGTACGGATCCTCGGCCGGCGCGGAGTCCGCGATCGGCGCGCGCGCGGCGGGCGCGGGCGGGTAGGCGTCGGCGAGCACGACGCGGCCGGAGGCGACGGGCTCGAAGCGCGACAGCGCCGGATCGCGCGCCTCGCGGAACGCGGACAGCGTGACGCGCGGGCCGTCGGCGGACGCGTCGACCTCGGTGCGCAGCCGAACCGCGCCGCCGGGGAAGGGCAGCCACCGCTTCACCTCGACGTCGCGCAGCTCGACGACCTTCTGCGAAGAGCCGCGCGCGGCGGCGCCAGCGAGGCGGTCGACCATCGACATCATCGGCAGCGCCGGCAACGTCCACGTCGGCCGGTGATCGCCGAGCCACGCGTCGCGCGCGGGGTCGAGCGTCTCCTCGGCGTCGCGCGGCGTCGTCGGCGCAGAGCCCGATCCCTTGCGATCGCGCTGCGGGTCGGGCGGGCTGCCGCCGGTCGCGATGCGCATCGCGAGGCGAGCCATGTGGTAGATGCGCTTGCCGTCGACCCAGAGCGATCCCTCGGCGACCGCGAACGGGCCGCGGTCGTCGTGGCCGATCTCGATCACGTCGATCTCGGTCGTGATGCGCTCGTTCCTCGGGACGACCTGGCCGCGGTACTTCCAGATCGCCTGCTTCTCGATCGCGATCGGCTCGAAGCGCGCGCCCTCGATCCCGTCGCCCAGCCCGCGCTCGATCATCGCGAGCTGCAACAGTTGCAGCAGCGCCTCGACGCCGAGCGATCCGGGCTGCACCGGGTCCTGGAAGAAGTGGGCCTTGAAGAACCACTCCGCCGGGTCGACGTCCTTCTCGGCGCGCGCGTAGCCGAGGCCCTTCTTGCCGCCCTCCGGCTCGTAGGCCGTCACGCGGTCGATCATGCAGAGCATCGGGTCGGCGAGGCGCAGGCTCGTGCCGAAGTACTTCGCCGGCCGCGCCTCGAGGTCCACGCCGAAGGCCGAGGGCGCGGCGAGGCGCGCGCGGTCTTCGGGCGTCACCGGCAGGCCGACCTGGTTGACGAAGGCCTCGCGCGGGAAGAAGCCGAAGACCGTGGTCATCGAGTAGACGAGCGTCGCGCCGACGTGGCACTTCACGTCGAACGACTCGATGATCATGCCCGCCGACCGCGAGACGTCGGTGATCTTCACGGTCGTGCGCAGCGTGCCCGCGCCGGGGAGGATCTCGGCGTGCTGCGTGCCTTTGCCGTCGAGGTTCCTGAAGAGGAGATCCGCGTCGGTCGTGAGCGCGCTGCCGACGTAGCTCGCGAGCCAGCCGCAGGGCTGCAGGGCGGCCTCGAGCAGCACCGCGAAGGGCATCGTCCGGTGGCCGTTGACGTCGAAGTACCAGGCGCCCTCGGGGAGGTCGTACTCGGTCTCGATGACGCCGCCGGCCTTGAGCACGCCGATCGGCGCGTCGGCGCGGGTGACGCGCGAGATGAAGTGGTACGGCGGCCCGGGCAGGCGCGCGACGCTGCGCGTGGAGTCGAACGGCTTGTACATCGGCCCGAACGCGGCCGACGGGCGGCCCCACGCGCAGGCGATCATCGATCGGTAGTCGAACGGGAAGCCGTCCACGACGGCGACGGGCTTGGGCTCGGTGGAGCCGCGGAGCCCGCCGAGCCTCGGCAGGTCGAGCGCGGCGTGCGCCGGGTCCGATCCCGACACGACCGGCAGGCGTTGCCACTCGTCGAGCGGCCAGCCGGGCACGAGGCGCAGGCCGACGCGGCGCGCGTGGAAGGCCTTGAGCCCGTCGACCGTGCAGAGCAGATCGGCGTACGCCATCGGCACGGGGCCGGCGACGACCTCGTCGATGAACACCTCGTACGTGAGGCGCTTCGAGGTCGGGATGACCTGCCCGCGGCAGCGCATCGGGATCGTGTCGCCGGTGACGGGCTCGAAGCGCCAGCCGTCGCGGTCGACGGTGAAGCCCATCGCGGCGAGGTAGAACGCCATCGCCTGCAGGCAGCCCTCGAACATGAGGGTGCCCGGCATGCACGGGTCGTTCTTGAAGTGGCCGTCGAACGTCCAGTCCTCCGGCGTGATGGGCGTCTCGGCGCGCAGGTAGCCTCGGCCCCACGGGCCGCCCTTCGGGTCGCAGTCCACGACCTCGCGCAGGAAGAGCATGCGGTCGCCCGAGATGCGCGGCGTGCGGACGTGCGTGTGCGCGCGCTCGTAGCCGGGGCCGAAGCAGTCGACGACGCGGCCTTCGGAGAACGCGCGGACCTCGGCCTCGCCGAAGCGCCGCTTCGTGCAGGCGATCTGCGGCGGGTCGAGCGGGCCCGTCGCCTTGTGGTCGCCGGTCGCCGCGTCCCAGAGGATGCCGCCCGATTCGAGCAGCTCCTGGTCGGTGAAGAAGCCGGCCTGACCGCCGCGCACCGTGAGGCGCAGCTCGCCGTTCACGCGGCAGTCGTAGTGGAAGAAGAAGAGGCGGATGTCGCCCTGCTTCGCGTGGCCGTCGACGTGGATGTCGTAGACGAGCGTCTCGCCGGGCTTGGGCAGCTCGCCGTGGTAGGTGAGCTCGCAGCCGAGGAGGCGGTAGACGCGATCGCCGCGGTTCAGCCGGTCGGCGCCGAGCCACGAGATGAGCAGGAGATCGGCCTGGCCGCTCTCGATCATCACGCCGGCGGGCATCCGGCCCTCGTGCAGGTACCAGCTGTCCTCGCGGACGTCGGTCTCGGTCCAGATGGTGCCGGTCTTCATCGAGTGCGGCGCGCCCTCGATGCCCGTCACGCGATCGGCGAGGAGGAGCGGCGGCATGGGCATGCGCACCTGGCGCGCGTAGCCGTCCTGATCGGCGAACTCGGCGCCGAGGACCGACGAGATCGCGCCGGAGGCGAGGACCTCGAGCTGCGCACGATCGAGCTTCGGGCCGGGGAGCGCGCCCGGGGCGAGGGTCGGGGCGCGGGGCTCGCGACGAGCGGGGTCGGCAGGCCGGGATGGGCCTCCGGCGGGCCCTGCCGTCGTGGGCCCTCCCGTCGACGTTCGTGCCGCGGTCTGCGCCGCCTGCCCATCGTCCGATCGGGCAGCCGGGGTGGGACTCGCTGCCCGATCGGCCGGCGCCGACAGCGAAGCCGCGTACGTGGCCGTGAGCGACGCGAGCATGCCCTGCTGCATCGCGAGGAAGCGCTGGTGGGTGGCCGCCTGCGCCTCGAGGAAGCCGCGGTGGACCGCGCCGAGGCGCGCCTGGTGATCCATCGCGCGCGCGAGGATCTCGCCCGTCGCCGAAGGCGTCTGCGTCACGAAGGTCTCCGCGGGCTGGGCGATCGGATCCTCGCCTCGGACGGCGGGGACCTGCGGGCGATCGACCCCGGCCGCCGACGCGGCGGAAGGATCCGAGGCCGGCGCGGTCGGGCGTCGTGGCGGGAGGGCCCGGGCGCCCATGCCGGGGTCGATGACCGGCGTGAGCTTCGGGGCGGGCGCCATGGTCTGCGGGGCGGCTTGGATCGTCGGTAGGTTCACGGGGGGCGGGTGCGCGGGCAGGGTGAGCGTCGGGCCGGCCTTCGTGGCGGGCGGATCGTCCGCGCCGAGCGCGCGGTGGAGGGCGTCGAGGTCGACGGGGACGCCGGCGGCGACGAGCGCGGCGGTGGCGTTGGCGAGCTGGCGGACGCCGCTCTTGCCGGCGACGTCGAGCGAGACGGCGAGGTGATCGCGGTCGCCGAGGATGCGCCGGATCCACCCCGCGCACAGGCCGCGGGGGCCGTGCTCGACGAAGACGCGGACGCCGTCGGCCCACGCGCGCTCGATGACGCGCGGGTAGTCGAGGGTGTCCACGGCCTGCGCCGTGATCGCGGCGGCCGTCGCGTCGGAGGACGCGGCGTACGCGGCGGGGGCGCCCGCGGAGTAGAAGCGCACGCCCGGGACGTCGAAGGTCGCGCGGTGGTGAAGGTCGTACCAGGCGGCGCGGATCGGCTCGATCTCGGGGCAGTGCGCCTCCATGTCGTAGCCGAGCGGCTGCGAGTGCACGCGGCCGAGCTTCTCGACGACGCGGGCGCAGGCCGACTCCTCGCCGCCGACGACGCAGTCGTCGGGCGTGTTGATGATGGTGAGGTGCGCGAGCGGCTCGCCGGCGAGCGCCTCGCGCACGGCCTCGATCGGCGCGGCGACGCTCCACGCTCGCCAGGTGCCGGTCGACTCGTGGCCGAGGGCGCGCCACGCGGTCTTGGCGGAGGCGTGATCGCCGACGAGATCGCGCAGGAAGATCGAGCTCTCCCAGGACGCGCGCACCATCGCGTCGACGTCGCGCCAGGCGCCCATCGCGAACTGCGCGTTCGACTCGCCGGACGAGTAGCCGATGGTCGCGCTCGGGCGCAGGCCGATCACGTCGCGCGAGATCTCGCGGTGCAGCTGGCAGAGGAACGCGCACGACCAGAGCTGGTCGAGCGGGTGGGGCGGGTCGCCGGGCGGGCCGAAGCTCCAGCGGGTCGCGCCGTCGATCGAGGAGAAGCGCGCGGCGAGGCTCTCGACCTGGCGCGGGAAGGCGAGCGCGAGCTCGCGGCCCATGCCCTGGTAGGCGGCGGCGGCGCCGGGAAAGCAGAGGGCGACCTCGCCCACGAGGGGCGCGTCGCGGAAGGCGATGCCCTCGGTGGCGGGGCCGCCCTTCTCGAGGTGGCGGCGGGCTGCGGCGGCGCGCGAGGCGCGCTCGTCCTCGGTCGCGGCGACGATCACGAGGCGCGCGGGCCCGGGGCCGCCCTCGCGCCCGGCGTCGAGCGCGGCGATCACGGCGGCGCGCGAGGCGCCCGAGTAGACGAACAGGCGCGGCGGCGCTTCGAGGCGCAGCGGGGCCGGGGCGTCGCCGGCGCGCAGGCGCACCGACGCGACGCCGCCGCCGAGCACGCGCGTGCGGGTCTCGGCGGCGCGGGGGCCGAGCCACGGGATGGGGCCGCGCCCCTCGGAAGGCCGCGCGGCGTGGCCGATGGCGAGCGCGGCGGCGGCCGCGTGCACCAGGCCGGCGGCGGCGTGCGGGCTGGCGCCGCGGATCGGATCGACCGCGCCGCCCTCGTCGCCGACGAGGAGCGCGCCCTCGGCCGGGTCGTCGCCTAGCACCGCGATCACGCGGTGACCGGCCGCGCGCGCGTCGTCGAGGCGCTCGAGGGCGATCACGATCGCGGCGTCGCCCGCGCCGGTGTCGAGGCCGAGGGCCGCGAGGGCCGCGCGGTGCACGGGCTCGTCGGACGCGTCGGTCGCGCCCACGAGGGCGGCGTCGATCTCACCCTCGCGCAGCGCGCGCGCGGCGACCTCGATCGCGACCACGCCCGAGGCCTGCTCGGCGCAGATCACGTAGCCCGGCCCGCCGAGGTCGAGCTGGCTCGAGAGGCGGTTGGCGGGGACGTTCGGCATCGTGCCGAGGACGCCCGCGGCCTCGAGCCTCGGGACCACGGCGTCGCGAGCGCGCGCGACCCAGCCCTCGGGCGGGGCGAAGCCGGTCTTGGCGGCCCACGCGTCGGCCCACGCGGCGAGGCGCCAGCGCATGCCGTAGCGCGCGACCTCGGGGTCGGCGCCGAGGCCGATGAAGACGCCGGTGCGCTCGCGCGGGAGCGAGAGGCCCGCGGCGGCCTCGCGCGCGGCCTCGAGCACGAGCGACTGCTGCGCGAGCGCGGCCTCGAGGTCGCGCGGCGGGAAGCGCAGGCCCGTGAGCGCGACCTCGACCGCGGCACGGCGGCCGGCGATCCGATCGCCCGAGAGCAGCGCGCGCGCGGCCTCGGCGGCGCCGGTGGTGCCGAAGGCGCGGGCGCCGACGGCCACGATCGCGATCGGCGCCCTCTTCGGGGCCGCGGCGCGCGCGGCCGAGGCGGGCGCGCGGCCGTCGTCCTCGCTGACGATCAGGTGGGCGTTGTTGCCGCCGAAGCCGAACGCGCTCACCGCGGCGACGCGCGGCCCGTCCGAGGGCCAGGGCTCGCGCTGCGCGATCAGGCGGAACGGCGACCCGGCGAGCGCGTCGATGGGCGCGTCCGCGTGCAGCGTCGGCGGCCGCTCCCTCGCGTCGAACGCGCCGATCACCTTGATCAGGCCCGCGACGCCGGCGGCCGTGATGAGGTGGCCGAGGTTCGACTTGAGCGACCCGATCGGCACGTCGCGCGCGCCCTCGTAGATCGCGCGCATCGATCGGATCTCGGTGCCGTCGCCGACGGGCGTGCCGGTCGCGTGGCACTCGACGAGCGACACGTCGCGGGGCGTGAGGCCGCTCATCGCGTACGCGAGCCGGATCGCGCGGATCTGCCCCTCCTCGGAGGGCGCGAGCAGCCCTCGGCCTCGGCCGTCGTTCGACAGGCCCACGCCGCGGACGACGCCGAGCACGCGGTGGCCCGCGGCGCGCGCGTCCGCGAGGCGCATCAGCGCGACGAGCGCGGCGCCCTCGGCGGGCACGAGGCCGTCGGCCTCGCGGTGGAACGGGCGGCTCTGCCCGGTGCGGCTCATCGCGCCGAGCGCGCAGAAGCCCACGTGCAGGAAGAGCGCGTCCGCTCCGTTGACGGCGCCTGCGACCATCAGGTCGGCGGTGCGGTCGTGCAGGCGATCGCAGGCGATCTTGATCGCGTAGAGCGACGACGCGCACGCCGCGTCGAGCGCGAAGCCGCCCGCGCCGAGCCCGAGCGCGGTCGCGGCGAGGTGCGCGGGCAGGCCCGACATGAAGCGGCAGCGCGGGTCCGGTCGGTCGACGCCGGCGAGCTCGCGCGCGCGCCCGCCGAGCAGCCCCTCGCCCTGCGCGTCGAGCCACACGCTCTCGGCGTGGCGCGCCATCGCGCCGGTCGGGAAGGACAGGTTGCCGATCACGAGCCCGGCGCGCGGCGACGCGCCCGCGAGGCCGATCGGGGCGAGCGCCTGCCGCCCGGCGTGCAGCAGCCAGCGGAACGAGGGATCGAGCGCGCCGATCGTGTCGGTGTCGATCCGGAAGCCGCCCGGATCGAAGACGCGGTCGAACCCCTCGACGTAGCCGCCCGCGTCCGACCAGGTGCGGTCGTCCGCGTGGTCGGGCGCGCCGAGGGCGTGCTGGTCGGGCAGGCGGAAGCGGCCGGCGGGCGCGCCGCGCACGGCGCTGCGGCCGGCGAAGGCGAGCTCGCGCAGCGCCTCGGGCGAGAGCGCGCCGGGCAGGACGGCGCCCTGCCCGACGATCGCGATCGGCTCGAAGGTCACGAGGCCGCGCTCGGGACGGAGGGCTCGCCGGGGCGAAGGATCGTCTCGATTCCGCGGAGGATCGCGGTGGGCCGGCCGGCCGCGTCCTCGAGCACGACGTCGCAGACGGCGCGCGAGGCGTGCACCTCGCGGCCGCGCAGGATCGCGCGCGTGGGGCCGTCGGCGAGCCCGTCGTGGAAGCTCTCGAAGCCGGCCACGGACATCGGCAGCGTCGCGCCGCCGAGCACGTCGCGGGCCCAGAGCAGCGCGAGCTGCAGCGCGCCGTCGACCGCGGCCGGGTCGGTGACCCACGCGCCCTCCGCCCAGCCGCGGGCGCGCGCGCCGTCGAGGCTCGCGACGAGGCCCTCGCGCGAGACGCCGTCGACCGACCGGATCACCTGGAAGCGCGGCCCGTGGAAGAGCAGGTGGCCGTCGTAGATCGGCCCGTGCGGCCAGGCGCGCAGCGAGGCGGCGGCCGGCGGATCGGGCGGCGTGGACGGCGGGGCGTGGGCCTCGAAGGTCGCGCTGTAGTGGAGCGCGCCGCCGGACCCGCAGAGCTCGAGGGCGAGGTCGTCGCCCTTGGGCGTGCAGGTGACGGCGAGGCGGTCGCCGCCGTTCTCGAAGTGGTCGAGCTTGATGCCGCGCAGCACGCGCAGATCCTTGAGGGCGACCGCGCGCGCCTCGGGCCGGAACGCCCGCGCGCCGCGCGCCATCCACTCGATGGCCATCGCGACGGGGACCACGGCCTTGCCGGCGACGCGGTGGTCGTCGAGGTAGGGGTGCGAGGCGCCTCCGACGGTGACCTCGGATCGCTGGCCGCTGCCCGCGCCGGCGCCGAGCGGGCCCTCGCCCACGGCGCCGCCGACGAGGGTCTCGATCTCGCCGGGCGATCCCGCGATCTCGTCCACGAAGCGGCGCGCGCCCTCGGCGATGGGGATGAGCACGACGCCGAGGGCGTCGAAGCGGGCCTTGAGCGACGGCGTGACCATGCCGCCCTCCCACGGGCCCCAGCCGATCGCCTTCGCGACGAGCGCGCCGCGGCTCGCGCGGCGCAGCGAGGCGGCGACCTTGTTCAGCACCTCGTTGGCCATCGCGTAGTCGCTCTGGCCGAGGTTGCCGGTGCGCGCGGCGATGGACGAGAAGATCGCCACGAAGCGCAGCGGGTCCTTCGCGGTCGCCTCGAGCAGCGCGCGCAGGCCCGCGACCTTGGTGTCGAAGACGCGGTCGAACTGGTCGGCCGTCTTCTCGGCGATGAGCTTGTCGGCGAGGACGCCGGCGCCGTGCACGACGCCCGTCACCGGGCCCCACGCGGCGCGCGCCTCGTCGAGCGCGGCGCCGATGGCCGCGCCGTCCTGCACGTCGGCCGCGACGTAGCGCACGTCCGATCCGGCGGCGCGGATCGCGGCCAGGGTGGCCTCGATCTCGCGGTTGGCGAGGATGCGCGCGACGGCGGCGCCGAGGGCGGCGGGCGCGACGGGGCGGCCTTCCCTTCGGGCCTCGTCGAGCAGCGCGCGCTTGAGGCTCGCGTCGTCCGCGAGGCCCCGCGCGGAGGCGGGCTCGGGCTCGATCTTCGACCGGCCGAGCAGGACGATGCGCGCGCGCGTGCGGCGGGCGAGCTCGATGACCGACGCGGCCGTCACGCCGCGCGCGCCGCCCGAGACGACGACGACGCTCGACGCGTCGACGACCTCGGCCGCGCGCAGGACCTCGCGCTCCACCGAGGCGAGCGTGGTGCGGCGCCCGTCGGCGTGCAGGCCGACCTCGCGGGTCGGGCCGCCGCCGAGGAGCTCGCCTGCGATCGCGGCCGCAATCGCCTCCGAATCGCGGCCGGCGCGCTCGAGGTCGATCGCCTTGATCGACGCCTTCGGCCACTCGATCGCCGCCGTGCGCGCGAGCGCCGAGACGCCCGCGAGCCACGCGCGGGCGCTGCCCGCGAGGCCGAAGTCGCCGCCGGTGTCCTGCACGGTGACGAAGAGGCCGCCCTCGGCCGCGAAGCGCGCCGCGATGGCCTTGGCCGCGGCGAACGCCTCGCGGTTCACGGCGACGGCCGCGTCGATGGTCGCGACCTCGCGCAGGCCGCCGAGGAACACGACCGCGTCGGCGTCCGCGGGCACGCTGGCGACGACCGAGGCCGACACGCCGCGCGCGCCGAGCGCGGCGACGACCGCCTCGGCGACGCCGCTGCCCTCCTCCGTCACGACGAGCCGCCTCGCGCCCGCGAGGCCCGCGACCGCGAGGCCGCACGCTGGGGCAGGCTCCTCCTCGACGACGAAGCGCTTTACCCCGGAGGCTGGAGGCTCCGCGGCGACCGTCGGCTCGGCGGCCGAGGACGCGCGCGGGGCGCCGCCACTGGCGCGGCCGCGCATGTAGTCGACGATCTGGCCGAGGGTGCGCAGGGCGGCCATCTCGGAGGCGACCACCTCGGGCAGGCCCGGGGCGCGCTCGCGCATCGCCGAGAGGATCTCGACGCGCTTGATCGAGTCGATGCCGAGGTCGGCCTCGAGCTCCATGCCCAGGCCGAGCATGTCGGCCGGGTAGCCCGTCTTCTCGGCGACGATCGTGAGCATCAGGCCCTCGAGGTCGGCGGGCGCGCCGGCGGCGACCGGGGCCGCGTCGACGGCCGAAGCCGGGGCCGAGGCGACCGGCGCGGGAGCGGCGGGCGCGGCGGGGGCGCCGGACTTGGCGCGGAGGTAGTCGACGATCTGGCCGAGGGTGCGCAGGGCGGCCATCTCGGAGGCGACCACCTCGGGCAGGCCCGGGGCGCGCTCGCGCATGGTCGAGAGGATCTCGACGCGCTTGATCGAGTCGATGCCGAGGTCGGCCTCGAGCTCCATCGGCATCGCGAGCATGTCGGCCGGGTAGCCCGTCTTCTCGGCCACGATCGCGAGCATCAGCGCCTCGAGGTCGACGGGAGTGCCGTGCGAGGCGGGT
>CAIVJW010000047.1 GCA_903906315.1 uncultured delta proteobacterium | reverse complement strand
CGGCGCCTCGCGGCGGGCGTCGCCTGGCAGGACGCCGGCGAGCCGTCCCCGGCCGCAGGCAACGGCGCCGCCATGCGCGCCGCGCCCGTCGGCCTCGCCCCGTTCGACCCCGCAGAGCGCCTCCGGGTCGCCGACGAGCAGGCGCGCGTGACGCACGCCGACCCGCGCGCGCGCGCCGCCGCGATCCTCGTCGCCGACGTCGTGGCCGACGCGCGCGACCGCGACCGCGACGCGCTCGGCGAGGTCGGCTGCGCGCCGTGGTGCGACGCCCTCGCCGCCCGCGTCGAGCCGGTAGACCCCGTGCTCGCCGCGGGCCTACGCGCGCTCCCCGCGTGGCTCGCCGGTCCCGAGGCCGACGCCGCCGTCGCCATCGCCGCCTGGGCGGCCCCGCCGCGCGGCGCGGCGCACGCTTTCGAGGCCTGGCACGGCATCTCGCCCTTCGCGACGCCGTCCGTCCTCTACGCGGTCTACGCCTACGCGCGATCGCCCTCGTCCGCCGAGGAGGTGATCGCGCGAAGCGTCGCGGTCGGCGGCGACGTCGACACCGTCGCGGCGATGGCCGGCGCCATGGTCGGCGCGGCCGTCGGCCTCTCCGGCCTCGGCGCGCGCCTCCGCGCGTGGGCGACGCGCCTCGAGGACCAGGGCGCGTTCGGCCTCGACGAGCTCGTCCGCCTCGCGCACGCGCTCGCGTGACCCTGGCGGCCGGCGCGCCCCTGGGGTCTCGTCACATGGATCGACATTGATCCACGTCGTCCGCAGGCGGGGCGCGCGCCCCCCGGATCACGCGCCGGATTGGGCGGCTTCCGTCGGGTGACGACGCGGCACACTGCCTGCTATTCACGGAGCATGAGGCTTCGTGGTCGTGCGCGGGTGGGGGCCGGCGTTGCCGGGGCCCTCGTGCTGGCGATGGCGGCGTGCGCCGGGAGCGACGCGACGTCGGATCGCACCTCTTCGGGCGCGGGCGGGGCCGTGGGCACCGCGACCGGGGCCGGCGGGGGCGCGAGCGGCGGGGCGAGCGGCACGTCGCCGGGGTCGCTCGACGACGCCGATGGCGACACGATCTCCGACGCGCACGAGGACCGCGATCTCGACGCGGACACCGACAAGGACGGCAAGGCCGACTACCTCGACGACGACAGCGACGGCGACGGGATCGCCGACGCGATCGAGGCGGGCGACGCCGTCCTCGCGACGCCTCCCGTCGACACCGACGGCGACGGCGTGCCGAACTTCCGCGATCGCGACAGCGACAACGACGGCATCCTCGACGGCGACGAGGACAAGAACCACGACGGCAAGGTCGGCCCGGGCGAGACGAGCGCGGTCGACGCGGACACCGATCACGACGGCGTGTCCGATCTGGTCGAGCAGGTGGCGGGCACCGACCCCACCGACGCGGCCGACAACCCCGAGGCGCAGGGCAATTTCGTCTTCCTCGTCCCCTACGAGAAGCCCGCCAGCCCGACCGAGGACGATCTCCGGTTCAAGACCAGCATCCGCAAGGTCGACCTCTACTTCCTCGAGGACATCTCGGTCTCGATGGACGACGAGCTGCTCGGCATCCACGACAACGTCGTGAAGGTGCTCGAGGAGCTCACGTGCGATCCGGGCGAGACCAGCGCCACGTGCGCGAAGGACTGCGCGGCGGGCTGCGGCGACAAGGCGTGCAACCAGGGCGAGACCGCGAAGAGCTGCCCGGTCGACTGCCTCGGCGTGTGCGGCGACGGCGTGTGCGTCGGCAACGAGACGCCGGCGACGTGCGCGAAGGACTGCCCGGCCACGTGCGGCAACAAGGCCTGCGACGCGGGCGAGACGGCGGCCTCGTGCCCGTCGGATTGCCGGGGCACCTGCGGCGACGGCGCCTGCGACGCCGGCGAGCAGGCCGCGATCACCTCGTGCATCGAGGACATCCAGACGGGCGCGGGCGTGTTCGGCACGTCGTCGAACAAGGCCGCGTGCGGCGGCGGAGGCGGCTGCCAGAAGGGCCAGGACGGCGGCTTCGCCTACAAGAACCTGCTCGACATCCAGCCGGCGTCGGCGGCCACGCAGGTCGCGCTGCCGTCGGACTGCTGGGGTAACGGCTGCTGGGAGCCGGGGCTCGCCGCGACGTTCATGACCGTGACGGGCCTGGGCACGGCGTCGGCGCAGGCGAAGGGCTTCACGATGCCCCCGCTGGTCGTGCCCGATCCGCCCGCGTGCCCGGCCGGCCACCGCGGCTATCCGTGCTTCCGCCCGGACTCGCTGCCGATCCTGCTGCTCATCGGCGACGAGCCCATGAGCCAGTGCTACCTGCCCGCCGGCCCAGCCCAGGGCAACTGCGTGAGCGGCGCCTCGAAGGCGATGGCGGTGCGCGACTTCCACGAGGTCTCCGACGCCGTGAACGCGATCGGCGCGAAGGTGATCGGCATCCAGGGTAGCGGTGGGGGCAAGACCCTCACCGACGACTTCACGCAGCTGTGCACGGAGACGGGGTCGCTCGGCGCGAACCAGCAGCCGCTCGTGTTCCAGGGGGCCGACGCCGCCGCGGGGACGGTCATCGCGCAGGGCGTGCGCGAGCTCGCCGCCGAGCTGCCGCTCGACATGCGCGTCGTGTACGAGGACGACGCCGCCGACGGGGTCGACACGCAGGCCGCCTTCCTCGACTACCTCGACACGTTCGACCCCGGCACGGCGGAGTGCGCCGCCTGGCCCGGCAAACAGGACAACGAGCCCGACGGCCACGACGACGAGTACCTCGGCGTGAAGCCCGGCACGCCGATGTGCTGGAAGATTCACGTCAAGAAGAACACGTCGGTGCAGCCCACCGACACGCTGCAGATCTTCCAGGCGAGCGTGCGGCTCAAGGGCAACGACGTCATCGATCTCGACACCCGCAAGATCTACTTCGTGGTGCCGCCCGCCGATCAGTCGGGGCCCGTCATCCCGCAGTGACGGGGCGTCGATCCGCCGCCGCGCGTGCGAGGATCGGCGCGGCCGCGGAGCGGTCGATGGCCCCGGCGCCGTGCGCGTCGGGCCGACCGTGATTGGCAATCACGGCGCGCGCGGCCTACTTGGAGGCGCGCACCTTGCGGTCGCCGATCGGCTGCACCGGGCGGTTCGTCGCGTGCGCGAAGACGGCCTTCCACTTGTCGAGCTGCGCCTGCGACACCTCGCCGGGCTTCGTGAGCAGCACCCAGCGCACGCCCTCCGAGCACGGCGGCGTCGTGAGCGAGCCCTCGTACGTCGCGTAGGCGGACTTCGCGGGGACGAGCGCGGACAGGTCGAGCTCCGCGTTGCCGATGGGCTTCGGCTCGATCGACGCCTCGGTCGGGAGGTGGTCGAAGAACGGGGCCAGGGGCTTGTTGTCCTTGCCCTTCTTCAGCAGGACGCCGACGACCGCGAGCTTGCCCTCGGCGTTCTTGTGGACGAGGTGCAGCTCGGCGGCGAAGGTCTTGCCCTCGACCGTGTGCTCGGCGGGCGCGTGCAGGTGCGCCTGGACGAGCTCGTAGGTGTCCTTGCCGAGGGCGATCGACGAGCCGACCGCGCTCGCCTGCACCGTGTGGCCGTTGTTCAGCAGGGCGAGCGGCGTGGGCTTGTACGACGCGACGATCGCGGGGAGATCCTTGTCCTTCGCGACGCCCTTCGGCACGTCGATCGGCGTCTGGTGCTTGCCGACCTTGCAGGTCTCGAACTCGGGGGAGAGCTCGCCCCACGTGGTCGGCGATCCCTCGCCCACGTAGGACCAATGCGTGTGCCCGGGAGCGTGCGCGTGAGGCGCGGCGGAGGGCGCGGCCGAGGGCGGGGGAGGCGCGGTCGCCTCGGGGGCCGCGGGCGGCGCGGGCGGCGTGGCGGGGACGGGCTCGGGCACGCCGGAGCAGGCGGCGATCACGGGGAGGAGGAGGAGACCCGACCGGGACAGCGTGCGCATGGGCGCCGCTCCTACGAGGGTTCGCCGCGGCCGACAAGGGGTCGGGCCGCAGCGAACCGGAGGCGGCGGTGGGCGATCAGCCGATCGGCAGGAGCGCGAGCACCATGCCGATCACCGTCAGCAGCGGCACGACGACGAGCGCCGCCTTGTAGAGCTTCTCGACGCGAGCCTCGTTCTTCGTGTCGTCGGCGCGCAGCATCGCGACGCTGAACGCCACGTTGACGAGCAGCGAGAAGTAGCAGGACAGGAAGAACTTGTCGGCCGTCGTCAGGTACGCCACGCCGAGCGAGGCGGCGACGGTGTTGTGCGTCGCGGCGATGGCGAGCAGCGCGCCCGTCACCATCGTGATGCGGTTCGTGACGTTCTTCGCGCGCAGCAGGATCGCGATGATCGTCACCATCAGCTGGAACAGGACGGCGAGCAGGCCCTTCACGAAGCTCGCGAAGAAGGGCCGGTGCACCTCGATCGTGAACTCCGCCTTGGTGACCTCGGTCTTGGTGCCCTCCTCCTTCGCCTTCTTGGTCTCCGCGCTGAAGCTCTCGACCTCCCAGCCGGGCAGCCGGACGTTGTCGAGGATGCCGGACTGCTCCTTTTGCGCCCGGTACTCGACGCCGTCCATGGCGTCGCTGGGGTCGTAGACCGCGAACTGGAGCGTCTGCGTGTCGAAGGGGTAGCGGCGGACGTCGACGGTGCCGACGATCTCGACGCCGACCTTGCACTGTCGCCAGAGCGATCCGTCGGCTTCCTTGTGCTCGTCGAGCAGGTCGGCGCGCTTCGCCTCGCCGTCGAAGAGCTTGCCCATCTTGCCCTTGTCGCACTTGGGGACGCTCTTCTTGCCGTGGAACGTCGCGAGGCCCTCGACCTCGAACGTCTCCTTCACCGGGTCGATCTTGCTGATGCCGGTGACCTCGAAGGCGACCTCCACGAACTCGCCCTTGCGCTCGGGCTGCGCTTCGATCTCAGCGTCCTCCTCGCCGTCGCCGGCCTTCGCGGCGGGCTTCTCGGCGGGCTTGTCGGCGTGAGGCTCGGGCGCCGCGGCCGGGGCGGCGGCGGGGCCGGCGTCGCCCGCGTCGCCCGCGTCCGCGCCGGCGTCCGCGAGGCCGTGCGCGCCGGGGAAGCCCGGGTGCGCGGCGCCGGGCGCGACCGGGTGGTCGTCCTGGGCCTGAGCCGGGGCGCTCGCGAAGAGGAGCGGCGTGGCCAGTGCGAGTGAGGCGAGCAGCCAGCGGAGCGGACGACGTTCGTGCATGTACATTCCTCGGCGGGTGGTCGCTGGCTCGTCGGGCGAGCGTCGCCGCGACGAGTGCCAGCGTGCCCCGTTACACAGGGGATTGGTCGTTCAGGCAAGCCCCATCCACCTGGGCGGCCGCCGGCGCGCCCCGGGCGGGACGGCGCACGGCGGGGCGCGGACCCGGGGGGCGCCGCCGGTGGTCGACGTGGTTTTCCCGGGACCGGGCAGCGCTCGATGACCGGGCGGGAGACGGGCGAATCCCCCGCGCGCCCGGCGCGCCGCGCGGGGGCGCGGGCCGCCGGCGAGAGGATGCGAGCCCGAGGGCTCGAGTCTCGCCTCGCGACCGTGACCGTCACGGTCGCGGAGGGCGTGGTGGCGATCGCCGTCGACGGCCGCCCGCTCGAGACCGTGCGCGACGGCGAGGCGCCTCCCCGAGCGGTGGCCGGCACCCGGGAGCCCGGCCCCGGTCGGCGGGTTTCGCTTCCGGGCCGAGGGGGCGGCGCAGGCGATCTACGTCTACGGGGCGCAGCTCGCCAAACGAAGGCGCGAAGGGCGAGTCTGCGGCGCGGCCGCGCACCTCGTTGATGTCGAGCGCGAGCGAGACGTCCTCGACCGCCGTGAGGAACGGAGCGAAATTCCCCTTCTGGAGCTGGGTCGAGAGCGCGTGTGCGCGTGGGCTTCGTGCCGCGGCTCGGTTGCGCGCTGGCGGGCCTTCCTTGACGCCGCGAAACGTGTCCCATTCGCTTTGGGAGCAAGGCGCGCCCGAGCCTTCCCGCTGCGGCTGGTTCTGACTTACCTTTCGCGTCGCGCACGGCCTCGTCCGCCGTGGCCGTGCCGGCCTGTGGCTGCGTCGAGCAGCGGAGAGCAGCAGCTTCCAGCCGAGGTCGTGCTCGGCGCTCGTGTCGCCGCGGGTGGCGAGTCATGGGAGGTCTCCTCGGGAGGATTGGCGTGACGGACGGGAGGCGCACGAGCGCGATCGCGGCGCGAAGCCGCCGCGTCCGGTCCTGCGTCGAGTGGCCCGCGACGAGCGGCGTCCGCGCGCGCGACGCGCCGGCACCAGCCGGTGCCGTCGAGCGCCGCGAGCGGCCCGTCATGCCCCTCGAAAGGGTAGTGATCGTCTACGCGGCGTCGCACCTCAGCAAAGTGATCGGGTCGCGTGCTTCTCGGATCGAAGGCTGCGGCTTGCGGGTCGGCGGGGCGAGCAGGTCGAGCGCTCCGCAGACCCTGCGGGTCGGTGCGGGGAGCCTGCGGGTCGCCGGGCGGACCATGCGGCTCGGTGCGGGGAGCATGTCGAACGGAGGCCGATTGAAATTCGCCGCTCAGCGGAGGGGTTCGCGTGGGCCGCGCCGGAGTGGCGGGTGGCGAGGCGAGGACGACCGGCCGGTCCGGGGGGCTCGCGAAACGACGAGGACGGCCTCGCGACCGATCCGGCCGGCGATTCCCGCTGGAAAGAGGGGGTCGGGCGTGGAGCCGCGCCCCTCGCCGGCCGAGGCGGCAGGCCCGGCGGGCGCGGTAGCGGACCGCCACCGCCGACCCGCATGGGCGAGTGGCGCTCCGAGCAAGACCCTCGCCGAGAAGCGCTGCCGCCTTGGCGACCGTCCAGGAGCCGTGATTTTCACCACAGAGGCACAGAGTTCAGATTCGATCTTCCTCCGTGCCTCCGTGGTGAGCTTCTGCTCCGGGTGGCCCACGAGTCCCGCGTGAGGTTGCTGCAGATCCTTCTCGGCGAGGGTCGAGCTACCACCCCGTGCTCGCGCGCATCGCCGAGACCGACACGTGCGTCGGCGCGCTGCTGCGGCCCGGCGACACCGCCTTCGGCGACGCCGAGGCGCCCCTCCTCGGCCGCTGGATCGACCGCGTGCGTGCGGCCATCG
>CAIVJW010000046.1 GCA_903906315.1 uncultured delta proteobacterium | reverse complement strand
GCCAGCGCCCGCGCCGCCAGCGCCCGCGCCGCCAGCGCCCGCGCCGCCAGCGCCCGCGCCGCCAGCGCCGCCCGCACCACCGCCACAGATGGTCAGGGCCGAGCAGTCCGGGCAGCTCGAGCAGGTGCACTGGTAGAGATCGCCCTGCGCCGCGTTCGCGCCGGGGTGCTGCACGCCGCAGTCGTCCACGCAGGCGATGAGATTCGGCGACTGCATGCAGTCCTTGACGCACATCGCGTAGGGCTGACAGGCCTGATCCTGGCCGCACGCGAGCGCCTGCTGCAAGCAGCTCTTCGAGACGCAGCTGCCGCACGCCTGACCGTTGTTGCCGCCGCCTCCCGCGCCCGCGCCGCCCGCGCCGCCCGCGCCCGCGCCGCCCGCGCCGCCGCCCTTGCAGCCGATCGGCGAGCCGCAGCCCGTGAGGCAATCGGGGAGCTTGCCCGCGGCGCCGCCCTGGTAGCAGGCGAAGAGGTCCATGCAGCTCGCGTCCTGCAGGCACCCGGCGACGCAGGCGTAGTCCGGGCACGGCAAGGCGCCGCCCGGAAGCTGCGCGCACGCGTCGACGCCGCACTCCGTCTTCACCTTGTCGCAGGCCTGCTGGCAGACGTCGCCGCCCGCGCCGCCCGCGCCGGTGACCGTGGTCGACGACGACGAGCTGCCGGTGGTGGGGGTGGTCGACGTCGTGCCGCCGCCGCCCGCGCCGCCTCCGGCGCCCCCCGACCCCGTCGTCGTGCCCGCGCCGCCCGACGTCGTCGTGCTCCCGCCCAGCTCGGTGATGGTGCTCCCGCAGGCGGTGAGGACGGAGACCGCCGCGAAGCTCGCAACAACCCAGACGACCGTGCCGACGCGCATGAGCGACTCCTTGGCGGGCCTGCGGCCCGTGGACTGAAGACGAGGCAAGCTCCGCGCGCGACGTGCTCGCGGCGGCCCCCCAGTTTCGGGCGAAGCGGGCGGCACGCGCAAGCGGCAATCGGTGCGTGACGCGCGTCCGCCGCGCTTGCAAAGCTCCACCCATGCGTTGGGCTCCGCGCGCGATCCTGCTCGACATGGACGGCCTCATGGTCGACTCCGAGCCGCTCTGGTTCCGGGTCGAGCGCGACTACGCGCGGGCGCGCGGCGCCGACTGGACGGCCGCGCAGGCCGCCGCGAACGTCGGGCGCGGCATCCCGGCGACGCTCGTGACGATGCGCGCGACGCTCGGGATCGCCGTCGATCCGGGGCGCGACGTCGACCTCATCCTCGACGCGTTCGCCGCCGGCGTAGCGGATCTCGAGCTCAAGCCGGGCTGCGCGGAGCTGCTCCTCGCCGCCCGCGGGCGGGCCTCGCTGGCGCTCGCGTCCTCGTCGCCGCGGCGCCTCGTCGACGCCGTGGTCGCGCGCTTCGATCTCGCCTCCGTGCTCGACGCCATCGTCACGGGCGACGACGTCCGGCGGACGAAGCCGGCCCCCGACATCTTCCTGCTCGCGGCCGATCGCCTCGGCGTCGCGCCGCGCGAGTGCGTGGTGCTCGAGGACTCGATCGCGGGCGCCACGGCCGGGCGCGCCGCCGGGATGACCGTGATCGCCGTCCCCGAAGGCGCGCACGAGGGCCGCGGCTTCGAGGCCGTCGCCGACGCGGTGGTCGCGGACCTTCACGAGGCGCGGGGCCTGATCTCGCTCGGCGCCTGACGACGGCGCCGACGTCAGCGACGCTCGAGAAACCGCGCGATCCGGGCGAGCATCGTCACCTCGGCGTCGCGCACGCGGGGCGCGGCGACGATCGCATACTCGGTCGGCGCCCCTCGCCGACGCCGCGCGCGAACGAGCTGCGCGCCGGCGGGATCGGGCGTGCCCGAGACGCCCCGCACGACGAGCACCGGCGTGCGGCTCGCCGTACGAAGGTCGCCGATCGCGCGCACCTCGGGGCCGCCGAGGGCCTCGGAGAGCGCGGCTGTCGGCTCGCCGTCCACGTCGACGGCCGCGATCCACGGGCCGCCCGGCCGCGCGACCGCGACCCCGACCGCGATCGCGCCCG
>CAIVJW010000045.1 GCA_903906315.1 uncultured delta proteobacterium | reverse complement strand
CGCGACGTGCGTGACGGCGCCCGTCTGGGTGTTGCAGGCGTCCGTGGTGCAGGCGTTCGCGTCGTCGACGGCGATCGCGACGTGCGTGACGGCGCCCGTCTGGGTGTTGCAGGCGTCCGTGGTGCAGGCGTTCGCGTCGTCGACGGCGATCGCGACGTGCGTGACGGCACCCGTCTGGGTGTTGCAGGCGTCCGTGGTGCAGGCGTTCGCGTCGTCGACGGCGATCGCGACGTGCGTGACGGCGCCCGTCTGGGTGTTGCACGCGTCCGTGGTGCAGGCGTTCGCGTCGTCGACGGCGACGGCCGCGTGGGTCACGCCGAGCTGCGGGTCGCAGGCGTCGGTCGTGCAGGCGTTGGCGTCGTCGATGGCGACGGCCGCGTGGGTCACGCCGAGCTGCGGGTCGCAGGCGTCGGTCGTGCAGGCGTTGGCGTCGTCGATGGCGACGGCCGCGTGGGTCACGCCGAGCTGCGGGTCGCACGCATCGGCGGTGCAGGCGTTGGCGTCGTCGATCGCGACGGCGAGGTGGCTGACGCCCGCGATCGGATCGCAGGCGTCCGTGGTGCACAGGTTGGCGTCGTCGAGGGCGACCGCAGCGTGCGTGACGCCGCCCTTCGGGTCGCACGCGTCGATCGTGCAGGCGTTGGCGTCGTCGAGGACGACCGCGGTGTGCGAGACGCCCGTGATCGCGTCGCAGGCGTCGGTCGTGCAGGCGTCCTCGTCGTCGATGAGGACGGCGGTGTGGAAGACGCCGTTGCTCGGATCGCAGGCGTCCGTCGTGCAGGCGTCACCGTCGTCGACCGGGATCGCGGTGTGCGAGACGCCCGTGACCGGGTCGCAGGCGTCCGTCGTGCAGATGTCGGCGTCGTCGATCGGCGTGACGTCGTGCTTGCACAGCCCGCCGCTGCAGGCGTCGGTGGTGCAGGCGTTCTGGTCGTCGCACTCGGCGTCCTTCGAGCACTCGACGGCCTGTCCGCCCTGGCCCTGTCCGCCCTGCGCCTGGCCGCCGTGGCCCTGGCCTCCCTGCGCCTGGCCTCCCTGGCCCTGGCCACCGCTGCCGGTGGTCTGGCCGCCGCCGCCGCCGCCGGTGCCGGTGCCGGTCGTGGTGCCGGTGCCGGTGCCGGTCGTGGTCGTCCCGGTGCCACCTCCGTTCGTGGTGTCCGAGGTGCCGGAGCTGCCTCCGCAACCCGTCGCGAGCAGCGCGAGGGTGGCTCCGAGCCACGCTCCGCGCCGCAGTGTTCGATGCAATCCTCTCACGCTTTGCCTCCGTTCGAGCCGCTGCCGTCGACGGCGAGCGCTGGCGAACACCATAACCGAGGAGTGCCGTGCGACGCGCGCGGAATGGTAGGCGGCCATCCAACGAGGGGAGGTGCCAAAGGAGCGCCGAGCCTCCCCAGCGGGGGCGCGCGGCGGCCGCGACCGGCTACGATCGGGGCCGATGTGGCCGCTGACGGGAGCCGAGGTCGTCGCCGCCTGCGGGGGGCGCTGCGCCCGCGGCGGGCTCGAGGGCCTGGAGATCGCGGGCACCACGGTCGGGGCGACGCCGTGCCGGACGGACGAGATCTTCGTCGCGATCCGCGAGGCGGGCCACGACGGGCACGCCTTCGTCGGGACGGCGCTGCGGCAAGGCGCGGCGCTCGCGATCGTGGCGGCCGACGGGCGCGGTCTCGAGGCCCTCGACCCCGAGGCGGCGTCGCGCTGCGTCGTCGTCGACGACGTGATCGCGGCCTACCGCAGGCTCGGCGGCGTCCTGCGCGGTCGCTTCTCGTTCCCCGTCTTCGCCGTGGGCGGGTCGAACGGCAAGACCACGACCAAGGACATGCTCGCGGCGCTGCTCGGGGGCGGCGGTCGCCGCGTCACGAAGACCCCCGAGAGCATGAACGGGATGACCGGCGTGCCGTGGACCCTGTGCCAGCGGGCGCACGCGCGCGCGCGGCCGCCCGACGCGCTGGTCGTCGAGATCGGCATCGACGCCCCCGGCGCGATGGCCGACCACGCGGCCCTCGTCGCGCCCGACGTCGCCGTGATCACCGCGCTCGGGGTCGAGCACCTGGCCGGGCTCGGGTCGTGGGAGCGTGCGGTGGACGAGGAGCTCCGCCTCTTCGAGCCGCGGCCCGGGCGGAGGCGCGTCTTCCTCGCGGGCGATCCCGCCCTCTTCGCGCGGATCGCGGACGCGCGCGCGGGAGACGCGATCGTCTGCGACCGAGGCGAGATCGACGCCGTCCTCGCGCGGCTCGGCGCCGCCACCCCGGAGGCGATCGCCGGTCGCGGTCTCGACCTCGTGATCGCGTCGACCTCGCTCGCCGCGCTGCGGAGCGAGGTGACGATCGTCCACCATGCCCCCGGCGCGCGCGGGCCGGCGCGCGGGCGCTTCGACGTGCCCCTGCCCGGCGCCCACTTCGCGCGCGACTTCGCCGTGGCCGCGGCCGCCGCGCTCCTCGTCGGCCGATCGATGGACGACCTCTCCGCGGGGTGGGTCGACTTCGATCCCCCCCGCATGCGCCTGAGGCCGATCCCCCTCGCCAACGGGGCGATCCTGCTCGACGACGCGTACAACGCGAGCCCCTCGAGCGTGCGCGCCGCCCTCGAGGTCGTGGGCTCCGAGGGGCTCTCCGGGCGCCCGCGCCTCGTCGTGATCGGCGACATGCTCGACCTCGGCGCGCAGTCGGCGCGGTGGCACCTCGAGCTGTGCGGCCCGCTGCGCGCGCTCGAGGGCGCGGCGATCGCGCTCTACGGCGACGAGCTGCGGCCGGTCCACGCCGCGCTCGCCGCCGAGGGGCGCGCGCGCCTCGCGTGGGCCCCGACGACCGAGGATCCCTCCCGCCTGATCGACGACCTCGTGGGCGCCGGCGGATCGTGGGCCGAGGCGCTGGCGGGCGCGGTCGTGCTCGTCAAGGGCAGCCGCGGGATGCGGCTCGAGCGCGTCGTCGCCGACCTCGTCGCGCGCTGCGAGCTCGACGATGACGCGACGATCGACCGGATTCAGGGGGCGATCGCGACGGTCTGCGTCACGGGCACGAACGGCAAGACCACGACGAGCACGCTCCTCGCCGCGGTCGTCGCCGAGGCGGGGGAGCCGGCCGCGCGCGTCACGACGCTCGGCGCATGGGTCGACGGCGAGCTCGTCGCGCGCGAGGCGACGGCCCACGATTTCGTGCGCACCGCGGGGCGCGCCGTCGCGCTGGGCGCGTGCACGCTGGTCGTCGAGACCACCTCGCTCGCCCTCTCGCAGGGGTTCGCCGACCGCTGGCCGGCGCGGGTCGGCGTGTTCACCAACCTCTCGCGCGACCACCTCGACGTGCACGGCAGCCCGGAGGACTACCTCGCGGCCAAGGCGCGGCTCTTCGTGCGGCTGCCCGCGGGCGGCGCGGCCGTCCTCAACGCCGCAGACCCGGCGAGCGCGCTGATCGACGAGGTGACCCCGCGCGGGGTGCGCCGCGCCGCCTTCGCCGCGCGCCCCGTCGACGCCGCCTGCGCCGCGCTGCCTCTCGTGCTCGCCGCGCGCGGCGTCGAGGTGACGCGCTCGGGCACGCGCCTCGACCTCGCCCCCTCGGCGCTCGCGGACCGGCTGGGCGGCGTGCTCGAGCTCCGGCTGATCGGCGAGCCGTACGCCGAGGACGCGCTCGCCGCGGCGGTCGCCGCCGACGCCCTCGGCTACTCGGCGCCCGTCATCCGCCGTGCGCTCGCGTCGTTCGAGGGCGTCCCCGGGCGGTTCCAGGCCGTGCACCGGCGCCCGCTCGTGGTCGTCGACTACGCGCACACCCCCGACGCGCTCGCCGGCGTGCTCGCCACGGCGCGGAGGCTCGTCGAGGCCGGCGGCAAGGTCGTGTGCGTCTTCGGGTGCGGCGGCGATCGCGACGCGGGCAAGCGCGCGGAAATGGGCCGGATCGCCGGCGAGCTCGCGGACCTCGTCGTCGTGACGACCGACAACCCCCGGAGCGAGGATCCGGCCGACATCGCCGACCAGGTCCTCGCCGGCGCGCAGGGAACGCCCGCTGTCCTGCGGCGTATTGACGACCGGGCCCTCGCCATCGAGCATGCCATCGAGTGTGCGGGGCCCGCCGACGTGGTGGTCCTCGCGGGCAAGGGGCACGAGGACGTCCAGATCGGCGCACACGGTGAGCGCCCGTTCGACGACGCCGAGGTGGCGCGGCACGCAGCGGCGCGACGAGAGACAGGGGACCGATGAAGCTCGATCGCGAACGATTCCTCGCAGCGGTGATGGCCGTGGGCGCCGTGGGCCCGGCCGCGTGCAACGGCGGCGGCGCGCACGACGACCGGGTGACGGCCGAGCCCGAGCTCCGAGGCAAGGCGACCAAGGCGGGCGCCTTCGCGGCGCCGGGCGCGGGCAACGAAGGCGCCGGCCGCGGCAAGCTCGTGCGGCCCACGAACGAGCGGCTCGCGTCGCCGACCGGCGAGGGCCTCCCGCCGCCGACCGCCGAGGGCCTGCCGCCGCCCTCCGCCGAAGGCCTGCCGCCGCCGCACCGGGCCCTCCCGCCGCCGGCCAGCGAGTTCGCGACGCCCGGGCCGGCGAAGCCGGGCAAGGTCCCGCCGCCGCCGATCGGGCGGCCGATGCCGCACTGAGGACGACGCGCGGCGGCCCGGGCGGCGACAGGGGGGAGTCGACCGGTACGGGCTCACGGTCCTCCGCTCGCGCGTCGTCCGCTGGATCGCACGGCCGTGGAGCGGGCGGATAGGGCCCGCGCAAAGACAAGAGACGTGGATCACCTGGAGACGCGAAGGCAGGAAGTCCGACCAGACCTCTTCGTCTCCTAGCCTTCATGTCTCACGAGCTCCTGCGCGGGCCCATGGGGAGCGAGAGGAGCGCCAAGGACGCCAAGAGCGCCAAGAGCGCCAAGGGAAGATTGGGGGTGGCGCGACCTTGCGCGTCCACGCTCAGCGCCTCCGGCCCCGCAGGGCCCTCCTCCTCCCACCTCTCGCTTGGCGTCCTTGGCGTTCTTGGCGCCCTCCCGGGTCCGCACCGCGGCGCCCGTGAATGCATACGGCTTCCACGACCCGCGCTGACGAGGGACCGGCCGTCCGGGCCAGTCGTCTGTCGTTGACGAGCCCCGCCGTGCTCGGGTAGATGGGGATCAGGAGGGAATCATGGGAGCTAACGACATCGATCCGTCTGTCTACGTTCGCCCGCCCGTACTCGACGTCGCGTCCGCCATTGCGCTCGCGACTGCGCTCCTCGCCGCCGCCCCGAAGGACCTGTCCGACTCGGAAAGGCGCGCCGCGAAGCGGCTTCGCAAGGACTCTGGCTCGCTCCAGGACGCGTGGGCGAAGGCCGACGCGGCCGCCCCCGTCGCCGACCGCCGCAAGGTCGACACCCGTGTCGACAACGCCTGGGCCATCCTCCTCGACCGCGCCGCGGCGTACGCCAGCCTGCCAGTCGCCACCTACCCGAGGGCCGATCGCGCCCGGGCGATCGTCACCGCGATTGCGCCCGACCGCGCGTGGCTCAAGCTGCCCTATGCGGCCGAGTGGGCCGAGAGCGACAAGCGCCTGAAGCGCATCGACGCCGACGGCCTCGCGCCCGAGCTCGACGCGCTCGCGGGCCCGGAGTTTCTCGCCGAGGTGCGCGCCGCGCACGCCGAGTACGGCCTCGCGCTCGGCATCAAGTCGCCGATCGCGCGCCCGGCGGAGGTGAGCCTCGCCGACCCGCTGCGCGCGGTTGCGCTGTCGGTCGTGCGCTACGCGCGCGCCGTCGTCGGCGGGCTCGACGAGGACGACGCGGCTTCGGTCGATCGCACCCGCGCCGCGCTCGCGCCCATCGACGACCACCGCGACGGCCCGTGGCGCCGCGCGAGCGGCGGCGCTGTCCCCGACGCGCCGCCTGCGCCGGCGGCGCCCACGCCCGACCCGTGACGCAAGCGGCCTGAGGCCGACCCTCGGCGGGTCCGTGGGCCTCCGCGACCGAGGCGATCCCTCGAGGCCGGACGTCCGGGGACGCGCGCGATCGAGGCGGGGCCTCGGTTCGGGACCTCCCGGGACGTCGAGGGTCGGGGCGGGGCCTCGGTGCGGGACGTCCGGGGACGTCGGGGTCGGGGCGGGGCCTCGGTTCGGGACGTCCGGGGACGTCGGGGATCGAGGCGGGGCCTCGGTTCGGGACGTCCGGGGACGTCGGGGTCGAGGCGACGCCTCGGTTCGGGACGTCCCGGGACGCGCCTCGCCCCGGTTCAGGCGCCTGCTCGCGATCGCGGCGCCCCTCCAGGCGTCACGGAGCCGGCCCCCGCGCCCGTCGCCACGCCGTACGCGCCGTACGCGCGGCCTCGAACGCCTGGGGCGGGCCGGCTGCGACGTCTGCACGGCGGAGGAGCAGGGCCTGGCGCGGGCCGAGGCGCGAGCAGATTGCGGCCTACCAGGTCTCTCCGAACGGACGCGCCTCGACCTCGAACGACCACGCCGAGGCGGGCTGCGTCGTCAGGCGATACGCGGTCTCCGCCACGGCGTCGGGCGCGATGAAGAAGTCGTCGGGCTTGTCCTTCACCACCACGCAGACCTTCTTCCCTGGCAAGCTCGCTTCGATCATGCCGCCGCCCCTGCCGCCGCCGCGGGACCTCACGATCCCCGACCCCGGGTCGTCGACCGCGCGCGACGTGGTGTCGCGCGGCCTCGGCCGCCTGGTGGGCGAGCTCGCCGGCCTCGGCCGCCACGCCCCGCGCGCCGCGCAGGACCGGGCCGATCTCGGGGCCTTTCTCGGCGTCCTGCGCGAGGTCGTCGCGGCGCAGCCGGGCGCCGTCGCGAGCGCGGTGCGCCGGCCGACGGTCGGCACGCGGCTCCGCTGCCTGCGCGCCGAGCCGGACGCGAGCCGCCGCGAGGCCCTCGTCGCCGAGATCATCGCGACCGTGCTCCTCGACCTCGCCGTGGTCGGAGCGCTGCCCCGGCCCGTGCGGCTCGCGGGTCGCTTGCCCCGGCGCCTCCTCTCGCTGCCGGGTCGCCTCGCCCTCGCGATCCCCGCGGACGCCCTCGCGATCGCGATCGGGCCCGACCGCCTCGTCGTCTTTCGCGCCTCGGGGCCGACCTCGATCGACCTCGCGATCGCCCGCGACGCCTCCGTCGAGGCGCTCCGCGCGGCGGCTCCCGCGCTCGCCCCCGACCGCCCGTTCGTGCCGATCGACCGCGGCGTCGTGCTCGCCCTCGCCGACGACAACCCGCTCGCGCTCGTCGAGGCGCACCCCGACAAGCAGGGCAACGCGATCGACCTCGGCGGTCGCCCGGCCGCCGAGTGGGCCGCCTCGCTCCGCGCCGCGATCGCGATCGTCGGCGAGCACCTGCCGGCGCTCCGGGCCGTGATGGACGTCGTGCTGCACACGGTGGTGCCCGTCGGCTGGGACGCCGAGCGGCACGTCTCGGCCTCGTACCAGGAGGCCGTCGGCACGATCTACCTGTCCTTGCACCCGAGCCCGATGACGATGGCGGAGGCCGTGATCCACGAGGCGCAGCACAACGTGCTGAACGCGCTGCTCGACCTCGACCCGGTGCTCGAGAACCCGCCCGGCGCGCTCTACGCCTCGCCCGTGCGCCCCGATCCGCGCCCGATCCACGGCGTGCTCCTCGCGGTGCACGCGTTCCTCCCGGTCGCGCGCCTCTACGAGCGCATGATCGCGTCCGGGGCGCCCGAGGCTCGCAGCCCGGCGTTCGCGGCCCGCTACGCGCGCGTCCGCGAGGTCAACCGCGAGGCCGCCGCCCGGGTGATCGAGCACGCGCGCCCGACGCCCGTGGGGCGCGGCCTGATCGAGGAGATCCGTCGTTGGGACGCGCACTTCGCGGGCGCTTCGTAGCCTCGCTTCGTTGACCCCCCCCGGCGCGGACGACTACGATCCCCGCCACCCCACGGAGCCCCCCATGCGCACCGCCTTTGCTTTCCCCCTGGTCGCGTCGCTCTTCGGCCTCGGCACGCTCGCCCTCGGCTGCGGCAGCGCGGGCGACGAAGGCCTCTTCGGCAACGCCGCCGGCAGCGGCGCGGGCGGCGGCGGCACCACGGGCGCGGGCGGCGCGGCCACGACCTCGTCGACCACCACGACGGGCGCGGGCGGCGCGGCCACGACCTCGTCGACCTCGTCGAGCTCGTCGACAGGCTCGGGCGGCGCGGCCACGACCTCGACCACGACGACGGGCGCGGGCGGCGCGCCTCCTCCCTGCAAGCCCGACGGCGACGGCTGCGCGGCGCCCGCCGAGTGCTGCACGGCCCAGTGCAACCCGGGTGGCACGTGCGGTCCGCCCCCGGCGTGCAAGGACGTCGCGGCCTCGTGCCAGAACGACGGCGAGTGCTGCACGAAGCAGTGCGTCGGGGGCGTGTGCGGCCCCGGCGGGTGCAAGAGCCAGGGCCAGCCCTGCGGCGGCAATGGCGAGTGCTGCACGCAGACGTGCACGGGCGGAAAGTGCGCGGTCCCGGCGTGCGCGGCCGACGGCCAGCCGTGCTGGTTCGACCAGATGTGCTGCAACGGCGCCTGCAAGAGCAACGTCTGCGGCAACGGCCAGTGCCAGGGTGACGGCGGCGGCTGCGCCGGGCCGCAGGACTGCTGCTCGCAGAACTGCGTCGCCGGCAAATGCGCGGCCCAGGGCTGCGGCGCCGACTTCACCGCGTGCAACTTCGGCGGGCAGTGCTGCTCGGGCGCCTGCGCGAATCAGAAGTGCTCGGCGAGCGGCTGCCAGAAGGACGGGGCCGGCTGCGGAAACGACGCCGAGTGCTGCTCGCAGAAGTGCTCGGGCGGCCAGTGCATCAAGCCCTGCAACGCCGACGGGCAGAGCTGCTTCGGCGACGGCGACTGCTGCTCGGGCAAGTGCGCGGCCGGGGTCTGCGGCTGCAAGAAGCAGGGCCTGTGCTTCGGCAACGGCGACTGCTGCTCGGGCAACTGCAACAACGGCCAGTGCCAGCCCTGACGAGCGGGCGGACGGCGCGCCTCTCCCCGGAGGGATGAGAGGCGCGCGCGCGCGGGTGTAGAATCCCGCGCATGTCCGCCCCCGCACGCGCCCTCCTCGTCGGCCTCGCCCTGATCACGGCGTGCGCCTCGACGCCTCCCCTCTCGACGAAGGTCGCCGACGACCGGACCGAGAAGCCCCCGGCCCAGGCGCCGCTCGCGATCGCCGGGCCGGCCGATCCCGTCGTGGTCGACGTCGACGCGGGCAGCAGCGTGCCGGTGACGCGCACCGACGCCATGCGCGGCAACCCGCTCGCGCCCGTCACGATCGTCACCTTCGGCGACTACCAGTGCCCGTTCACCGCGCGTCTCCTCGCCACGGTGGGCGAGCTCGAGCGCCGCTACGGGCCCGACAAGCTCCGCTTCGTCTGGAAGAACTTCCCGCTGCCGTTCCACGCGCAGGCGAAGCCCGCCGCCGTCGCGGCCGAGACCGTCCGCGCGATCGGCGGGCCCGAGGCGTTCTGGCGCTTCTTCGGGTACGCGTTCGACAACCAGCGCGCCCTCTCAGCGGAGAGCTACGACGCCTGGTCGGACGCGTCGGGCCTGCTGCGCCACGACCTGCACGAGGCGCTCGACGCGGGCGCGTTCGCGGGCCTCGTGGAGCGCGACCACGAGCTCGGCGAGCGCCTCGGCGTGAACGGCACGCCCGCCTCGTTCGTCAACGGCGTCCTCGTCACCGGCGCGCAGCCGCGCGAGACCTTCGACGCGGAGATCGACCGGCAGCTCCTCGCCGCCGCCGCGCTCGCGAAGGAGGGCGTGCCGCGCGGCCGCGTCTACGCGACCCTCTCGGACCGGAACTTCGTCGCGCCGAAGAAGGCCGCCACGCCCGCGGCGTCCGATCCCGAGGACTCGGCCGTCTGGCGCGTGCCGGTCGACGGATCGCCCGTGCGCGGCAAGCCCGGCGCGCTCGTCACGATCGTCGAGTTCGGCGACTACCAGTGCCCGTTCTGCGGTCGCGTGCAGCCGACGCTCCAGGCGCTCGAGCGCGAGTATGGCGACAAGCTGCGCTTCGTCTTCAAGCACAACCCGCTCCCGTTCCACCCGCGCGCCGAGCCCGCGGCCGAGGTCGCCCTGCAGGCGCGCGCCGAGCACGGCGACCCCGGCTTCTGGCGCGCCCACGCGCTGCTCTTCGCGAGCCAGACCCAGCTCGCGGACGCCGACCTCGAGGCGCACGCGCGCACCCTCGGCCTCGACGCCGCGCGCGCCGCCCGCGCGAGGTCGACGCACGCGCACAAGCTGGCGATCGATCGCGATCAGGCGCTCGCCGAGGAGGTGAAGGCGACGGGCACGCCGCACTTCTTCCTCAACGGTCGGCGGCTCGTCGGCGCCCAGCCGATCGAGAAGTTTCGCGCGGTGATCGACGCGGAGCTCGCGCGCGCCGAGGCGCTGGTGCGCACGGGCGTCTCCCCGGCGCGCGTCTACGAGACGCTGCAAAAGGGCGCCAAGGAGGCGGCGCCGCTCGAGCGGGTGGTGCTGCCCGCGCCGACGAAGGCCAGCCCCGGCAAGGGCGCGCCGCCGGGCGCCAAGGTCGTCGTGCAGATGTTCGGCGACTTCCAGTGCCCGTTCTGCAAGCGCGCGCAGCCGACGATCGACCAGCTCGTCGCGGCGTACCCGGGGCGCGTGCGCGTCGTCTTCCGGCACCTGCCGCTCGCCTTCCACGCCGACGCGGGCCTCGCGGCCGAGGCCTCGATGGAGGCCTTCGCGCAGAAGGGCGACGCGGGCTTCTGGAAGATGGCGGAGCTGATCTGGGAGGGGCTGGGCAGCCCCGACGGGATCGGCCGGCCCGCGCTCGAACAGGCCGCGGCCAAGGCGGGGCTCGACCTCGGCCGGTTCCGCGCCGCCCTCGACCAGCGCACGCACCGCGCCGCCGTCGAGGCCGACCAGGCGGTCGCGAAGAAGGCCTCGATCACGGGCACGCCCGCGTTCGCGGTGAACGACTACTTCATCGGCGGCGCGCAGCCGCTCTCGACGTTCGAGCGCGTGGTCAAGCGGGCGCTCGGCGCGAAGGAGCCGATCGATCCGGCCTCGATCCACGGCGCCTCGAAGCCGGACCCCGTCGCCGCGCCGCCGCCGCCGGCGCCGCCGGCGATCACGCCCGCGCTGTTCGGCGCCAAGCACCTCGTGGTCATGTACGCCGGGTCGAGCCGCGCGCCGGCCTCCGTCACGCGCACGCGCCCCGAGGCGGCGGCCCGCGCCAAGGAGGCCCTGCGCAAGCTCCGCGACGGCGCGCGCTTCGAGGACGTCGTCGCGACCTACTCCGACGAGCCCGGCGCGACGGCGCGCGGCGGCGACCTCGGCAAGTTCCCGCGCGGCACGATGGTGCCGGAGTTCCAGGGGGCCGTGGAGGCGCTCGCGGTCGGCGCGACGAGCAGCCTCGTCGAGACCCCGTTCGGCTTCCACGTCATCGTGCGGACGCAGTAGGCCGGGCGGCTCGACCCAGGGCCTACCGGCTGCCGCAGGCCCTCGCGACGGTTCGGCGCTTCCTCGCACCGAACGGGCGCGCGGCGCTGCCCGCCCGCTCAGCCGCCCGCGCCGACCCGGCCGCTCACGCTCACGCTCGCCTGCACGCTCACGTTGAGCCGCGCCGAGGCGCTCGCGGTGGCCTCGGTGGCCGCGCCGATGCACGCGATCGCGTGCGCGCCGGCCTGGCCGACGATCTTCGGCAGCGCGGCGCCGACCTGCGCGACGACCTGCGCGCTCGCGAGGACGCGCTTTCCGAGGGCGATCTGCGCGTGCAGGAGCAGCGGCAGGTTCGCCTGGAGCGTCGCCGCGAGCCGCTGCGCGTCCGGGGTGCCGGCGCGGGGCCGCACCAGGACGACGACCGGCGAGCACGAGGCGTTGACGTCCGCGTGCGCCTTGCAGCTCGCGTTGCACTCCGCGTCGCCGCTCGCCTGCCCGCCCTGCGGTCCGGCGGCCGCCTGGCCCTGCGCGCCGCACGCGCCCGAGCAGCGCGCGCCCGCGTCCGCCGAGGCCTGGCACGACGGCGGCGTCACCTGCACCTCCACGCCGCCCCCCGCGCGCAGGATCGCGTCGATGCGCGCGGCCACGTTCCCGCAGGCGCCGCTCGCGCGGCCGCCGGCCTCGCCGCGCGGCGCCATCGCGGCGGGCGGCAGCCCGAGGTCCGCCCCCATGCGCGAGCACGCCTCGGTGATCTCGGCCTCGGCCTGCACCGACACGCCGGCCAGGTCCTTTGCGGCCTGCACGAACGCGCGCACCTTGCCGTTCGCGCGGGCGTCGACCGAGAACTGCGCGGACAGCGCGTCGCCGCCGCGGAGCTCGGGGCACGCCAGCCCGGCGACCGCGCCGGAGGCCGAGCCGAGCAGCTCGCAGCCGGAGGCGCCGAGGAGCGCGAGGGAGGCGAGGGAGGCGAGGGCTGTCGCGTGGCGGGGCGTCGGCATGCGCGGAGGCTTCCGCGAGCGGCGAGCGCCGTCAATCGGGGCCGGAGAGCGCGCGCGGCCGGAGCGATCGCCGACGTCGTCCGCCGTCGACGCCGGCCGGCCGGACGCGCTACCTCGCCGGGTCGAGCTCGGCGAGCACCCGCTCGCGCACGAGCGGCACCGGCGGCGAGCCGTGCGAGAGCAGCGCGTCGTGGAAGCGCTGGAGCGAGAACCGAGGGCCGAGCCGCCGCTTCGCCTCGTCGCGCAGCGCGAGGATCTGCACCTTGCCCAGCGTGTACGCGAAGTACCCCGGGTCGAACGTCGCGCGCGTCGCCTGCTCGCGCGCGGTCGCCTTGTCCTGGTGGCAGTCTTTCTCGAAGCGCCGCTCGGCCTCGGCGAGCGACATGCCCCTCGCGTGCACGCCGACCGCGACCACGAAGCGGCAGTCGCGCAGGAGCGCGTCCGAGAGCTGCCCGAGCCGATTCTGCGGGTCGCCCGCGCCGAAGCCCTGCTCGATCATCAGCTGCTCGCCGTAGTGCGCCCAGCCCTCGACGAACGAGTAGCTGTCGAGGAGCTTCTGCGCGCGCGTCGGCGCCCGCCGGATCCACTGACCTTGCAGGAAGTGCCCCGGATACACCTCGTGGACCGTCGTCGAGAGCAGGACGCCGCGGGGCATCAGGTACTCGTCCTGCTCCTTCTTCGGCCAGCTCGGATCCGGCATCGTCAGGTAGTAGAACGTGCTGAGCGAGGGCTTCTCGAACGGCCCCGGCGCGTCGAGGAACGCCGCGTTCCAGCGCATGTACGGGGGCGTCTCCTTGAGGTGCGCGCGCTCGTCGGAGGGCAGCGTGACGAGCCCCTTGTCGACGAGGAAGCGCCTCGACGCCTCCACGAGCTCGGTCGCCGTCGCGAGCAGCTCGCTCGCCTTCGGCCGCGTCGCGCGCGCCGTCCTCGCGAGCGCCTCGTAGGCGCGCTTGTTCGCCTGCAGATCCGCCTCGCCCATGCGCTCGAACTCGGCGAGCGGCAGGTCGATCCCCTCCTGCACCGCGACGAGCCGCCGGAAGCGCGCCTCGCCGAGCACGTGGCTCGCGTCCCCCTTCGGCGCCTCCTCCTTGGCCAGCCACTCGGCGACGCGGTCGGCCTCCTTCGCGAGCGCCTCGTTCGTGATCGCGAGATCGGCCTGGAACGCGGCATCGCCGACGCCTCGGAGCAGCCGCACCACGTCGCCGCGCAGGTACTCCGCGTAGCCGCGGTACACCTTGGCGGCCGTCTCGACCACCGGCTTCGACATGGGGCTGACGAGGTTCTTGCGGAGGTTCGGCACCGCGGCGATCGCGGCCTTCTCGTGGGCGAGCAGGCGCTTCGCGCGCTCGACGATCGGCTCGTAGTCGCGGTCGAGGTACGCGTTGACGCTGAAGATCTCCTCGTACGCGAGCGGCTTCGTGCGCGGCTCGTCGAGGTCCACGAGGCGGAAGCGCGCGATCGCCACGGCCGATCGCACGAGGTCGAGGTCGAGCCCGTCGTCGGGCGAGAGCGCCGCGCGATCGAACGCGGCGAGCGCCGTCGAGGTCGCCTGAAGCCGCTCGGCGCGCGCCGCGAACCCGGCGGCCGTCATGTCGCCGATCACGCCGTCGTACGCGTGCAGGCCCGCCGTACGGCCGATCTGCGGCTGATCGCGCAAGAGGTCGTCGAGCGCCCGGTCGCGCGCGACCGCAAAGCGCGCCGCCGGCGTGGGCTCGGGCGGCGCGGGCGCGATCGCGACCGTGGAGGCGGAGGCGGAGGCGGAGGCGAGGGGCGCGGAGGCGAGGGGCGCGGGCGAGCTGGGCGGCGCGGGCTCGCCGCACGCGCCGAGGCCGAGGGAGAGGGAGAGGGAGAGGGAGAGCGTGGCGAGGCGGCGGGCGGCGGGTCGCATGTCGGCCGGCCAGCGTCGCCGAGGCGCGGCGCCCGCGTCAAACGCCCGCGCGAGCCGCCCGCCCCCGCCCCGTCGTCCTTCCCTTCAGTACGGGTGGGCCGGCCGGCAGAGGCCCGCGTCGCACTTCATCACGCCCGTCGGAGCGCAGTCGCCGTCGACCTTGCACGGCGCGTGGCAGACGCCGCCGGCGGCGCTCGCGCCGTCCGCGCAGGTGAGCCCGTCGTCGCAGGCCGCGCCGCCGTCGGCGGCCAGGCACATGCCATTGGCCTCGCGGCACGGCATGTACGCCTTCCCGCACGTGCCGAGCGACATGGCCTGCCAGCCGAGCGAGTTCGCGTCCGCGTACCGGCACAGCTCGCCCGTGGGCGCGGCGCCGAGCGGCAGCGTGACCTTCTCCGTCTGCGCCGGCTGCTGCCCCGGGCAGGTGTCCAGCACGATGCTGACCTCGTCGCCCCCGGCCGCGGCCTTCATCTTCACGTCGAACGTGAAGTCGTAGATGCACGACCCGCAGTTCGCCATCTGGCACTTCGGGTTGACGAGGCGCAGCTCGACCCCGCCGCCGACCTGGTTGACCTCCCCAGCCCACTCGGCGCCGCACACGCTGTCGACGTTGCGCAGGAGGACCCGGAAGCCGCCTTCGATCGGAGACCAGCTCACGCACTCGAGGCCGGCGTAGACCTCGTCGGCGGAGAGCGCCTGCGCCGCCTCGCCGGGGGTGCCGGACTGGGTCTGCGCTTCCTTCTTGCAGGCGCTCTTCTGGAACGCGGCCAGGGTGGGACCGGTGACGGCGCCGCCTCCCGCGCCGCCGGTGGTCGTGGTGGTGGTGCCGGAGCCGCCGCCGCTGCCGTTCGCGGGGGTCGGGTCGCTGCTGCAGCCTGACAGCGCGGCCGCGGTGGTGGCACAGAACAGCATGGCGGCGATGCGCGCGATCATGGGGAAGCTCCCTCGGGGCCCGGTCCTGGCGCGACCACGCGGTCGTGCGGCGAGGTCCCGCCTTGCCATGAGCATCGGGCGTGCCCGCGCTCGCATCAGGGGCAGACGTCCCCGAGCGGGTCCGTCGGCGGGGGGCAGCCGGGCGACGGATCCGGCAGCGGCGCGAGCGCGCCGAGCATCGCGCGGCTCGCCGTGAAGCCGAGCCCGAGGGACATCGAGTCGCACTCGGTCGTCGGGGTGGTCAGGCTCGAGTAGATGTCGAGGCTCGCGCAGAGCCGGCCCTTCAGCATGGGGTAGATCGCGGCGTCCTTGCACAGCGGCCCCGATTTCAGCCGCATCGCGTGCACGAACTCGAACATGTCGACGAGCTTCCAGCGCGCCGCGAGCTGCCCGTCGATGAGCTCGAAGGATCCCCCCTTCGCCTGCACCGTGGCGACCAGGAACGCCGCCGTGAGCCTCAGGGGCATGTAGGCCTGGGACCCCGCGATATACATCTCGGACACACCGACCGAGGCGACGAGCTTCCCCCCCGAGACGTAGGCGTTCTCGTCGACGAAGCGCGGAGCTTCGAGGCTGTCGCTGCCCTCGACGACGGCCGTGTCGGCGATGGGCCACGCGTCCGATCCGTCCCAGCGGGGCGGCCGTTGCGCGATCGGGAGCCCCGCCGAAGGGAAGAGCGCCAGCTGGACGCGGTCGTCGTTTGGCTTGCCATTGTAGCCGCGCACCCGGACCAGCATCGACCACGTGCCGCCCTGCAAGCCCACGGTGAACCTGGCGCTCCCGACGTCGCCGCCGGTCGCCGGCGACAGGAGCGTGAACAGCTTCGCCGACTGCGCGTCTCGGCCTCCGGCCGAGTCGCAGAGCTCCTGGTCGACCCACGGCGGCCGCTTGCAGCTCGGGCCGTCGCCGCCGCAGGTGCACTTGGCGTCGAGGTCGAGCCCGACGACGCTGCCGCCGTCGCCGAGGTCCACGGTGCGCAGCGCGACCACGATCTCGACGTCGCCGGGAGCGGTCGGCGCGGCAGGCGGCGCCGGGTACGTGGCGAGGACGCACGCGCCCGAGGCGGCGTCGTCGGCGGCGTCGATCGCCGGCCCGGCGTCGGCCGCGCCGCCCGCCCCGGAGGTGCCTCCCGCCCCGCCGTGGCCCGCGGGGGCGGCCGGAGCGTCGGCGACGCGCCGGTCGCCGTCGAGCCCGGAGACGACCGCGCAGCCCGCCAGCGCCGCCAGCGCCGCGAGGGTCGCGCCGATCCGGTGGCGGGCGGATCGAGCGTGGACGGGCACGGCCGCGGATCGTAGCACCGCTGCGGGGGATTCTCGTCGGAGCGAGCCCCGCCGGCGCAGGCGACCCGGCCGCGTGAATCCGGCAGGCTTTCGGGGCGATCGTCGCGCGCCGCGCGAGGCCAGGTCGGCCGTGCGATCCGCGGTCTAGAACACGAAGTACGCCGAGAGCTGCCCGCGGTGGTTCTTCGCCGTCGCGTCGTCGGCGTAGGTCTGCTGAAACCACGCGTACTCGAGCCCGATCCGGAGCCCGGAGGATGGTCGTGCGCACGCCGGCGTGGCCGTCGGGCGTGCCGGCGTCGCGCTGCGGAGGTCGCGCGGCGGCGACCGCGACCTCGAAGTCGACCGCCTGGCTCTTGCCGATCCCGCGGGCCGGCGGGCGCGGCGGCGGGCGCGGCGATCGGCGCGAGGGGCGCGGCGGGCTG
>CAIVJW010000044.1 GCA_903906315.1 uncultured delta proteobacterium | reverse complement strand
GTCGCCCGGGCCGCGGCAGGACCCCGCGAGGAAGACGCCGCGCGCGCGGGTCTCGAGCGGCGCGAGGGCGGACCCTTCGTCGAAGAAGCCGCTCGCGTCGACCGCGAGGCCGAGCGCGGCGGCGAGCGCGGCGGCGCCGGGCGGTCCGACGAGCGGCGCGCACACGGCCACGAGGTCGCAGTCGATCGCGATCGCGCCGTCCCGACCATGCCCCTCGACCCTCGGGCGCCCGCCCGGCCCCGCGCTCACGCTCACGCCCTCGGCCTCGACGCAGGGCAGAAACCGGCTGCGGCCCGTCGCGCGCACCTCGCGCAGGAGGCGCGCGCTCGCGCGATCGGGTGGCGACATCGTGCGGTAGACGTGGTGGACCACCGCGTCCGGCAGCTGCGTCGCCAGGCGCAGGCTCCACTTCAGCGAGGCCTGACAGCAGCCGGGCGAGCAGTGCGACCGCGGCTCCTCGTCGAGCGTGCCCCCGCAGTGGACGAGGGCGATGGTCCGTGGCGGCATGCCATCGGCGCCGCGCAGGGCGGGGCGGCCAGGCCCGCCGATCGCGAGCGCGTGCTCGATCGCGGCGCCGGTGACGACGGACGGCACGCGACCGTGGCCGAGGCGACGGGGCTCGCCGAGGTCGTCCTCCACCGCGCCCACCGCGACGACGATCGCGCCGCAGCGCACGTCGACGAGCTCGTCGCGCCTCGCGAGGTCGAAGACGGACGGCACCGGGCACGCGTCCGCGCAGCGTGTGCAGGCCTCGCCCGAGGCGCGCACGCACGCGGCCGGGTCGATCACGGGGGCGTTCGGGAGCGCGCCCGGCTCGACGAAGTGGATCGCCCGGCGGTCGCCGCCCTCGCCGTCCGGCACGACGACGGGGCAGGGCGGCAGGCACTCCTGGCAGCCGATGCAGCCGACCGGGTCGACGTGCCGCGCGCGCCGCCGCAGCGTCACCGTGAAGTTGCCGAATGAACCCTTGCGCGCCACGACGTCGGTCAGCGTGAGGAGCCGGATGCGCTGGCTCGCCGACCCGTGCAGCACGTCGGTCAGCAGCGGCTGCGTCAGGCACGACCCGCACTCGAGCGAGGGGAAGATCGCGTCGAGGCGCGCCACCACGCCGCCGATCACCGCCGATCGCTCGACGACCGTGACGTCCCGGCCCGCGTCGGCGAGCGTGCGCGCGGCCGTGAGCCCCGCTGCGCCCGCGCCGATCACGATCACGCCCGTCTCGACCGGGAACGTGCGCCGCTCGAGGGGCCGCTGCTCGCGCACGCGCGCGACGCCGGCGCGGATCTGCGCGGTGGCCTTCTCGACCGCGCGGGCCGGATCGGGCGTCACCCAGGCGACCTGCTCGCGCACGTTCACGAGGTGGACGAGAAACGGGTTCATCCCGGCATCCTCGAGCGCCTGCTGGAACGTGGCCTCGTGCTCGCGCACCGAGCACGCCGCGACGACCACGCGGTCGGGCCTCCGCGCCGCGAGCGACGCGCGCATGGCCGCGAGGTCCGCGCCGCCGCACGCGATCTCGAGCTGCTCGACGTACGCGACCTCCGGCAGCGCCAGGACCGCGGTGGCGAGCGCGTCGGTCGGCAGGCTCGCCCCGACCGCGCCGCCGCAGCTGCAGAGGTAGACGCCGACGCTCACGGGGCCCGTTTCTCCCCGCGATCGAAGCGCGCCGCGATCGAGGCGACCAGCGCGTCGGCCGCTGCTGCGACGGGGGCGCTCAGCCGGTCGTCGAACGCGTCCATGCGTTCCGCGGTGATGCCGACGAGCTCGACGGCGTCGGGCACGGGCTCGCCCAGCTCGGCCAGCGTCGCCAGCGCGAGCGGCAGATCGGTGTCGTGGGTCGAGGCCGCGTGGCGCGCGCTGCGGCAGTCGGCCAGCGTGATCCGGCGCGTGCGCCCCGCGGGCTCGCCGTCGAGGGCGAGGAGCGCGTCGACGACGATCGCGAGCCGGTAGCCGACCATCCGCTCGGCGAGGCCGAGCCCGCCGACCGCGCACTCGATCACGTCCGCGTCCCAGGACGGCGATCGCTGCGTGGCCAGGCGGCGCGCGACCACGACGCCGACCCCGTCGTCGCCGAGCAGCGCATTGCCCACGCCGATGATCACGGTGCGCGCGCCCATCGATCAGCCCCTCGCCACGCGATCGACGACGGCGCCGACCGCGTCGCGGATCGTGACGACCAGCGGCGCCGCGCCCGGCAGCGCGTGCGTCGCGCACGACAGGCACGGATCGAAGAGCCGGAACGCCATCTCGATCCGGTTGAGCGCCCCCTCGGTGACGGCTCGTCCGCGGCCGAGGACGCCCCGCGCCGCGCGCGTGACGCTCATGGCCATCGCGGCCGTGTTGTTGGTCGTCCCGACGACGAGGTTCACGCGCCGGAGCACGCCCCGATCGTCGGCCTCGTAGTCGTGCGTGAGCAGCCCGCGCGGGGCCTCGACCGCGCCCACGCCTCCCGCTGGGTCGATCTCGCCGCGCGTGACGTGCCGCACCGGGCCGACGATGGTCGCGTCGCTGGCGAGATCGAGCATCCGCTCGCTCGCGTGCAGGAGCTCGATGAGCCGCGCCCAGTGCGTCGCGAGCAGGTGGTGCACCGGCCGCGGCCGCCCGCTCGGCCCGACGCCTCCGCCGAACGCCGCGCGCAGGCGCCCGAGCTCGGCGTCGGCGAGCGGCGTCGCGAGCCGGTCCGAGACGTTCATGCGCGCGAGCGGCGTCGACTGGTAGACGCCGCTCGTCGGCCCGTCGACGAGGCCTTTCCAGCCCACGGCGCGCAGGTAGGGCAGCTTCACGTACGTCCAGGGCTCGACGTGCTCGGCGATGTGCTGCGCGTAGTCGCGCGGCGCGTAGCGCAGGATCTCGCGGCCCTCGGGGTCGCAGACGCGCACCTCGCCGTCATAGAGGCTGGACCGGTCCTCGCGGTCGACGAGGCCCATCGAGTGAGTGTGGATCACGTAGGCGTCGCCGAAGACGAGGTCGCGCACCAGCGGCACGTCGAGCACGCGCCGCTGCCACGTCGCGAGGCTCGCCTCCGCGAAGGCGACGTTGGCGCGCGCGATCTCGACGGCGTCGAGGCGCGTCGCCTCGTCCATCGCGCGCGACCAGCCGCCCGGCATGCCGGCGGCCGGGTGGATGCCGCGGCCGCCGAGCAGCTCGATCAGCCGGTGGTTGCGCTTGCGGCAGGCGATGATCGCGCCGCCGGCCTCCGGGCCGAGGGATCGCACGACGCCGAGCAGGTTGCGCTCGCGCGGGGCGGCGTCCGGGCCGAGGAGCAGGTCGGGGCCGCCGAGCGCGTAGAAGTGCGTCGCGTGGTCCGTGACGAAGAACGCGGCGTAGAACAGCTCTCGCAGCTTGCGCGCGGCGGGCGACGGCTCGGCGCGGTAGAGGACGTCGAGCGCCTTGGTCGCGGCGAGGTGATGCGCCTCGGGGCACACTCCGCAGATGCGGTTCGTGATCTGCGGCATGTCCTCGGCCATCCGGCCGCGGCAGAAGGCCTCGAAGCCGCGGAGCTCCGGCACCTGGAAGTAGGCGTCCTTCACCTCGCCGTCGTCGTCGAGGAAGACCTCGATGCGGCCGTGGCCCTCGAGCCTCGTGACGGGGTCTACCGAGATGCGCGTCACGCGCCGCCCCCGGGGCCCCGGTCGCGTCGCCTCGCCGGTGCGCCGCCGAGCACCGAGGCGGCGAGCCCGCACTTGTAGAGAGTGCCGACCCAGTCGGGGATCGCGTCGAGCACCGCGTCGACGGAGGCGTCCTGCGCGGCGCCCTCGGGCACCGAGCGCAGCGGCGCGAGATCGATCACCGATCCGATCACGCTCGCCATCTTGGCGCCCTGATCGTGCACGCCCTCGGGCGGGCCGTAGCAGCCGATGCACGGCGCATCCACGCGCAGGCACGGCGCGCCGCACCCGTCGCGCGTGGCGAGGCCCAGGCACACGAGGCCCTGGTCGACGAGGCAGCTCGTCGGATCGGGCGCGATCTCGTAGGTGCGGTGCAGCCGCGTGAGGCGCTTCTCCTGCCGCGTGCGCGGGCACTCGTCGCACACCGTGCTCCGGCCCGCGCCGACGACGCTGCCGCGCGGCGGGAGCACGCTCGGGTCCGCCGTCGCGGCCGTGAAGAGCGCGATCACGGCGCGAATCTGGTGCGGCTCGGGCGGGCAGCCGGGCACCGTGAAGTCGACCTCCACGGCCTCGCGCAGCGTGGCGACGCGCGGCAGGAGCGGGGGGAGCTCGACCGCGCCGCAGGGCGTATCGGTGCGCGCGCGCGGCGGCGTCGCGCCCGGCTCCGCGGTCGGAGTGTCGACGTACACGCGCCGGAGCGTCTCCTCGCGGCTCGCGAGGTTCGCGAGGCCCGGCACGCAGCCCTCGGCCGCGCACGACCCGAACGCCACGAGGATCCGGCTCTTGCGGCGGAGCAGCCTCGCCATCTCGAGGTTCTCCGTCGTGCGGATCGAGCCGTTCCAGAGCGTCACGAAGAGGCCCCCGTCGGGCAGCGCCTCGACGTCGGCGCGCTTGCCGTCGAGCAGGCAGGGGCAGAAGCAGAAGTCGAAGTGGCGATCGATCTCGATCAGCGTCTCGTGGGTGTTGCACACCGCGATCTCGCAGCCGCCGCACGCCGATCCCCAGTACAGCGCGAGCCGCGGACGCCCGTCGCCGGCCGTCGCGCCGTCGCCTCGGCCGGGCGCCGGTGCCGCTTCCCCCGCGTCCCCCATTCCGACAATGATGCAATGGTGAGATGGGCCACGTAAAGCCCCGGGGTGAATGGGGCGATTGCCCTCTTTCGGGCGGATTCCGGGGCCTTCGGCCGCTGCAGCCCGAGGCTCCCGACCGCCCCCACGGCGCCACGGAGCCTGCCGCCGCGCGCCCGCGTCCCTCCGCGCACGGCCCGCGAGGTCGCGGCTCGCGGGCCGCCCGCCGCGCCGCCGCTACCCCGCCCGCGCGCGCCGTCCTACAAGCCGGCCCCGATGTCCGGCTCGCCCGCCCCTTCGGCTGCGCCGCCCGCGCGCGGCACGGCGCGCGGCGCGGCCGCGGTCACGCTCGGCATCCTGCTGGCGCGCCTCTTCGGCCTCCTGCGGCAACGCGTCGTCGCGCACTACCTCGGCGTCTCCGCGATCGCCGACGTCGTCGCGGCCGCCTTCCGCGTCGGCAACGTCGCGCAGCACCTCCTCGGCGAGGGCGCGCTCTCGGCCTCGTTCATCCCCATCTACGCCCGCCTGCGCGCGTCGGGGCGCGCCGCCGAGGCCTCGGCGTTCGCCCGGGCGACGCTCGGCGCGGTGCTGCTCGCGACGAGCGGCGCGACCGTGATTGGCGTCCTCGCCGCGCCCCTCCTCGCGCGCGCGGTCGCGCCTGGCTTCGCGCCGGACGTCCTTGCCATGACCACGCGCGTCGTGCGCTTCGTCTTCCCGATGACCGGCCTCCTCGTCGTGTCGGCGTTCGGCCTCGGCGTGCTCAACGCGCACCGGCGCTTCTTCCTCCCGTACGCGGCCCCCACGATCTGGAGCGCCGCGCAGATCGCCGGCCTCGCCATCGCGGGGTCGGCCCTCGGCGCTCGCGGTGAGGCGCTCGCGGTCGCCCTCGCGATCTCCGCGCTCGTCGGCGCGGCGCTGCAGGTCCTGGTCCTCGTCCCGCAAACGCGGGCGCTGCTCGGCGGCCTCCGCCCGCGCCTCGACGTCCGCGACCCTCACCTCCGCGAGGCCGCCAGGCGCTTGCCCGGGGTCATCCTCGGCCGCGGCGTGATCCAGCTCGCGGGCCTCGTCGACGCGGCGATCGTCAGCTTCGCGGGCGTGGGCGCGCAGGCCGCGTTCCAGTACGCGCAGGCGATCTACCTCGTGCCGCTCAGCCTGATCGGCACCGGCGAGGCCGCCGCGGCGCTGCCCGATCTCGCGGTCGAGACCGCGCACGAGGACCGCGCCGACCGCGACGCGCTTCTCCGCGACCGCGTCGGCGCCTCCCTCGCGCGGGTGACCGTGCTCGCGATCCCGGCGACGGCCGCGCTCGCGATCCTCGGCCGCCCGATCCTGCGCGTCGTCCTGCAGACGGGCAGCTTCGACGCTGCCGCGACGGGCCGGGTCGAGCGCCTCCTCGCGGCGTACGCGGTAGCGCTCCTCGGCAACGCCGCGGGGCGCGTCCTCGTGTCCGCGTCGTACGCCTTCGGGGACACGAGGACCCCGGCGCGGTACGCGATCTACCGCGTGATCGCGAGCACGGCCGTCGCGGTCGCGCTGATAGGCCGGATCGGCGCGCTCGCGGTCGTCCTCGGGTCCGTCGTCGCGGCCTGGGTCGAGGCCCTCGCGCTCGGGCGCAAGCTCCACGCGGAGCTCGGCGGCCTGGGCCTCGCGCGGGTGCCGATCGGCAAGGCGATCGTGCTCGCCGCGTGCGCGGTCGCGCCCGCGGTCGCGGTCGATCGCCTGCTCCCCGCGGCGACCGCCTCCGGCTTGCTCGGGGCGTCGGTCGTTCTCGCGGTGTTCGGCTGCGCGTTCGCGATCGCCGCGCCGGCCCTCGGCCTCGTCGACGTGCGACGCCTGCTGCGGCGGCCCTGAATCACCCGAGGCCGCGGTGCGCGCCCCGCCGCGGCGGAGGAGCGCCCGACGCCTTCCAATTGGTGGTCGAAGGTCGTGCGAGAGGCGAAGACCACGGAGCCGCGGAGGCGAGGGGACGAGGGACCGACGGGCTTCAGCGGTCGCCCGCCTCGGCGACCACCTCGTCGCCCGAGGCCGCGATCGCCGCGCGCGCGATCCACCGATCCAAGGTGGCCGCGTCCGCGCATCCCTCGATGGACGCCCGCGCCGGCGCGCTCACGACGACGCCGCGCGCCGCGAGCACCGCGACG
>CAIVJW010000043.1 GCA_903906315.1 uncultured delta proteobacterium | reverse complement strand
GTCGCTCCGGCTGAGGGTCGGGACGCCGTTCATCAGGGCCTCTGCGCAGGCGCGCGGCTACTTGCGCTCATCGAGCGTGAGCATGCCAGTCAGCTCGACCTCGGCCGCACTGTCCGCCTTCTCGAGCGCGGCGAGCGCGGCCCGCAGGCGATCGACGGCGGAGCTCCGGTCCGCAGCGGCGAGGGGCACGCGCACGCGACCCGGCTTCGGCTCCGGCGGTGGCGGTGGCGGCCGCGGCGGTGGCGGGGGCCGCACGAGCAGCCGCTGCCCCTCCACCGCCAGCGTGCGCACCCGCGGGGCGAGCGCCTCGTTGATCTCGTCGCTCCGGAGCGCCCTTGCGACGCCCTCGAGAACGGCCGCGGCGCCGGCGATGTCGCCCCGCCGGGCCTCCAGCTGGTCGAACACGCCGAACACCAGCGCGTCGTCGAGGACGTGCGCGGTCGGCGTCGCCGACGCGAGGCTCTTGCCGACCGCCTTCGCGCTCGTCTCGAACGCGAAGCCCGCCAGCACCTCGACGAGCGCGAGGCCGGTCTTGCGCGCGAGCGCCGCGCAGAAGCGATCCGCGCAGCCCGCGGTGCGCAGCCGGTCGGCGGTCTCCGCCTCTCCGGCCGCCGCGAGCCGCCCACGGAGCGCGCCCGGCAGCCTCGCCGCGGGCGCCGCGATGGGCGCGATCGCCGCGGCGACGAGCGCCTCGAAGCGCTTCAGGTTGTCGGCGTGAAGCGCCTTGCCCGCGAGCGCGACCCCGAGCGTCTCGCCCGCGACGGCGAGCGCCTTCGCCCAGTCGGCCTGCCCCGGCAGCGCAGGCTTCTCCAGCACCACGTCGTCCGGCAGGTCCTGGCCCGCCTTGGCCTCGTAGGGCTTGTCGAAGCGCACGAGCGTCCGCGCGGCCCACCGCGCGTAGCAACGCACGACGAGGTCGAGCGCGTCCATCTGCAGGCCGCGGTGACCGCGCTCGTCGACGAACCGTCGCAGCTCGCCGACCGTCGGCGCGTCGATCGTCTTCTGCTGACGCTTCTTCTCGAGCTCCTGCAGCGTCCCGTCCTCGAGCAGGTGCACCGCGTTCTCGGTGACCCGCACGATGCCGAGCTCTCCGAGCGATCCGCGCATCTCCTCGACGAGGTCCCGCTCGGCCGGCAGGCGCTTGTCCTCGGCGTCGATGAGCTCGCCGAACTTCTCGACGAGGCGCGTGATGCGCGCGTTCGTCAGCGCCGGCTTGAAGTTCGGGTGTCGCGGGTAGCGCGCCTCGAGCACGGCCTCGGTGTACGGGTCGAGCGCGTCGGCGAGCGTCGCGCACATGGGCAGCTGAAGCGTGACGCCGTCCTTCAGCACCTTCACGTGCGCCTCGACCTTCAGGCTCGGGTCGAGGTCGCCGGGCTTGTCCTTCGCGAGGCCATACGCCTGCTCCAGGACGCCGAAGACGCGCGCCTTCTTCTGGCTGCGCAGGTTCTCGAGATCGAGCAGCGCGCGCGACTGGTTCTCGACCGAGAGGTGCGCGACGGAGCGCCGCTGCGTGTCGCGGTTCTCGAGCAGGTGCTCGAGCACCACCAGGTCACCGAGGAGATCGTTGATGGGCTTCGAGAAGAAGCTCGGCAGCCACACGAGCGTCCACGTGCCCGCGCCCTTGGCCATCACCTCGTCGATCGCCGCGAGGTCATCGTTCGGGCCGAAGCCGGGCTCGTCGAACGGGTAGTCGACGACGATGCGCCAGTCGTGATCCTCGGGGCAGCGGAGCGCGTCCTCGCCGAGCTTGCGCACGTTGCCGAAGCGCAGGTGGCCGAGCCGCTTCGTGCCGCGCCAGACGTGCACGCGGTCCTTTCCCCAGTCGGCGACCTTGTCGACGCCCATCGCCTCGAACAGGAGATCGCGGATGACCCGCTGGCGCGCCCCCGGCGTGTCGTGCTCGCGGCCGGAGAGCAGGATCGGGCCGAGGTCGACGCCCTCCAGCACGAGGCGCGCCGTCGGGTCGCTCTGCGTGCCGACGTGCAGCTGTCCCATCGCGCTCGCCCAGTTGCGGAGCTTCTGCGTGACGATCGACCCCTCGGCGCCCGGAATGGGGACGCGCAGCGAGCCGGCGTTCAGCTGCGCGAGCTTGCTGGCCGTGAGCTCCTTGAACACCGGGATCTCGGGCACGAGCGCCGCGACGAGCAGCGTCTTCACGAGCCGGTTGTCGAGCCGACACGCGCGCTCGGGGCAGTTCGAGCACCCGAGCCGGATCGGGTGCGTCGGCCGATCGCGCTGGCACTTCTCTGCCGTGGTCGTGCCGTTCTGCTCCTTGATCATCGGCAGCAGCTGGTACCGATAGAGCTGCTTCGCCGCCTCGAAGCGCGCCCTCATCACGCCGTCGGCCGGGTCGTCGCCGCCCGCGAGCACGTCGAAGAGATCGCCCACGCCGACGAGATTGCCGAGCTTCAGATCCTCGACGTGCTCCACCAGGAGCTCCATCACGAGCTTGATCGCCGTGCGCTCGCGCTGCAGCGAGTTCGACAGCGCCACCAGCGCCTCCACGAGCGCCGGGCTGAACGGGTACACCTTGCGGAACGCCGTCGCGTCGTCGCGTCCGAGCAGCGTCTGCCACGACCCGCCGGCGCCGCGCTTCAGCCGCTCGAACGCCTCGTCGAGCGTCGCGCGCGCGGCGTCGCTCTTCGTGCGCAAGACGCGCTTCTCGAGGATGGCCGGCAGATCGCGGTCCTCGAGGCGAATGAGATCGTAGCGGCCCTCCCAGTGCTTCAGCGTCTCGTGCAGCCGCGCCATCTCGGCGCCCGCGTGCTCGGCGCCGACCATCTCCGCGAGGTTCCGCTGCCGCGCGATGAAGCTCACGATCGGGATCGGGCGCGCGGACTCCTGCGCCTCGACGAGCTTCACCATCTTCTGCACCTCGTTGTGCAGCCACGCCGCCTCCGAGACGCGGTGCGCGAGCCACAGGATGAGCTCGTCGAGGAACAGGACGATGCCGTCGTAGCCGAGCGCCTCGGCGTGCCGCGCCATCGTCGCGAGGCCGGAGTCGATGTCGACGAACGCGCGGCTCTCCTGCGCGTAGGACTTGAAGCGCGTCTTCGCGAGCGCGCTGAAGAGCTCCCCGCGCACGCGCGGATCGGCCGACGCGACCGCGCCGTCGAAGCGCTCCCGGCTCCACACCGAGACGGCGCCGAGCTTGCCCCAGCCCGCCGTCGCGCCCGCGCCCTCGTTCATGGGGGCGAAGAAGCGGTCGTCGCCGAGCTCGGCGAGCATGCGGCCGGCGTCGTCGAAGAGCTTCTCGTCCGCGAAGAGCCCCGGCACCGGCGCGTCCGGGTGGCGCGCGCGCACGACCTCGACGTACCGGCCGAACACGGCCGCCTCGAGGCTCTCCTGCGCCACCATGTGGAAGTGGAGCTGCAGGAGCTTCTTCTTGCCGACGAACGCGTGCTTGTCGCGCAGGCCGTGGAGCTCCGGCAGGCGCCAGGCGTCCTCCTGCGCGTCGAGGAGCAGCGAGAGCAGCGCCATGAAGTGCGACTTGCCGCTGCCGAAGCTGCCGTGCAGGTACGCCGCCTGGCTGCGCCCGTCGCGCAGCGCCGACCCGCAGAGCGCGATCGCGCGGTCGAACGAGTCGACGAGCGCGGGCGTGGCCACGTACGTCGTCGCCGTCTCGCGCGGGCGATCCATGCCCTCGGTGAGCTTGAGGACGAAGTCGCCTTTGCGGACCTCGGCGGGGAGGTCGAAGAGATCGCGGACGCGGACGGGGTCGGTCATGGGGCTTCGCTCTTCGGAGGGCGGTCTCGGCCCGCCGAGCCGCGCCGGAGGCTACCGCGTTCTGCGACCGTGCGGCGCGTGTTTCCTGGAGAATCAGGCCGTTTCGCCGCGCGGCGGGGTGCTACCGTGGCTCCCGCGATGCCGCGGCACTTCAACACGGGCGGGCCTTGCCGGGCCGACATCCACTACATGCTGCCGCCGGAGCGGCGCATCCCCAAGGTGCGCGCGATCGTCGAGGCCGAGGACTACTTCGTGCTGCACGCCCCGCGGCAGGTCGGCAAGACGACGGCGCTCATGGCGCTCGCGCGGACGCTGACCGAAGAGGGACGCTTCGCCTCGGTGCTGGTCTCGATGGAGGTCGGCGCGGCCTTCCCCGCGGACGTCGGCGCGGCGGAGGACGCGATCCTCGGCTCGTGGACGCAGTCGGCGCAGCACGGCTTGCCGGCCGAGCTCCGGCCGCCGCCTTGGCCCGCGGCCCCGCAGGGCGGGCGGATCGCCGCCGCGCTCGCGGCGTGGGCGGGCGCGTGTGTGCGACCGATCGCGCTGTTCGTCGACGAGATCGACGCCCTTCGCGACGAGGTCCACCGGTCGGTGCTCCGGCAGATCCGCGACGGCCACAAGCTGCGGCCGCACACGTTCCCGGCCTCGCTCGCCCTCGTCGGCCTCCGGGACGTGCGCGACTACAAGGTCGCCTCGGGCGGCAGCGACCGGCTGAACACCGCGTCGCCGTTCAACGTCAAGGTCGACTCGCTGACGATGGGCGACTTCACGCAGGACGACGTCGCCGAGCTCTATGCGCAGCACACCGCCGACACTGGCCAGGTGTTCGAGCCCGAGGCCGTCGCGCGCGCCTACGAGCTCACGCGCGGGCAGCCGTGGCTCGTCAACGCTCTCGCGAGGCAGGCCACCGGCGAGCTCGTGCCCGACCGCGCGCGGCCCATCACGCGCGCCACCATCGACGCCGCCCGCGACGCGCTCATTCGCCGCCAGGACACGCACCTCGACTCGCTCGCCGAGCGCCTCCAGGAGTCGCGCGTGCGCGCCGTCATCGAGCCCATCCTCGCCGGACGCATGACCGAGCTCGTCCCGCCGGACGATCTGCGCTTCTGCGTCGACCTCGGCCTCGTGCGCATCCCGAGCACGGGCGGTGTCGAGGTGGCCAATCCGATCTACGCCGAGGTGCTGCCCCGCGTGCTCGCCCAGGGCCCGCGCGCGACCCTCCCGTACACCGCGCCCGTCTGGCTGCGGGCGAATGGCACGCTCGACGCGGAGGCCTTGCTCGGGGCATTCCTCGCCTTCTGGCGCCAGCACGGCGAGCCCCTCCTGCGCTCCGCGCCCTACCACGAGATCGCGCCGCACCTCGTCCTGCTCGCCTTCCTCGACCGGGTCGCGAACGGCGGCGGCCGCATCGAGCGGGAGTATGCCATCGGGTCCGGGCGCATGGACGTCCTGCTCGACTACGGCGCTCCGGCGGGGCGCACGCGCGTCGCGATGGAGCTCAAGGTCTGGCGCGACGGCCGCAAAGACCCGCTCGCCGAGGGCCTCGTGCAGCTCGAGGCCTACCTGACCGGCCTCGGCCTCGACGAGGGGTGGCTCGTGCTCTTCGACCAGCGCAGCGGGCAGCCGCCGATCGAAGACCGGGTGACGCTCGGAGAGGCGACGACGGCGAGCGGCCGCCGGGTGCGGGTCGTGCGGGGGTAGGTCGGGGCGGGGGAGCGAGGGTTGGCAGCGCGCCGGACCGCGGCGCCGAACCGGGAGCTGTACTCGGCGAGCCCGCCCTCGCCGACCGAGAGCGAGAGCCCCCGAACCTCCTCTTCCAGCGCTGAAATGGCGACCTTCTTCAGCGCGGCGTGGGCACCGGGATCGCGTTTGCGCGGCCTGCCCGCCGCGGACGACCGTCGACGGCGGCAGGGTGCTCCGACGCGGCGGTGACGGTGGCTGTGCGGGGACGGCTACTCAGCCGGCGGCCTCCCACCGACACCAGCACCACCGCACCAGTCGCATCGGGAGGGCTCCATTTCCACTTCGCCTTCGTCGAAGCCGTTAGGACCTTCCCGGTGCCAGGTCCGCCGCATCATGCCAGTTCCTCGACATCGCTTGCACGGCTCGCGCAGCGCTTGGGTGTCCTTTCGTTTCCTGACCCACCGCGTGAGAAGGGTGACCACGGTTCCCGCCAGGAGGCCGCCCGGAACCCCGCCGGTCATTCCTGCAGCCACGATGCATGCAAGTGCCCAAGCCGTGAACCATCCGAGAAACGAAAGACACCCGCGCACGCCCCCCGGTACGCCCAGCAGAGTGAGGCGTCAATCAGGTGGGGCGAGGCCATCCGCGAGCGTCGCTATCGACTCGGCGTCTCGCCGGTACCGGCCCAGCTGCCGTCGACGCCCGCTATCCTCCGACGGGCGCCTTCGCGCCCCACAGGAAGGCGGGCGGGATCGGCGTCGCGTCGAACGGCTCGGCCACGAGCGCGTCGTCGCCGCCGAAGGTGCCGATGAGCGTGTAGCGCGGGTCGCCGAAGCGAAAGACCTCGACCGTGCGCTCGCGCGGGTCGACGAGCCAGACGTGCGGCACGCGCTCGCGCGCGTAGATCGGCATCTTCTTCATGCGGTCGACGCGCAGCGTGCTCGGCGACAGCATCTCGCACACCCAGTCGGGGACGACCGTGATGAAGGCGTCGTCGTTCCAGCCGTCGTCGTCGAGGCGCCCGTCGCGCCAGCCGCCGAGCTCGGGGACGAGGATGTCGGGCTCCGGGCCGAGGTGAACCTCCGGCTCGTCCAAGATGGTCCAACCGCCAGGCCCGAGCGCGCCCACGTCGAAGGCGCCGAAGAGGAACGCCCCGAGGCCCGACGCGCTGCGGAGGTGCCGCCGCTTCGGGCGCGGCGTGAGGTGCAGCTCGCCGTCGATCACCTCGGCGATCCGATCGGGCGGGGCGTCGAGGACGTCCTGGTAGGTGGCGCGAGCCTTCGGGGCGCCGGTCGTCATGGCCCGAGAAAGGTAGCTTCCGCGCGAGGGGACGTCACCCTGGCGGCGGGCTTCGTCCTTCAGCCGCCGAGGACCCGAAGCCGAGCGGCGCCTCGCCGAGCACAGCCCTCGCGCCCGTTCGGCCGATCCTCGCGCCCCCGCGGGCGATCCTCGCGCCCGTTCGGGCGATCGTCGCCCCCTTTCGACGGTGGACCCACGACGTGGAGCGCCGGCCGAAAGCCCGGCGACGAGAGCCGCGACCGAAAGGGCGCGGTTCCCACCCCCCCGACGCGCCCGCCCACCAGCGAAATCAGGCCGCTTCGTCGAGCGCGGACGCGCCGCCGAGGCGCTCGGTCGCGAAGTCGGTCAGGACCTCGAGCGGGCTCTGTCGCGGCGGCGCCATCGTCACGAGCTGGCCGAGGCCGGCGACGTAGAGCACGTCCACGGTCGGCTCGCGGCCCGCGAGCAGGCTCAGCGCGATGAGCTGCGCCGCCTTGAGGTTCTTGCGCACGACCTCGGTGCGCGCCTGCACGAGGCCCGCGCTCGCCGCGTCGAGCGCGCGTTCGACGCGGCCTCGATCCGGCGACCGCTTCGTCAGGCCGAGCTCGGCGAGCGCGTACATCAAGCACACCTCCGGCCCGGCCACGTCGAGTGAGCCGCGGACGCGGCCGAGCTCGTCGTCGGCCGCCCGAGGAGCGAGCGTGCGCGCCGCAGCGAAGATCGCCATGGCCTCGAAGCGACGATTCTCAGGATCAAGCCGCCTCGCGCGCTGGAGCGCGTCCCAGCCGGCGTTTGCGTCGCCACCCGCGTCGCGCAACCGGTAGCTCGCCCACCAGAAGCTCGCGGACCCCGGGAAGACCTCGAGCACGCGATGCACGTCGCCCAGCAACGCCTCGCGTTCGCGCGCGGTTGCGGGCACGAGGGCGCCGGCGCCCCTCACGTGCCGCAAGCTCGCGCATTCGGCGACCACCTTCTTGAACGCGCGCGCCGACTTCTCGTACGCCGGGCCGAGCCTCTCGAGCATGGCGCTCGCCGCGTCCGGCGCGACGGCTTCCTTTTCCCGCAGCACGCGGCCCCACGCGTCCGCCGCGCGCGGAGGGTCACGCCCTTCGACCAGCAGCCAGCACTCCTCGATCGACGCGGCGAGGCGCGTCGTCGCGGGCGCCGCGAGGAGGCCGTCGACGGCCCGCCTCTCGACGCGCGCGGCGTCGTGCAGGAGCACGCACGCCTCGAAGGCCGCCTCCTCGCCGCCCTCGGCGAGGCGGGCGGTGGCGCGGAGCTTGAGCTTGCCGCTCGTCGCGAGGTCGAGCTCGTAGGAATCGGTCGAGAGCGTCACGGCTTCACCCGTTCCCCGGCGCGCCCCGCTTCTTGGTAGCGCTCACGTCGCCTCCCCGCTCTCGCCCGCGCCCGCCTTCCGCCCCCGCTTCTTCTTCGGCGCCGGCTCCCCCTCGGCCTCGGCCGTCGCCGGGGCCACCGCCTTCGCCTTCGCCTTCCCCCCGCGCCGCTTCTCCGCCGGCCGCCACGCGCGCAGATCGTCCCGCGTCAGCCCGAGCGCGCGGCACTCGCCGTCGAGGAAGCCGTCGAAGAAGTCGCCGAGCCGCATGCCGCCGTACTCGTCGCTCGGCTCGTTGTGCCACTGCACGACCCAGGGTAGGAGCTCGAGCAGCCCGGCGAGCATCGGAGTCAGCCGCTCCTTGCCCCAGGCCTCCTCGTTCTTGCGCTTCTGGTACAGGGCCGCGAGCGCCTGCGCCCGCTCGAGGTGATTCCACCCGGCCCAGCCGTACACCGGCTCGCCGTCCTCGTCTGACTCGCAGCCGGGATAGCTGATGAAGCGCTCTTTGGGGACGTCGAGCTTGCCGCGCAGGCTCCAGTAGGACTGATCGCGGAAGTCCTTCACGTCGTAGCGCGGCGGCACCGGGATCTCGCCGACCTTCTCGCCCGCGTCCTCGCGCCGCTGGAGCGCCCAGGTCTGCTCCCACGCGGCGCGCTTCACGAGGCCCGCGTCCGTGTGGCTCAGGATCGCCAGGAACGGCACCTCGTCGAGCGCGAGCGAGCGGATCACTTGGTCGGCGAGCCCTTCGGGGTCGATGAGCTTCGCGACCCGCTGCGCCGGGCCCGTCGCGCCGAGCCCGCGCGCGATCTCCCCGCGCGACTGCGGCGCCGGCGTCGCGCCCAGCGCCTTCTCCGTGGCGTCTTGCAGCCACGCGGAGGCGGCGTTCCGCACCTCCTCGTCGAACGACTTGGTCGAGTGGCCGAACACGCCCTGTCGGCCAAGCCACGGGCGCTTGTAGACCACGTGTTCGATGATGGGCAGCTCCGCGGAGCTCGCGATCACCTTCGCGCGCTCGCGCCACGTGTTGCTGTGGCGGCTGCCCTCGCCGGCGAGGAACGGGCGGTCGTCGGGCCGCGCCGGCTCGCTGCCTTCGGGCGTCGGCGCCGCGAGGCCGAAGGCGGTGTAGACGATCCAGTCGATCTCCTCCTGCGCGGTGACCATCGCGCACAGCAGGTTGGCGCGCTTGGCCTCGACAGTCGCGGCGTCGTCGACCTGGCTCCCATTCGCATGCTCGCGCACGAACCACGCGCCGGAGAGGGCCTCACGCTGCTCGGCGGCGGTCGACGCGGCCATCCCGAGGCGAATCAGCGCGGCGCGCTGGGCCAGCGCGAAGGTGGGGATCGGCAGCCCGAGCAGGCCGGTTCCGGTGAACTCGTAGCTCGTGCGCTCGGGCTTGTCGCGCGTGTCGCCTACGTCGCGGATGGAGCTCTTCGGCTGGAACACCTGCTTCATCCAGAAGCACGCCGTCGAGCTGTTGAGGTAGGCGAGCAGCGCGAGGTGGTCGTCCTCGGTGGCGGTCTCGGGGAGCTTGATGATCGGCGCCGACCGGTTGAAAACCTTGCCGCCGCGGTCGAGGACGAAGTGGTTGTGGGTGGCGACGAAGGCGAAAGTGATGCGGAACGGGCACAGGTACCGCTCCGATTGCCAGCGGTACCAGTGCCACCAGCTCTGGCCCTCCTCTGCGCGCGTCTTGCCTCCAAAGCTAGCGACGTTCGATGCGACGGTGCGAAAGTGCCAGAGGAACTTCGCCCATTCGGAGTGCGTGTTGAGAGCGAGTGGTTGCTGAGTCCGGAGGTCGTAGGGGACAATGGCGACCTCTTCGGGATTCGCCGCCCAGTCGCGGACGCATTCTCCGATCACCATCGGGCGCACGATGTCGGTACCGAGTCCGAGGCGCGGAGCGGCGCTGGCGGAGACCATGAACGCATCATCAAGACCAGTGAATGACGCGAATCCGACGTCGTCGACCACATCTCGAAGGCGAGCGCCACACCGATCCTCGATGAGTTCCTTCAGCTCGGACACGCCGCCTCCGCCGAGGCTCCACGGGTACTTCGAGAGGGTACCGCGCGGCACACGCGCCCCCGACACGTAGTCGTTCTCGAACGTCGCATCCTGCCAGTGCTCCGCGATGCTCCGCCACACGAGCCCCTGCTCGGGGTCGTCCGGCGTCGTCGGCTCGCCGCGCTTCGCCAGCACAGCGAGCACATCGCTGCCCGTCGGCGCCTCCGCCGTGCCGAAGAGCAGCACGGTCGGCGTGCCGTGCCCCGGGATGTACGCCCCCGAGGTGTTCACGACGAGGTCGAGGTTCACCGTCGGCAAGAACTGCTCGATGAGCGCCTTCCCAAACTCGCGCTTCATGAACGAGTTGGCCGTGATCATCCCGACCGCGCCGCCCGCGCGCGCGAGCTGGAAGAAGCGCTGGGTGAAGGGCGCCGCGACCGCGTACTTGCCGGCGGCCGCGACGTACATCTCCCGGTACCGCTCGCGCAGCACGCTGTCCTTCACCGTGATGTACGGCGGGTTCCCCACCACCGCCGCGTACCTCCGGTGCAAGACGGCGCGCGCCGCGGACTCGTCCTCGAGCGCGAGCTCCTCGCCGCCCCACACGGCGGCCGACTGGCCGTCGAGCTCGAGGAACGTCTTCTGCTCGAGCTGCGCGTTGTGGAGGAGCGAGTCGGCCACCACGAGGTGGAGCGGCAGCGCGGGTGCGTCGGCGAGGCGCGTATAGCCGCCCTTCTCGAGCACGGCGAGCGTCAGGCGGAAGCGCGCGATGGCGACGGCGTACGGGTTGATGTCGGCGCCGTAGACGGCGTCGAGGGCGCGCGCCGCGGCCTGGCGCGGGTCGAGGCCGGGCTCGGCGGCGAGGCGGCGGTCGAAGAGGCGGCCTACGGCGCCGAGCAGGAAGTGGCCGCTGCCGCAGGTCGGGTCGATGATCGTCGTGTCGTCGAGGCCGAAGCGATCGATCGCGCGGTCGAGGGTGCGGTCGAGGATGAACGACTCGACGAAGCGCGGCGTCTGGAGCAGCGCATAGCGCTTCTGCACCGACTCGTTGAGGTCTTGATACAGATCGCCGAGGAAGCGCGTGTCGGCCTGGCCGAAGCGGAACGCGGGCGCGTCGGCGCTCGGCAGGCGGAAGAGGGCGAGCAGGGCCTTCGCCGCGTCGGCCGAGGGGGTCAGGAGCCAGACCGGGTTGTGGCGGGCGTCGAAGAGGTCGCGCGCCGCGGGGAAGCGCGCGAGCTCGCGGAACACCATCAAGAGGTAGTCGCGCTCGGAGAGCGAGGGCGCGACCTCGAAGAAGAGGCGCTGGCTGTCGCTCGCGCCCGGGCCGGCGAGGCGCGCCGCGGCGACGAGGCCGCGGTCCTCGAGCACGCGGGCGAAGACGCACGAGAGGAGCCACGCGGCCGCGACCTGGTCGACGAAGCTCGCGCGCCAGACGGCGAGCGGGTCGGCGGTGCGGCGCGCGGCGACCTCGGCGGCGTGGCGCGCGGCGACGGCGGCGGCGACCGCGGGCGAGGCGTCGACGCGGGCGAGGAGGTCCTCAGCGAGGCGCGCGAGGACGGGGCGCGCGGCGGCGAGGAAGCGCGCGCCGTCGAGGGGCGCGCGCGGATCGGGCTGGCCTTCGAGCTCGCCCGCGTCGCGGCGACCGGCCTTGCGTTCCCTTGCCATGTGGTGACCTTCCGGCGGCGGCGTGGTGTGAGGCGCGGCAGGCTACCGTCGATGGAGCGGCGGTTCCAGGAGCCTGCCGACACCGCGTGCTAGAGTGGTCTTCGTGCCCGCACGCCGCATGCTGGACCCGACGCTCGACGTCGTCTTCAAGCTGCTCCTCACGAGCGGCCCCGACAGCCACGACGTCCTCGTCGCGCTGCTGACGGCCGTGCTCCGGCCAACGGTGCCGTTCGCGAAGGTCGAGGTCCGCAACCCGGAGCTCGACCGTGAGCGCGTCGGCGAGCGCGGCGCCGTGCTCGACATCGCCGCCGTGCTCGAGGACGGCCGGCTGCTCGACATCGAGATGCAGGCGGCGAAGTTCAACGGGTTCCGCGACCGCGCGCTCTATTACTGGGCGCGGATCTTCGGTGGGCAGCTCGATCGCGGCGATGCGTACGGGGTCCTGCGCCCGGTCGTCTCGGTGCTGCTACTCGACTACGTCGAGCTCGGGGGCACCCGCTTCCACTCGACGTTCCACCTGCTCGAGGTCCACGATCACGAGCGCTGGAGCGACGCCCTCGAGGTGCACACGATCGAGCTGCCGAAGCTCGCCAAGGCGTCGGCGGGCGAGCGGGCCGAGGAGGCTGCCCTCGTGGGCTGGGCTCGCTTCTTCAAGGCCAGGACGGACGAGGAACTGGAGGTGCTCGCGATGGGGGATCCGGCGTTGAACAAGGCGAAGCAAATCCTCGACCGGCTCTCCGACGATCCGGAGGCGCAGCGGATCGCGTGGTTCCGCGAACGCGCGCTGCAAGGCGAGCGCATCATCCTGGCCGCCGAGCGTGCGGGAGCGCGCACGGAGGGGCTCGCGGAGGGGCGCACGGAGGGGCTCGCGGAGGGGCGCGCGGAGGGCCTCGCGGAGGGGCGCGCGGAGGGGCGCTCGGAGGGGCGCTCGGAGGGGCGCTCGGAGGGCGAGGCGAGCGCGCTGCGCGCCTCGATCGAGGGCGTCTGCGCCCTGCTCGGGGTTCCGCTCGACGACGCGCGACGAGCGCACCTCGCGTCACTCGACGTCGCCGGCTTGGGCGCGCTCCAGGCGGCGCTGTTCCGCGACAAGGCGTGGCCCGCGTCGCTCGAGGCGCCGCGGGGCGCCTGACCCCCCTCCTGCTTCCGCTGACTTGGCGCCGCAGGCGCCGCCTGCTCGCCCGGCGCTTCGGCGAGCGGCAGCAACGCCGCGCTCACGCCGCCGCGTTGTGCCGGTTCTCGATCCACTCGCGCGAGACCCAGAGCGCGTCCGACGGGAGGACGCCGCGCACGGCGAGCTCGCCGTTGATGCGCGGCAGCCCCGCACCGTCGTGGGCGGGCACGACGAGGAAGATGGCGGCCGCGTCGCGCTGCCTGGAGGCGGCGACGATGGCGTCGATCAGGCCCTCGAGCCGGTAGCGCGCGAGGAGGCCGGGCTGCACGAGCACGAGGGGCTGCGTGGGCGGGAGGATCACGCGCGCGACGTCGGCCGCGGCGAGCTCGGCGAGCGCGCGGAGGCGAGGCCACGCGGCGCCGGCGGGGCCCTCGCGGTCGGCGTCGTGGACGACGGAGGGGTCGACCTGGTTGTCGCGCATGAGGCGGCGCATGGCGGCGATCAGCGCGGCGTCGAGGGAGACGGGGGCGACGCCGACGCGCCGGGCGAGGGCAAAGCCGGCCTCGCGCGCGTCGTTGGCGAGCACGCCGCAGACGCGCAGGAGGCGGCGGTCGACGGCGTGGGCGATCTTCTCGTCGACGGCGCGCGCGGCCATGGCCTCGGGGCTCGCCGCGCGCGGCAGGTGGCTCGGCGCCGTCTCGAAGCGCGGGCCGGGGGCGTAGGTGGTCGCGAGCGTGGTGGGCGCGCTCGCGCCGGGGCGCTGGTACGCGGCCGCATCGGGCGTCCACACGAGGCCGTGCGGGGCGAGGAGCAGGTCGAGCTCGGGCCGGTCGGGCAGGGGCTCGGCCGCGGGGTAGCGCGCGGCGACGCGGCGGCGGACCTCGCCCGGGGCGAGGCCGCTCGCGAGGACGGCGGCGGAGAGGTCGAGCGCGCGATCGGCCGGCAGGCCGCGGGGGTAGATCTCGAGGCGCGCGCCGAGGGCGGCCGATCGGCTGGCGGTCGCGGCGAGATCGGCGAGGCGCTCGGCGGTGAGGGCGGCGAGGGGGCCCCCGGCGGCGACCTCGGCGAGGCGGCGCGTGGCCTCGCCGGGTGAGGCGAGGACGGTGCGGCGCGCGAGGTCGTCGGCGGCGCGGCCGAGGGCCTCGACGACGTCGGCGAGGCCGTCGCGCGAGAAGACCCAGGGCGCGGCGCCCGCGACGCGCGCGAGGCGCAGGCCCTCGGGGAGGCGGTGCTCGACCTCGGCGACGACGCGCAGGAGCGCGGCGGCGCGGGCGACGAGGGTCGGGGCGGGCGCGGCGCGGTCGTGCGCGAGGCGGGCGCGCAGGGCCTCG
>CAIVJW010000042.1 GCA_903906315.1 uncultured delta proteobacterium | reverse complement strand
GCCCGTCGGCGCCGCGCCCGTCGGCGCCGCGCCCGCGGCCGTCGCCACGGCCGCCAAGCCCGCGCTCGGCGGTCACTCCGCCGTCCCCACCCTCGACGACTGGAACGGCGTCGGCGAGGTCACCGTCAAGGGCTCGAGCGCGCTCGGCTGCGAGACCAAGATGGTGCGCGAGTGGGTGCGCATCTCGTGCCGCGGCAAGAACAAGACGGGCGGCACGGCGACCGGCGTGAACGTCGATCGCGGCGACCGGAACAAGGGCGACGTCTTCAAGTTCGCCTCCGGCGGCGTCGTCTCGCTCGTCTTCCCCTTCGCCGACGGCACCGACTTCGCCGCGACGTTCACCTGGTCGGACGGCAAGCACCAGATGGTCGCCAGCTGGCCGCACGGCTCGCCGCAGCCGGTCGCCGTCGGCGAGTTCCGCTGACGCGGGCGTCGCGCGCCGGGGTCGCGGGGGCGACGGGCCTGCGCTGCGCGATCACCCCGGCCGAGCGGGTGGTGATCGCTTGAGGCCGATCGCGCGGCTCGCGCCTGGCTTCGCGAGTCGCCCGAGGCCGGCGCGCCGCTGATCTCGTCAAGCCCGCGCGCGCGGTCGGCGCGCCGGGCGCCTCACGCGACGGAGGAACGCGAGCCACGCGAACAGCGCCATCGCGGCGGGGCTCGCGCGCAGGGGCCGGTGCTTGCCGTCCGCCTTGCGCCCGCCGTGGAGGGCGCAGTCCCCGCTCGACCCGCTCGACGACCCGCCGCTGTCGCAGGAGTCGGCGCCCGAGCTGCCCGACGACCCGCTGTCGCAGGAGTCGGCGCTCGATCCGCTCGACGAGTCGCTGTCGCAGGCGTCGCCGCTCGAGGCGTCGTCGCCGCCGTCGCTCGAGGAGCACCCGTCGGTGGTGCTCTCGTCCGAGGCCGACGAGTCGCCGCCGCACGAGTCGCCCGTCGCGCTCCCGTCGCCGCCGTCCGCGGTCGCGCTCGTGCCGGATCCGTCGCAGCTGCCCGCGGCTCGGGCCCCGACCTGGACGATGGGCCCGCTGGCGCCCTCGTCGTCGGCGTGGGCGTCGTCGCCGGGCGCGACCGGCTGGCCGGATCCCGATCCGCTGCCCGATCCCGATCCCGATCCGCTGCCCGACCCGCTCGGGCCGTGGCCCGTCGCGCCCGTGCCGGCGGACCCACCGCCCGCGCCGCCGCTCGCGCCCGGGCAGCCGCTCGCGTCGACCGCCACGGCCGTCTCGACCGGCACGACCTCCTCGCCGCCGGCGTCGAGGCCGATCGCGCGGTCGACGCCGCGCGCGCTCGCGGGCACGAGCTGCGCGATCCGCGTGAGCCACGCCCCGGCGGGGACGGCGCCCGAAAGGGCGATCGCGAGGTCCTCCGCGCCCGCGCCGCAGCGCAGCGCGGAGGGCGCCACGAGCCCCGGGCCTTCCGCCTCGACGCACGTGGGCCCCTCGTCGCCCGCGATCGCGCCCTTCGGGCAGCTCGCGCCCACGGGCGACGTCGACGCGAGGGCCCCCGCTGCGGCCGCGATGCACGCCGTCGCGTCGCCGTCGGCGTCGCCGTAGGCCACCGCGCGCTCGAGATAGGTCACGACGACGGCGTCGATCGCGGCGCGGCCCTCGTCGATCGGCGTGCTCACGGCGATCGCCGCGTGGCTCGCGGCCTCGGTCAACGCGGCCGCCGGGCCTGCATAGGCGAGCGCGTCCTCGGCGAGGGCGGCGTAGTTGCTTCGGCCGTTCTTCGCGCTCCACGTGAGCTTCGCCTCGTCGATCGACGTCGCCTCGACGCCCTCGATCGCCGCGCGCCCCGCGCCGACCACCCAGATCGTGACGCGGAGCGGCGCGGTGCCGGCCCGCAGCAGCGCGAGGGGCAGCACGGACGTCGGCCCGGGCGTCACCACGCGGATCGTCGGACCGAGCGTCAGCCCGCCCGGCGCGGCGAGCCGCACGGCGACGAAGCGGGGCGCGCCGCTCGCGCCGAGGCCCGCGGCCAGCTCGCCGGAGAGCGGGATCGCGCGGCTCGCCGCCCACGAGGCGACCTCGGCGGCGCCGTCGAGCACCGCGACCTCGGTCGGCGCGACGCTGGGGACGTGATCGAGGCCGGAGACGAGATCGAACGGTCGATCCCCCGCGCCCGCGTCCACGCCCGGGCAGGCGGGGCTCGCGTGCGGCGGAGGGAACACGCGCGGCGCGGTCGCGAGGTCGAGGGCCTCGAGCCACGCATCGGAGCTGCGGTCGACCGAGGCGCCCGCCGGCACCGGCAACACGAACGCGACCGGACCCGCGGGCGCGACGAAGCGCAGGCTCGTCCAGACCGTCGTGCGCCCGGGGGCGAGCGCCACCGCGAGGCGTTGCTCGACCGGCTCGAGGTCGGCGCTCGCGAGCCACGCGCCGGCCGCGTCCGCCGGCCGGGGCCACGCGAGGGCGGCGACCGAGGCACCGGCCGCGAGGAGGCCGCGAAGTGGAGCACGGAACATCCGGGGGTCGATCGGCCGCACGAGATCGCTCGTTCGCAAGCCCCGTGCCCCGATGTATCCATCGGAATTGCTGCGCTTTTCGCCTCGGCAGGCCGCGTAGAGAACGCCGCTTCACGGCGGGACGCCGCGCGCCGGGAGGGGGCCGTGCGCCCTCGCGACCGCGACCGCGACCGGCTCGATCGCCTCGCCTTGGCCTCCGGTGGCAGGCGCGCGCTCATGCTCCGCCGCCTTGACATCGTTTTGACGGAGTCCATAAAGCTACGATCGTGGACAGCCAGAGCCCTCGAGCGCGCCCGACTCCGGGGGCGACGCGCGCCCGCCAGGTCCCGGACAGAATTCTCGGCAGCGCGACGCACGTCGCGGACGGCGAGCCGCCCGGCGCGTCCGAGAGCAGCCCGCCGGACCCCCCGGCGCTGCGCAAGCGCCAGCTGCTCACGACGGGGGAGATGGCGCGGCTCTCCAACAACACGCTCCGCACGGTGCGCTTCTACGAGGAGGAGGGCATCCTCCGCCCCGCGGGTCGCACCGAGGGGGGCCACCGCCTGTTCGAGCCGGCCGAGCTCGACCGCCTGATGCTGGTGACGGATCTCCGCCTCGCGGGCCTCTCGCTCGACGAGATCAGGCAGATCCTCGAGGTGAAGCAGGGCGCGACCAGCGGCGCCGACGCGGCGCGCATCGCGACGCGCATGCTCGGCACCCGGATCGAGGAGCTCGGCACCAAGCTCGCCGTGCTCTCGCGCCTCCGCGACGATCTCGCCCGGACGTCCGGCCTCTTCGCGTCGTGCGTCGAGTGCAAGGACGGCGCGTCCTTCCCGCACGGCTGCGACTCGTGCGGCCATCTCGGCGGGCCGGATCAGCGCCCGCGATCGATGCGCGTCCTCTGGGGGGTCGGCGCGAGCGCGCCCTCCGTCGAGGACGACGCCTCGGACGAGTAGGGCTCGCGCGGCCCTCCGCGCGAGGTCGCCTCGGACGGGGCTCCGGAACCGGGGACGTCGCGTGTATGCTACGCGGCCATGGACCGCGAAGCCGCCGCGCGCGCGATCGAGGACTTCCTTCGAGCGCTGGGTCACGAGCCGGCGGGAGAGCTGCTCGGCACGGGTGAGCGCGTGGCGGATGCCTGGGCCGACGACCTGCTCGAGGGCGAGTCGATCGACGCCGCCGCCGTGCTCCGCGAGGGGACGCTCGACGTCAGCGCCGCGGGCACCGGCCTCGTGGTGGTGCGCGAGCTGGCGGTCACGACCGTCTGTCCGCACCACCTCATGCCCGGCCACGGCTCGGCCCTCGTCGCCTACCTCCCCGATCGGCGCATCGCGGGGATCGGCACGATCGCCCACGTCGTGGACGTGCTCGCGCGGCGCCTCACCCTCCAGGAGCGCATCGGCGCCCAGGTCGCCGAGCTGCTCGTGTCCGAGCTCGGCGCGCGCGGCGCCCTCTGCAAGCTCTCGCTCACCCACACCTGCCTCATCGCCCGCGGCGAGCGCAAGGCCGGCACGATCGTCGACACGATCGCGGTGGCCGGCACCTTCGCCGAGCCGAGCGCCGACCGCGACCTCGCCTTCGCCGCGCTCGCGCGGGGCGCCTGAGTGCCGGGCCTCGCGGTCGTCACCGGCCCGACCCGCGGGATCGGCCGCGCGACGGCGATCGCGCTCGCTCGGCGCGGCCTCGATGTCGTCCTCCTCGGTCGCGGCGCCGACGCCCTCGCCGAGGTCGCCGCGGAGGTCCGGGCGCTCGGCGTCACCGCTTCCGCCGTGCCGTGCGACGTGGCGCGGGGCGACGAGGTCGCGCGCGCCGCCACCGAGGTCGTGGGCCGCCTCGGCGCGCCGCGCGTGCTCGTCAACAACGCCGGGATCGTCCGGCGCGGGCCGCGGGTGCACGAGACGCCCGTGGACGCATGGGACGAGGTCCTCGCGGTGAACCTGCGCGGCCCCTTCCTCGTGGCGCGCGCGTTCCTCCCGGCCATGATCGCCGCCGGACGCGGCCGGATCGTCCACGTCGGCAGCATCTCCTCGACGATCGGCTGCCCCGGAAACGCCTCGTACGCCGCGTCGAAGTGGGGCCTCGTCGGCTTCGCGCGCAGCCTCGCCGAGGAGCTCCGCGGCACGGGCCTGTGCTCGGTCACCGTGCTGCCGGGATCCGTCGACACCGACATGCTCGTCGGCAGCGGCTTCGCGCCGGTGCTGACGCCCGAGGAGGTCGCCGCGACGATCGCCTACCTCGCGCTGGACGCGCCCGACGCGGTGAACGGATCGGCGGTGGAGCTTTTCGGCTGACGCCGCGCGGCTTCGGGTCGGCAGCCAGCTGCCTGCGCCGACGGCCGCCTCGATCGCGTCAGAGCGTGAAGTGGAACGTCGCGCCGTTGCCGACCTCGGCCTCGGCCCAGATGCGCCCGCCGTGGCGCGTCACGATCCGCTGCACGGTCGCGAGCCCGATGCCGGTGCCCTCGAATTCGCTCGCCGCGTGCAGCCGCTGGAAGGCCCCGAAGAGCCGGTGCGCCATGGCCGGGTCGAACCCCGCGCCGTCGTCCCGTACGAAGTACACGGGCGCGCCTCCCTCGGTGCGGACCCCGACCTCGATGCGGCACGTCTCGTTCTTCGACGTGAACTTCCATGCGTTGCCGAGCAGGTTCTCGAGCACCACCGTGAGGAGGTGGGCGTCGCCGCGCGTGCGGAGCTCCGTCGGGATCACGACCTCGGCCCGCCGCTCCGGAGCGCGCGAACGGAGGTCCTCGATCACGCGCCGCGCGATCGGCGCGAGGTCCACGTCCGTGCGCTCGACCGGCGCGCGCGTGAGCCGCGACAGCGATAGCAGCCCCTCGACGAGCGCGTTCATGCGCTTGACCGCGCCTCGGATGCGCTCCACCTGAGCGCGCCCCTCCTCGCCGATCACCTCGCCGTGGTCCTCCGCCAGCGCGAGGCTGAAGCCGTCGATGGCGCGGAGCGGCGCGCGGAGGTCGTGGGACACCGAGTAGGAGAACGTCTCGAGCTCCTTGTTCGCGGCCTCGAGGTGCAGCACGCTCTCGGCGAGCTCGTCGTTCAGCTGCGTCTTCTCGGCCTGGACGCGCTCGCGCTCGGCCATCTCCTCGACCAGCGAATGGTTCGCCGCCGCGAGCTCCGCCGTCCGCACCGCGACGCGCTGCTCGAGCTCGTCGTGCGCCTGCGCGAGCGCCTCCTCGGCCCGGCGCCTCTCCTCGACCTGCGCGCGCAGCTCCTCGTTGGCCACGCTGAGCTCGGCCGTCCGATCGCGCACGCGCGCCTCGAGGCGGCGCTCGCTCTCGCGGAGCTCCTCGGCGAACGCGTGCTCGCGCGCGCGCTGCGTCGCGTAAAGCTGCGTGATGACCGCGAGCAGGACCAGCGTCGCGACCAGGAACGCCGTCGAGTCGACGAGCTTCACCGTCATCGCGTGCGAGCTCATCGCCGCCCACTCGTACGCGGAGATCAGGAGCGCCCCGACCGCCACGTTGTGCGCGACCCGATAGCCATTGATGATCCACATCGCGAGCATCACGAGGCCGACGCCCTGGTGGAAGTCGCTCTCGGGATCCTGGGCGAATCGCGCCATCACGCACAGGCCCCCGCCGGCCGCGAGGATCATCGCGTCGGTGAGCCAGCGGATGCGGGGCCGCATGGCCGGCAGCCGCGCGACGGCGAGCCCCGCGAGGAGCACCGCCCCCACGGCCAGCCGGACGGTGACGAACACCTCGAACCGGCCCGGATTGACGACGCGGTCGAGCGCGGCCGACGCGACGTAGAGCGGCGCGCCGATGGAAATGACCGAGCGGAACCGATCGACCATGGCCTGGTCGACGACCGTCACGTAGCTGCGATCGGAGTGGGGCTCGTCCGCCATCACGCCTCGGCCCTCCCCGGAGGCCCGGAATCCGGCGACGATGGTCGGCGCACCGACCGCCCCGGTCAAGGAATCGGCCGCTCGCGGGGCGCGGTCCGAGGTGAGGTGAATGGCCGCTTCAGCCGCCGAGGCCGGGATTGCTGCCAGGTCTCGTTTGCGCGAATTTCCGGTACGCGCCCGGCAGGACGCGCGACAGCCACGACGCGGCGGCCGGCCCGACGCCGATCGCGCGCCCCCGCTCGTAGCCGCGCGCCCACACCTCGAACACCTCGCGGCTCGGCGTCAGGCGAACGCCGCGCTCGCGCAGGAGCTTGTCGGCCGACAGCACCGGCCGGTGGGCGAGGAACGCCGTCTGCTCCGGCCCGTACTGCGTCGCGCCGATCCGTCGGAGCGCGGCGATGCCCTTCTGCAGGGCCTCCTCCGGCACGCCGACGAACGGCTTGCCGAGCCGCTTGGCGATCTCGCGCAGCGTCATCACGCCCTCGCCTGCGAGGTTGTAGCGGCCCGTCCACCCGTGGCGCGCGCCCTCGGCGATCGCGCGCACGACGTCTGCGTCCGACACGAACACGAACGGCGTCTCGGACCCCGAGAGCCCGACGACCACCGGCTTCGTGAAGATGTCGGTGATCTGGTTCTGCGCGCCCTCGCCCAGGATCGTCCCCGGCCGGAACACGAGCTGCGCGAGCTCCGGGTGATCGAGGAGGGCGCGCGCGAGCAGCTCCTCGACGAGGCGCTTGTGGTGCGAGTACGCGAACGCCTCGTTGCCCCGCAGCGGCGCGTCCTCGGTCAGGAGCGCCGGGCTGTCGGCGTGGTAGCCGTACGCGGCGCCGCTGCTCGTCACGACGAGGCGGGCGACCTTCTCGCGGAGGCACGCACCGAGCACGTTCTCGGTGCCGCGCACGTCCACGTCGTACAGCACCTCGCGCGGCGTCGACTTGCCCGGCGTCACGATCGTCGCGAGGTGCACGACCGTGTCGACCCCGCGGCGCGCCATGAGCTCGCCGAGCGCCGGCGACCGCACGTCGCACACCTCGTACTGCACGCCGGCGACGCGATCGGCCGCCGGCACCTCGCGGACGTCGGTCGCGATCACGGTCGCGAACGAGCCGGGATCGCCGCCGAGCGCGCGGACGAGCTGCTTGCCGACGTACCCCGCCGCCCCTGTGACGAGGACCGAGCTCACGCCTTCGGCTCCTGGTGCATGTCCTTGAACGTCTTCAGCTCCGGGGCCCACATGTGCTTGACCGGGTCGACGTCGACGTGGATGACCGCGGGCTTGCCCGACGCGATCGCGCGCTTGATTGCGCCCGCGAGCCCGCGCGGATCCGCGACGCGCTCGCCGTACGCGCCCATCGAGCGGGCCAGCGCGTCGAACTCGATCTCCCCGAGGTCGGCGTTGATCGTCTCGTCGGGGCCGAGGCTCTTGAAGACGAGCGTCTTGACCGGCTTCAGCGCGAAGCTCTGGGTCATCTTCACCATGCCCCACTGCCTGTCGCAGAGCACGAGGTACACGACCGGGAGCCCGTGGCGCACCGCGGTCTCGATCTCCTGCGGGTGAAAGCCCATCGCGCCGTCGCCGATGACGCAGTAGACCTGGCGCGCGGGCAGCGCGACCTTCGCCCCGAGCGCCTGCGAGACGCCCGCGCCGAGCATGCCCATCTTGGGCGTGCCGAGCAGCGAGTTCACGCTGCGGACCTCGTGGTAGAACTGCGCCCAGATCGTCGTGTTGCCGCCGTCGGCGACCAGGATCGCGTCCTCGTCGAACGTCTCCTGGCAGACGCGCGCGACGTGCGCCGAGCACATCGGCACGCTCAGGTCCTCGGCCTTCACGTCGAGCTCGGCGCGGCGGGCCTTGCACGCGGCGCGGAGCGCGGCCAGGTGATCGCGGCGGGCGCGCAGGTCGCGGGCGCCGCGGCGCCGGCCGAGCTCGGTTATCACCGCGCGCAGGAAGGCCTTCGCGTCCGCTCGCACGGCGAACCGGACGCCGCGGATGTTGCCGATCGTCGCCGCGTCGACGTCGACCTGCGCCAGCTCCTGCTGCCCCGGAGCGCCCCAGTACGGCGCCTTCGCCCACCAGTCCGTTTCGCCGAGGCGCGATCCGAGCACGAGCACGCGGTCGGCGTTCGTCCGCGCGGCGTTCACCTGCTGCACGTAGATCATCGAGATCGCGTGCGGATCGCGCTCGTCGATCGCCGCGCGCGCGGCCCAGCTGGTGGTCACCGGCGCCTCGATCAGCGCGGCCAGCTCGGCGAGCTCGGCCGTCGCGCCGGCGTGCAGCACGCCCGACCCGGCGTGCAGGAGCGGCAGCCGCGCCTCGTCGAGCCAGGCCGCGACCTCGCGCACGTCGGACGCGGCCGGCTCCATCGGCGTCGTCGGCCGGTAGGTCGACGGGCCGCGCAGCGCGCCCGGATCGATCTCCGTCACGCCGTTGAGCACGCTCTCCGGCACGTCGAGGTGCACGACGCCCGGCTTGCCCTCGAAGCACTCGCGCAGCGCGCGCCGCACGAACTCCTGCAGCCGATCCATGCTCGGCACGACGCCGCTCCACTTGGTCATCGGCCGCGTGACCTCGACCTGCGGGAACGACTGGTAGGCGCCGCCGCGGTCCGGGTACACGATGCCCTCGCGCCGGCAGCTCGTGACGAGCAGCACGCGGCGGCCCTCGGCGTGCTCGACGGCGACGCCGGGCAGCGCGTTGGCGACGCCGGGCCCGTTGCTGGCGATGGCGACGCCGAGCGTGCCGGTGATCGATGCGTAGGCGCCGGCCATGTGCAGGGCGCTCGTCTCGTGCCGGGGAGTGAAGAGCTCGATGCCGTTCGGCCGGAGCGCGGCGCAGAGGCCGAGGTAGGTGCCGTCCATGATCCCGAAGACCCGGGTGACGCCCTCCGCGGCGAGCATGCGCGCGACGATCTCGCCGCCCTTCACCTTCTGCGTCGCCTCACCCACCCCCAGCATCGTCGCGAGACTCATGGCTCTGCTCCTCCCGCCGGACCCCCGGCTCGACCGGCATGCTGCCGAATCTTGACCGATCGGTCAAACGAATCTTGACCGATCGGTCAAATGGACCAGAATCCTCGCATGGCCAAGGCCGCCCCCCCGCCGTCCGGCACGACGCAGGACCGGATCCTCGCCGCCGCCGAGGCGCTCTTCTGCGAGGTCGGCTTCGCGGGCGTCAGCGCGCGCGACGTCGCGCTCCGCGCGGGCGCCCAGAAGGCCCTGGTCTTCTACTACTTCCACAGCAAGGAGGGCCTCTTCGAGGCCGTGCTGTCGCGCTACTACGATGCGCACCAAGCGGCGCTCGCCGAGGCCCTCGCGGCGGCCGGCACGGTGCGCGAGCGCATGCACCGGCTCGTCGATGCGTACCTCGACTTCATGGCCCGGCACTCGGCCTACGCGCGGCTCGTGCAGGCCGAGCTGTCGAATCCGAGCACGCACCCGCTGGTCGAGAAGAACTTCGCGCCGCTCTACCGCTTCGTCGAGGACGCGCTCGGCGAGGTCGCTCCGGACGAGGGGCGGGCGGCCGCGCGGCAGCTCTTCGTCACGTTCCAGGGCGCCGTCCTCAACTGGTGCACCTACGCTCCCCTGCTGTCGCGGGTGTGGGGCCAGGATCCGCTGGCGGCGCCCCTGCTCGAGGACCGGCGCGAGCACGTCCGCTGGCTGGTCGACCTGGTGCTCGACGCGCTCGAGCGGTCGCCCGCTTCGGCGCGGCGCGCGGCTCCGGCGGCGCGGCCGAAGGGCGGGCGCGCGGCGGCGCGGGGAGCTCGGTCGCGGGCGTCGGGTCGGGTCACGCCGCGCGCGCGCTGATCGGCGGCGGCGCCCGGCCTCCGCGCCGATCGCGTGGTAGCCTCCGGGCGTGGATTCGAGCGCCTCGAGCGGCCTGCGCGACATCGCGCCCGCGCTCGACGCGCTGCCGCTGTTCCCGCTGCCGACGGTGCTGATGCCCGGCGCGCTCCTGCCGCTGCACGTCTTCGAGCCGCGCTACTGCGCGATGCTGCGCGACGTGCTGGAGGGGCACCGGGTGCTGTCGGTGGTGCTCGTGAGCGAGGACGGCGCGAAGGACGCGATCGGCCACCCGCGCCTCGCGCCCGTGGCCGGGGTGGGCGTCGTCGTCGACTACGCCGAGCTCGCCGGGGGCCGCTACGAGGTGCTGATCCGGGGCCGCGCCCGCGTGCGCCTCGAGGAGCTGCCGTTCGTCGCGCCCTACCGCCGCGCTCGCGCCCGGGTGCTGGCGTCCCACGGCGAAGCCTCGCCCGTCGACGCAGCCGCGCTCGTGGCCGCGGCCGCGGCGTTCGCCGCGATCGTGAGGCAGCGCGAGCCCTCGTTCGATCCGGGCCTGCCGAAGCACGCCGCGCCCGGCGAGCTCGCCGACCTCTGCGCGGCGCGGCTCGTGCTCGACGTGCGCGACCGGCAGCAGCTCCTCGAGACGCTCGACGTGGGCGCGCGGGTGCGTCGAGCCGCGGAGTCGCTCCTGCTCCAGCGGGCGCTCCTCGCCCCCGACCGGGGCGCGCTCAACTGATCGCCGCCGCGCGGCGGGCCGCCGGCCGCGTCCGCGCGACGGGGCGCCCGTCGTCGCCGGGCGGGCGCTCGCCTCGGGGGGGGGCGGGCGATCTGGCCGTTCCTGGGGTGCATGTGGGCGCGTTTGGGCTAGTCTGCGGTCCCCTATGACGAGTCCCCGTTCCGAATCTGCGCACGGCAGCCGCCGAGGCGCCGCCGTCCCCATCCCCACGATCGTGAAGCACCCGGGCGCCCCGGCCTGGGGCCTCGGGTTCCTGGTCGAGGAGCGCGACGGAAAGCGGTTCTTCGACTTCGAGGACGGGCGCAGTCACTCGATCGCCAAGGACTTCTGGGATAAGCTGGAAGCGGTGGAGCTAACGACCGACGAGGCGCGCGCGACCGAGGTCCGCATCCGCGAGATCCGCGAGAAGGCCTCCGCCCCGCAGAAGAAGGCGCCGCGCCGCGCCGCGCCGACCCCGCCGAAGACCAGCTTCGAGGAGCAGGTCGTGCAGTTCGAGAAGGACTATCCGGGCGGCTTCGCCGGCGACGTGTTCGTCGCGAAGGAGCGCGGCGTCGCCCCGGCCGCGGGCGAGGCAGAGGCGCCGAAGAAGAAGAGCAAGGCCCCGGTCGAGGCCGCGATCGCCGCGGCCCGCACGCTCCTCGCCAAGGCCGAGCTCGCGGCCCTCGTCGCCGAAGGCAAGCACGCGGACGTCGCCGAGCGCATGCGCAAGGTGCAGAAGTCCGCGACCGGCCTCCTCCACCCGCTCGGCGACGTCATCCCGTTCGAGAAGCTCGCGGCCGAGCGCTACCCGGCCGTGGCCGAGGGCGTGCTCGACCTGCTCCACGGCGAGGGCGAGCTCGCGGCGCGCTTCGACCGCTACGTGGGCGTGCTGGCGCAGGACAAGCTCGGCACCTGGCCGCTCGTCACGGTGCTCGTCGCGCTCGCGTCGCCGGCCGACAATGCGTTCGTGAAGCCGTCGTACTACGAGAAGCAGGCCGCCGTGCTGGGCTTCGACCTCGCGTACGAGCGCGTTCCCTCCGCGTCCGCCTACGGCCGGATGCTCGAGCTCTCGCGCCTCGTGAAGGGGCGCCTCGAGGAGAAGGGGCTCGCCCCGCGCGACCTGCTGGACGTCTACACCTTCATGGTACGGACGCTGCGCTAGCGCTGGTTTCGGTGCGGGATCGTCCGGTTCCGCGGGCGCCCGCCCGATCGCGATCGTAGACTCCCGGGCTTGCGCGCCGTCGCGCGTCCCGGGAGGTCTCCGATGCGGCTTGCTTCTGTCCTCGTCCTCGCCATGCCCCTCCTCGCCGTCGCCACGACGACGCGCGACGCCTCCGCGTGCGGCGGCTGCTTCGTCCAGCAGAGCGAGAGCACGCAGGTGACGGGGCACCGCATGGTGTTCTCGGTGTCGAAGACCGAGTCGACGCTGTGGGACCAGTTCTCGTACTCCGGCAACCCCAAGGAGTTCGCCTGGGTGCTGCCCATCCACGGCAAGGTCGAGATCGGCCTCTCCTCGGACGCGCTCTTCGCCGACCTCGAGCAGATCTCGGCGATCTCGGTGCGATCGCCGCTGATCACCTGCCCGCAGCCGCCGTTCTGCGGCTCGCGGGGCGACTCGGCGGCAGGGGCGGGCGGCACGACGACGGCGACCGGCACCGACCACGGCGTCGACATCCTCGCGCAGGAGGTCGTGGGTCCGTACGAGACGGTGCAGCTCTCGTCCAAGGACCCGAAGGCGCTCACCGCCTGGCTCGAGAACCACGGCTACTCCGTCCCCGACGACGTCGTGCCGGTCATCGCCGCGTACGTGAAGGACGGCTTCGACTTCCTCGCGCTCAAGCTCGTGCCCGGCAAGGCGGTCTCGGCGATGCGCCCGGTGCGCGTGACGACGCCCGGCGCGGGCGCGGCGCTGCCGCTGCGGATGGTGGCCGCGGGGACGGGCGCGATCACGCCGATCACGCTGTGGGTGCTCGGCGAGGGGCGCTACGAGCCGAAGGGCGTGCCCACGTTCGAGATCAAGCCCACGGACATCGTGTGGGACTGGGACTCGCAGTCGAGCAACTACGCGAGGCTCAAGAGCGACCAGTTCGCCGCGAGCGACGGCAAGGCGTGGCTCGTCGAGGGCGCCGAGCCCGTCTCACGCTACGCGGTCGAGGGGCCGCTTCAGCAGCTCGTGCAGTACGACGTGAAGGCGAGCGGCTACGGCGAAGGCGACGCGGCGAAGGCGCAGGAGGAGCTCACCGCCGACCTCGCCAAGCTGGTCGGCACGCTCGACGAGGGATCGCTCTGGTGGAGCCGCGCGCACGGCGAGCTCTCGCGCGCGGCGCTCGCGAGCGATCTCGGCCTCGGGGCGGCCGGCGAACAGCTCGCGGTGACCCGCGATTTCGAGGCCGGCAAGACCACCGGCACGGCGCCGGCCTGCCCGAGCTTCCCGCCGTGCGACGAGGACGTCGGCGGCGGCAGCGGCGCGGGCGGCGCGTGGCAGGGCGCGTGGGCGGGCAACGGATCCGCGCAGCCGTCGAACCCGTCGGGCGGCTGCGCGATCGGCGCCGATGGCGACGCGGGCTACCTCACGGCGCTCGCGGGGCTCGGGCTCGCGGCGTTCGCGGCGCGTCGCCGGCGGCGCTGAGGGGTCAGAACCCGGCCTCGAGGCCGAGGCTCGGGATCGTCACGGGCCCGATCTGCACGGGCTTGCAGGTGCCGCCGGCGCACTGCTGCTGCAGCGTCTCCTTCGCGAGCATGGCGTTCTGCACCTCGAGGACGAGCGCGACGAAGTAGCGCTTGGCCACGATCCAGCGCTTCTCGACGCGGAAGTCGAAGCGGAAGAAGGGGGGCAGTCGCCCGGCCTGCACGATCCTCGGCGGGGAGCCCCCTTCGAGCGAGCTGACGGGCGTGCCGGTGTAGAGCACGAGGCGCGTGCCGGCGCGCACGCCGCGGCCGAGATCGACCGACGTGGCCACGTTGACGACGTGCGTCCGGTCGAACGCCGAAGCGACCACCGACCGCCCGACGCGGCGCTCGGATCGCGAGAGGGTGTACGAGACGAAGCCGCCGAGGCGGCGCGTGAGGCGGCGTTTGGCGAGGACCTCGACACCCACGCTCGACCCGATCGCGCGCCCGTCGAAGCTTTCGGAGAAGCTCGACTCGCCCGTCGGGACCGGCGAGGTGCCGAGCGCGTCGTTCATGTCGAAGAAGGCGTTGCGGAACACGGTCACCGTGCCGGTCACCTCGCCCGGCAGCTCCGCCTCGACGCCCACGCTCGACTGGAAGCTGCGCTGTAGCCCGCCCGCGAGCCCGGGGGTGAAGCCGGGGCCCGGCAGGATGAAGCTCGGCGGCTGCGACGCGAGGCCGTGGGCCTGGATGAGGCGCAGCTCGGGGGTGACGGCGAGGCGCGCCGCGAGGCGCGGATCGACGGAGAAGGCGACCTTGCCCTCGGATTGGTAGAGATCGAAGCGTAGGCCCGGCGTGACCTCGAGCGTCGGCGTCACCGACCAGACCGCGTCGGCGCGCGCCCCGAACGCGAGGTCGAGGTGATCGGGGAAGAGCGACACGAAGCCCGGCGAGTCCGCGAAGGCGGGGCCGAGGTCGCCGCGGTACGAGTCGATCGAGGCGTCGACCCCGGCGCGCACGACGACGTCGCCCGAGGCGCGCCGCGTGAGCTCGGTGCGCGAGGCGAGGATGCGGTCGCGGACGGCGGCGCCCTGCTCGAAGCCGGTCTGATCGAAGCCGAGCGTGAGGGCCTGTCGGAGGTGATCGTCGGGCCCGCCGAGGCGGCGATCCCAGCGCAGATCGAGCCGGTGGAAGGTGGTGTCGAAGAGGACGCTCGCGGCGCCGGCTTCCTGCTTCTGCCCGAGGCTGTCGCGCGCGCCGAAGGCGAACACCGTGACCGTGTCGCGCGGCGACAGGTCGTAGCTGCCGCGAACCTGGTAGTCCCAGTAGCCGAGCGTCAGGTCCGACGACACCAGCGAGAAGAGCGCGCTCGTGTAGGAGAATCGGCCGGCCGCGAACACCGATCCTCGGCCGCCGTCGAGGGGGCCGCCGACCATCGCGCCGGCGTCGATGATGCGAAGCGAGGTCTCCGCGTGCCAGTCGGGCGTCGGCTCGCGCGTCTCGCCGGCGACCACGCCGCCCGCGAAGCGCCCGTACCGCGCCGGGTAGCCGCCGGGGTAGAGGTCGACGCGGTCCATCAGCGCGGGGTGGATGACCGAGGGGCCGAGGCCGATGTGGTAGAGCAGCGGCACGCGGATGCCGTCGAGCAGGTAGCCGACGTTGCCGGGCGGCGCGCCGCGCACGTAGAAGAACGGCACGCCCGACGCGAGCGGCGTGACGCCGGGCAGGGCCTCCACCGCGCGGAACGGGTCGCCGAACGCGCCCGGGAGCAGGCGCACCTCGGCGCGTGAGAGCGAGGTCGCGCCGGGCGAGGGAAGCTCGCCGCGCACCGTGACGTCGATCGGGGTCGGAGGCGGGGCAGGGGACCGCGTCGCCGGCGTCGGCGCGACCGCGGGCGCCGCGGCCCGCGGAGGGGGCTCCGGCGCGGGAGGATCGGGCGCGTGAAAGCGGATCGCGGCGCGGATCGTGGCCGCGAACGCCTTGCCCGCGCGCCGGGCCGGATCGAAGCGCCACCCCGCGGAGGCCTTCACCGCCGCGGACGCGAACGGCTCCTCGCCCTCGATCGCGCGCGCCCCGCGGACCGACCCGTCGGCGTCGACCGTGACGGCGAGGACCACCTCCGCGTCGCCGCTCGCGCCCTCGGGGTAGTCGGCGTGGAGCGGCGTCGTCGGGACCGGCAGGGACACGCGCGGCGCAGGCGCGGGCGCGGCGGCGGGCGCGGCCATCGGGGCGGGCTCCGCCCGAGCGGCGACGGGCGACGCGAGCACGAGCGCCACCGCGACGCCGATCGGCGCGAGGACGTCCGGGCCCAGCGCGCGTCGAGGCATGGCGCGCCATTTGTCGGCCGGCCAGGGTCCAAGATCAACCGGTAGTGTGCGCGAGGCCTCTCCGCGGTGGCCGCGAGGTGCGAGCCGGCCCGCGCCTCGTGTAGGGTTTCCCCCGCGCCCATGCGATCTCGCCGTCCCCCGCGCCCCCCGCCCTCGGAGCACCTCGAGGCATGACCACGGTCCGGGCGCCGCGGGTCGATCGAGTCGCGGCTCTCCGGCGCGCGATCGAGGGGCTCGTCCGCGACACCGACGCGGGCATGGCCGCGGAGCTCGTCGAGCTGTGGCTCGAGGGGGTGGACGCGCGGCTCGCGACCCTCGCCGCCGCCACGGACGCCTCCGCGCTCGGTCGGGCCGCTCACGCGCTCAAGGGGCAGAGCTGCCTCTTCGGGCTCGACGGCGTGACGGGCGCCTGCGAGGACCTCGAGGCGCGGCAGCGCGCGGGCGAGGAGATCCTCGGCGCGAGCCAGTCCGAGGCCGTCGCGCGGGAGGTCGAGGCGATCCGCGCCGCGCTCTTCGCGGAGCTCGAGGCGCTGCGCGCGCAGCCGACCGATGGAGGAGAGACGTGGTGATCGGGACAAGGGTAGTCGTCGCGCGGCCGCGTCGAGGGACCTCGAGGTCTCACGTGGCCTGGGGGATCCGACCGGCCTCGATCGGCGTCGCGGCCTGCCTTCTCGCCGCGTGCGGAGGGGAGGGCGCCGGCGGGGCCGCCGCGTCGTCGGGCGCGAGCTCGTCGGTCGGGCAGGGCGGCTCGGCGGCCACCGGCG
>CAIVJW010000041.1 GCA_903906315.1 uncultured delta proteobacterium | reverse complement strand
CGGGCGCGCCGCGGCGGCCTCGGGCCGACGGCCGCCGCCGCAGCCGATCGCGATCGGCGCGATCAGCGCGACCCGTGCGACCCGTGCGACCCGTGCGACCGAGAGGCCGCGGGGCGAGGGCGCGCGCCTCCGCCCGCCGGCGAGGAAGCGACCGATCCGCTCGGCGAGGCGCGCGCGGAGCGTGTCAGCCATCGCACCACGCTACCACGGGCCCTCGACGCCGACGCCGATCGCCGCGCCTTGACGCGCGGGGCCGCCTTGGTCGCAATGGTGCGCATGAACACCGGAGCGCGGCGCTACGACGTGGTCGTCATCGGCAGCGGCATCGGCGGCCTCACCGCGGCCCTCACGGCCGCGCGCCGTGGTCGCGGCGTGCTCGTGCTCGAGGCCGGCAAGCAGCTCGGCGGGTTCACCAACCCGTTCGAGCGGCGCCACTACGGCTTCGACCCCGGCATCCACTACCTCGGCGAGTGCGGCCCCGGCGGGGCGTTCCGACGCCTCCTCGACGGCCTCGGCCTCGACCGCGTGCGCTTCCGCGAGCTGTCGCCCGACGGCTTCGATCGCCTCGTGTTCCCCGGCTACGAGGTCGCGACCTGCCGGGGCGTCGATCGCTACGAGGACCGCCTCGCGAAGGACTTCCCGCGCGATCGCGACGGCCTCGGGCGCTTCTTCGCTCTCCTCCGCGGCTTCCGCGCCGCCATGTCCGCGCTCTCGGGCAAGAGCGCGCGCGAGCGCCTCGGCGCGCTGCCGCACCTGCCGATCTTCCTGCGCTACGGCCGCGCGACCTACGGCGAGCTGCTCGACGATCTCGTCGCCGACCCGCTGCTCAAGGCCGTGCTCGCGGCGCAGGGCGGCGACTACGGTCTGCCGCCGAGCCGCGCGTCCGCGATGGTCGGCCTCGGCGTGCTCGACCACTACCTCGTCGGCGGCGCGTGGTTCCCGGTCGGCGGCTCGCGCGCGCTGCGCGACGCCTTCGTCGACGCGCTCCGCGAGGCGGGCGCGACCCTCGAGCGAAGCCGCCCGGTGAGCCGCGTCCTCGTGCGCGGCGGGCGCGCGGCGGGCGTCCTGTGCGCCGACGGCGAGGAGATCCAGGCCGACGCCGTCATCTCGAACGCCGACGCCGTGACGACCTACCGCGACCTCGTGGGCACGCCGCACCTGCCCACCCGCCTCCGCCGCAAGGTCGCGCGCACGGCGCCGTCGCTCGGCGCGGTCTGCCTCTTCGTCGGCACCGATCTCGATCTGACGCAGACGACCATGACGGACGCGAACGTGTGGCATTTCTCCAGCGCGAACCTCGACGAGGTGTACGCGCCCGCCGATCGAGGCGCCCTGCCGTCGGCGGACTTCTTCTTCCTCTCGTCGCCCTCGCTGAAGGACCCGGACTCGCCCGGCAAGGCGCCGCCGGGCCACCACACGGTCGAGCTCGTCACGCTCGCGCCCTTCGAGCCGTTCTCGCGGTGGGCGGGCGCGAAGACCATGCGCCGCGGCGAGGACTACGACCGCCTGAAGGCTGATCTCGGCGACCGCTGGCTCGCCGCGGCCGAGCGCTACGTCCCCGGCCTGCGCGGCCACGTGCAGGTCCTCGAGGTCGCGACGCCGGTGACCGCGCAGAGCTTCGTCGGCACGCCTCGCGGGTCGATCTACGGCCCCGAGCACACGCCCGACCTGATCGGCCCCTTCCGCTACGGCGCGAAGTCCCCGATCGACGGCCTCTTCCTCTGCGGGTCGTCGGTGCTCGGCTGCGGCGTCGTGCCGTGCGCGGCCTCGGGTCGGATCGCCGGTAAGCTCGCCACGGCGCGCTGACGGGCTCCGCGGTGCCGGGCTCGCTCGGATCGCGTACGATTCCGCGGCCATGAGCCCCCCGCCTCGCTTCGCTCTCGCGCCCCTCGTCGTCGCCCTCCTCGCCGGGTGCGCGGACGCCCCGCAGTTCGAGGCGCGGTTCCCTCCCTCGTTCGACGTGCGCCCGAAGGCGGTGTCGGTCATCGGCGTCTACCGCGACGGCCGCCTCGACGCCGATGCGTGGGATCGCCTCGGCCTCGGCGCGGTCGTCGGCGCGTCGACGTGCGCGCCCGCGTTCGGCGAGGCCCTGCGGTCCGCCGACCCCGACACGTTCGCCGCCCTCGACGACGAGGCTCGCGCCAACGGCATCAGCGAGGAGCTCATCGACCGCCTCGCCGGCAAGGCGCGCGGCGACGCGATGCTCATCGTCACGGTCCACGGCCGCGCCCAGGGCCCCACCCGCGTCGGCGTCGGCCCGCGCGGGCAGCGCCGCGCGACCCCGCCGCCCGCGCGCGGCGGGCAGCGCGGGATGGTGGTGCCGAGCGGCACGCCGCAGGATTTCGCCTCTGCGCGAGGGGATCTCGAGGCCAACGCCGTCTTCTTCTCCGTGTCGCGACGCGAGCGCCTCGGCAGCCTCACCATGAAGTACTCGGGCCCGGACGCCGAGCTGGCCGTCTCCGAGTTCGTCAAGCGGCTCACGGATCGCGCCGCGGGGTCGACCTGCGCCGGGTGGGCGTTCGGCAAGGACGCCCCCGCGGTGCCGAAGGACGGGCCGTGAGCTGCGCGTGAGCCTCCGCACCGCTGCGCGCCCTCGCGGCGGCGCGGTCGTGGCGCCTCGCAGCCCGCGGAACTAGGCTCCCGCGGCCCGAACGACGCGGGATTTCACCTTTCCCCGGCGTCGCGTGTCCGACCCGAGCCGCGATCGCGGCGAATGGAGGCGATGGTGGTGGTCATTCCCGGAATCGGTCCGTCGACGGGCGCGCGCGCGGCGCGACCCCTCGGCCTGCTCTTGATCCTCGCGGTCCTCGCGCTGCTTCTCGGCGCGTGCGGGCGCACGGTGACCGAGGAGTACGTCGCCGCGACCACCACGAGCGCCACGGGCACGACGACCGTGAACCCCGGCGGCGGCGGCCGCGGCGGCGCCGGCGGGACGACGGGTGAAGGCGGCAGCGCGCAGGGCGGGCACGGCGGCCAGGGCACGGGAGGGCAGGGCGGCGCCGGCGCGGGCCTGCCGGACGGCGGGGCGGTCCTCGTCGGGATCGAGGTCTCGCCCCCGCTGATCACGGCGGCGGTCGGCACGCAGGCGGTCCTCGCCGCGACCGCGATGTACTCGGACGGATCGAGCGCCGACGTGACCCCGATCGCCGCGTGGGACACGAGCGCGCCCGCCGTCGCCACCGTCTCCGGCGGCCTCGTCTCGGCGGTCGGCCCGGGCGTCGCGACGATCACGGCCGCGTTCCAGGGCCTCGCGGCGTCGTCGCAGGTCACCGTGCCCGCCGCGCCGGTCGTGTCGATCGCGATCACCCCGGGATCGGCCACGACCGGCCTCGGCGGCGCCGTGCAATTCACGGCCGTCGCCACCCTCGCCGATCAGACCCACCAGGACGTCACGGCCACGGCCGCGTGGACCTCGACCGACCCGGCGATCGCGTCCGTCTCGGCCGGAGGCCTCGCGATCGGCCTCACGGCGGGCGCGGTGACGATCCGCGCCGAGGCCGGCGGCGTCCTCGGCGAGGCCACGCTCGCCGTCAACGCGGCCGCGCTCGTGTCGATCGCCGTGACGCCGACCGACCCGAGCGTCGCCCCGGGCGCCTCCCTCGCGTTCACCGCGATGGGCACCTACGCCGACGCCTCGGTAGCCGACCTGACCGCGACCGCGACCTGGTCCTCCAGCGATCCCGCCGTCGTCGACGTCGCGAAGGGCGGCAAGGCCGCCGCGGTCGCGCCCGGCGTGGCCGTCGTCACCGCGACCGTCGGCAACCTCGCGGGATCCTCCACGGTCACCGTGAAGCCGTCGCCGCTCGTCGCGATCGCGGTAACCCCCGCTTCCTCGACGATCGGCGTCGGCGGCACGGTCGCGCTCGTCGCGACCGGCACGTACGCCGATAGCACGACCGCCGATCTCACCGCCGACGCGGCGTGGGCGTCGAGCGCGCCCCTGGTCGCCTCGGCGTCGAACGCGCCGGGCGCGCACGGCGTCGTCACCGCGCTCTCGGCCGGCCCGGCCACGATCACCGCGACGCTCGCGGGCGTGGCCGGCAAGGCGTCGATCACCGTCACGGCCGCGCCGCTCGTGAAGGTCGTCGTCACGCCGCAGACCGCCTCCGCGCCCAAGGGCACGACGATCGCGTTCAAGGCGACCGGCACGTACGCCGACAACACCTCGGCCGACGTCACCGTGAGCGCCACCTGGTCGGCCTCCGACCCGACCGTCGCCACCCTCAGCAACGCGGCCGGATCGAACGGCGTCGCGAGCGCCGTCGCCGTGGGCACGACGGCCGTGACGGCCACGATCGCGGGCCTCGCGGGGTCGGCGAGCCTCACGGTCACCTCCGGCGCGCTGAAGTCGATCGCGGTCACGCCCGCGAGCCCGTCGCTCACGATCGGGCTGAAGCAGGCGATGACGGCGACCGGCACCTACGACGACGGCAGCCTCGTCGACCTGACGAAGCAGGCCGTGTGGACGACGGCCGACCCCGGCGTGGCGACGGTGAGCAACGCCGCCGGCGCGCAGGGCCTGCTGGCGGCGGTCGGCGCGGGGCAGACGACGGTGAAGGCCACGTTCTCGGGCGTCTCCGGCGCGGCGACCGTCACGGTCGCGTCGCCGACGCTCGTGCAGATCTCGGTCAGCCCGATCGCGCCGTCGGTGGCGGTCGGGGTGAACGTCCCGTTCGCCGCGATGGCGATCTTCTCGAACAACACGTCCCAGAACGTCACGCAGCAGGCGACGTGGTCGAGCTCGACCCTGGCCGTCGCGAAGCTGGGTCAGCAGCCCGGCGTCGTCCAGACGCTCTCGGCCGGCACGACGACGATCGCGGCGAAGTGGCAGAACAAGACCGGATCGCAGCCGCTCACGGTCACCGAGGCGATCCTCGTGTCGCTGTCGGTGACGCCGATCGATCCGAGCCTCGCGGTCGGCACGACGCAGCCGTTCCAGGCGATGGCGATCTACAACGACGGCACGTCGCAGAACGTCACCCTGGGCGCGACCTGGACCTCGTCGGCCCCCGCCGTCGCCGGCGTCGCGAACCAGGGGCAGCAGAAGGGTCGCGTGACCACGCTCGCCGAGGGCAAGGCGACCATCACGGCGACCTGGAAGGGCGTGAGCGGCACGAGCGACGTCACCGTGACCGGCGCCGTGCTCGTCGGCGTCTCGGTCTCGCCGGCGGTCGTCACCGTGACGGTAGGCACCTACCAGCCGTTCTCGGCGCAGGCGATCTACAGCGACAACACCTCGAAGGACGTGACGGGCCAGGCGACGTGGACGTCGTCGGACGACGCGGTCGCCGGCGTCTCGAGTCAGGGCAACACCAAGGGCCTCGCCAAGGCGGTCGCCGCGGGCACGGCCTCGATCCAGGCCGCGTACGGCGGCCTCACGGGCTCGGCCACGATGAAGGTCACCGCGGCCGCCGTCGTCTCGATCCAGCTCAGCCCGGTCGACCCGACGGTCGCGCTCGGCGTGCCGCAGAAGCTCTTCGCGACCGCGATCCTGGCCGACAACACCTCGCAGGACGTCACCGCGCAGGCCACGTGGACGTCGTCGGACGGATCGGTCGCGGCCGTCAGCGACGCGATCGGATCGAAGGGCCTCGCGCAGACGCTCGCCGTCGGCAAGGCGACGATCGCGGCGAGCTTCGGCGGCGTCACCGGCACGACGACGCTCACCGTCGCGGCCGTGAAGCTCCTCGAGATCCAGGTCACGCCCTTCGCGCCGACGCTCCCGGTCGGCTTCGCCACGCCCTTCCAGGCGACGGGCCTCTACAGCGACAGCTCGGTGCAGGACCTCACCGGCCTCGTGACGTGGATCTCGAGCGCGCCGGCCCTCGCCGCCGTGTCGAGCGCGCCCGGGAGCAAGGGACTCGTGACGCCGCTCGCGCCCGGCGCCGTGACGATCAGCGCGTCCTACCTCGGCGTGACGGGAAAGGACTCCGTCACGGTGTCGTCGGCCAAGCTCGCGAGCCTCGCGGTCAGCCCGGCGAAGGCCTCGATCGCCGTCGGCGCCTCGCTGCAGCTCGTGGCGACGGGTACGTTCTCCGACCAGACCACGCTCGACCTGACGACGTACGTCACGTGGCTCACCGACGCGCCCGCCGTCGTCGCCGTCAGCAACGCCAAGGGCAGCCAAGGCCTCGCCAAGGCGCTCTCGAAGGGGTCGGCGAACGTCACGGCCACCAAGAACGGCGTCTCCGGGCTCGCCGCCCTCACGGCGCCGTAGCACGCGGCCCCCTTCGTCGTAGCATCCGCGATCGTGGGTCGTCGCAAGCGTCCTTCGTTCGCGCCCGAGCTGTCCGGCCCGGACCCGCGCCTGCTCGAGCTCTCCTCCGACACGATGCGCGCCATGGTCGACCAGGCCATGGCCCGCATCGTCTCGCACCACGAGACCCTCCCGACCCAGCCGCTCCACGCGACGGCCGGCGGCAAGAAGCTCGCGCGCGCCCTGCGCGAGCCCTTGCCCGAGCGCGGCGTGCCCTACGATCGCCTGCTGCGGCTGATCTTCGGCCGCGTCATCCCGACCAGCCTGAACACCGCGTCGCCCGGCTACCTCGCGTACATCCCGGGCGGCGGCCTCTTCCACTCGGCCGTCGCGGACCTCATCGCCGACGCCACCAACCGCTACGCCGGCGTGTGGCTCGCCGCGCCCGCGCTCGCCGAGATCGAGGCCATCGTCGTGCGCTGGTTTGCCGATCTCCTCGGCCTGCCGGCCACCGCGGGCGGCGTGCTCACGACCGGCGGATCGCTCGCGAACTTCTCCGCCCTCGTCACCGCGCGGCGCGAGCGCCTCCCGCCCGACTTCCTGCGTGGCGTGATCTACGTGTCGGACCAGGCGCACCACTCGGTGCGCAAGGCCGCCCTGCTCGCGGGCTTCCCGCCCGACCGCGTCCGCGAGATCCCGTCGGACGAGCGGTTCCGCCTGCGCCCGGACGCGCTCGAACGCGCGATCGCCGAGGACCGCGCCGCCGGGCTCGCGCCGTTCTTCGTCGTCGGCAACGCCGGTGCGACCCCGACCGGCGCCGTCGACGACCTTGGCGCGATCGCCGACGTGGCCGCTCGCGAGGGGCTCTGGCTGCACGTCGACGCGGCGTATGGCGGCTTCTTTGCCCTGACCACGCGCGGCCGCGCGGCGCTCGCCGGCATCGATCGCGCCGACTCGGTCACGCTCGACCCGCACAAGAGCCTCTTCTTGCCCTTCGGCACCGGCTGCCTCGTCGTGCGCGATCGCGAGGCGCTGCGCCGCGCCCACGCCGTCCACGCCGACTACCTGCCGCCGATGCAGACCGTCGACGATCTCGTCGACCCGTGCGATCTCGGCCCCGAGCTCACGCGCGACGCGCGCGGCCTGCGCGTGTGGCTCCCGCTCAAGATGCACGGCGCCGCGCCGTTCCGGGCCGCGCTCGACGAGAAGATCGACCTCGCGCGGGCCGCCGCGGACGCGATCCGGGCGACGCCGGGGCTCGAGATCGTGGCCGAGCCCGAGCTCAGCCTCTTCGCCTTCCGCGCGCGCTGGCCCGGCCAGGAGGGCGCCGCGCTCGACGCATGGAACCGCGCGCTGATGTCCCGCGTGAACGCTCGCCAGCGCGTGTTCCTGACGGGCACGCTCCTCGCTTCGGTCGGCTTCGTGATCCGCGTCTGCGTGCTGTCGTTTCGCACGCACCGCGAGCACGTCGACGCCTGCGTCGAGGACGTCCGCGCCGCGCACGCGGAGCTCGCCGCCGAGGGCTCCGGCGCGCGCTCCCTCACCCGGCCGGCGTGAACCTCGGCGGGAGCGCGCGGGCGGGGCGGAGCGCTTCGGTCAGCGCCCTCGCGGCGATCGCCTGCGCCGGATCGCGCCGAGGGCCCCGATCGCCGCTGCCGCGATCGCGGCCCACGCGGAGCCGGGCCGAGGCGCGCCGCCGCCGGTGGCGCAGCTGCCGACGATCTCCCCGTCCGGGTCGCCGCCCGGATCCGACGCCATCGCGGCCGGCGCTGCGCCCGCGCCG
>CAIVJW010000040.1 GCA_903906315.1 uncultured delta proteobacterium | reverse complement strand
TGGTCGGTCGCCAAGGCGGCAGCGCTTTTCGGCGAGGGTCTGGCTCTGGCCGCTCGTGTTCAGCCACGTGAGCACGGGCTTGCCGCTCGCGCCGACCCACGCCGCGAGCTCGAGCTCCGTCGGCGGTTCGTCGACGATAGGGCGGATCGTGTACGCGACGCAGCGGACGTCGAGCCACCGGAGGGCCTTCTTCTTGCGCTGGCTGGCGATGGCGCGCGCCACCCGACGCCACGCGACGCGCGTCAGTCGCGCGCGGGAGCGTCGGCGCAGCAGCGGAAGCCGAGGTGGTAGTTCCAGTGGCTGCCCGGGTCCGCGACGCGCGACTCGTGCCACGCGGGCGCGCGCCACCGGCAGTCGTCGGCGTGCACGAGCGTGCGGCCGAACCCGAACCAGCTGCCCTTCATCTCGGTGAAGCCCGCGGCGCCGCCGCGCTTCGCGAGGTCGCCCGGGAGCACGGGGAGGTTCATGTGCTCGGCGACGTTGCCGTGCTGGTCGTACACGCCGAAGGGGCTCCTGCACTCGGGGAACGCGCCCGCCGGCCACGAGTTCGTGCCGCAGAGCTCGAAGCCGCCGCCGGGGCAGCCTTTCGTGACCGTCCCGAGGGTCGCGCAGCGCGGCGGGTCCCGCTCTCGGCCGTAGGCCCACACGACCTCGCGGCGGGCGTTGTGCACGAACGACTGCTGCATCCGGGGCTGCGGCCAGCCGTACTCCGCGTCGGGCGCCCGCACCGCGCCGGCGCACGCGCCCTCCCACTCGTGCGCGTCGCAGAGGCGCTTGCCGATCGCGCCGCAGAGCGCGGAGGCCTCGCTCGCGCGCACGTCGACGACCGGGTACTCGCAGGGCACGTTCGGGAACTCGAGCTCGTCGATGCACGCGGGGGCGGTCGCGGCCGCCTCGCCGCGATCGGGGTCGTAGATCGGCACCATGCCCGGCGCGCCGCAGCGGGCCACGTCGGCGCGAGCGACCTTCGCCGACGCGCGGACCTTTCGGCACTCCGCGCGCGACATCGGGTGCTTCGCGAGGCGCGGGTTGCCCTGGCCGAGGACGGGCGACGCCGCGAAGATCGCGCGCACGGCGTCGAGCTGGTCGGCGGAGATCTGGAGCTCGCGGGCGAGGACCGGAAAGAGCCGGGCGCGCTGCGCCTCGAGCGTCACGGGCTCGACGTCGTCGCCGTCGGGCGGCGACGAAGCCGCGGACAACGGAGGCGGCGCAGCGGAACCCATGGCGGAAGGCGGAGGGATCGCGGGCGCGGGGGTCGAGGCGGGATCGGGCGGGAGGGGATCTCGGGCCGCGGCGACGATCGAGGCCACGCGGCCGCGGCGCTTGACCGAACGGTCGACGGCCGTCGCGCCGAGGCCGATCACGACCCCGGCGGCCGTGCCGACGAGGACCGCGACCTGCCAGGGCGCGAGTCGCGCGGCCGGCGCGTGCGCGACGACCCGGGAGGGTGCCCCGGAGAGCTGGAGCAGTGGGCGGAGGAGCGACATCGGGCGCGCAGCGAAGTGTGGCAGCCGCGCGCAGCGGGGGACAAACTACGCGAACACCTCGTCCACGCTGCCCACCACGACGAGCCGTTCGAGCCAGCGGTCGAGATCGTCGGGCGAGGCCGCTTCGATGCGAGCCGCGGCGCCGGCGGGCAGCGCGCCGAACCGCCGCGTCACCAACCGCGACAGCAGCTCGGCACGCCCCTCCGCACGCCCCTCCGCACGCCCCTCCGCACGCCCCTGCGCACGCCCCTCCGCACGCCCCTCCGCAAGCCCTTCTTCCCACGCCTCGAGCTTGATGTCCTCGGCGAGGTTGACGAGGTCCTCGATGATCACGCCGTCGACGACTCCGAGCATAGTCAGCCTCCTCAACGCGGCCTTCATCTCTTGGTAACGTCGCCCGACCTTCGCCGCAAGGAGGGCCATCGTCAGCTGCTGCTTCGACGCGCCCTCGTCGACGAGCCGCCGCGCGACCTCGTCGCACAGCGCCCGCGACGTCCACCCGACCGCCCGCGCTCCCGGCGCGAAGCACACCGCGCGGCGGTGCGCGAACAGCGCCTCCACGGCCACGTCCGCGAGCCGGTAGGAGGCGATCTCGACCGTGACGAACCCGCGGCGAACCACGGTGACCAACGGACGCGGCGGCCCGACGAGCCAAATCGCCCGCGTGCGCACGACGCGGCGCGGATACCGCAGCACCAAGACGAGGTGGTACCAGAGCGCGCGGTCCTCGAACTCCGTGTCTCCATAGCCTTGCAGCTCCACGTGCTCGACGCGGTCATCCCCCACCCTCGCCACGAAGTCCGCGTCGCGCGGCGCGGGCGGCAAGTCGAGGCGCGAGTCGTCGACGTCGTCGGGCGTCACGGCTTCGAGCGCGGGCGACGACGCCGGGTCGCACGCGCCGACGAGGTCGATCACGACCCCGGGCTCGGCGCGGGCGAGGGCACGAAAGGCGCGGTCGGTCGGCGGCATGGGCGCGCCGACTGGCAGGCTGCGTACCAGGCGCGAGAGCGGATCCTTTCTGCGGAAATGAAGCGAATCGAGGAGCTGAGGGGGTGGCGGAGCCCCATCCCGCCATGGCGGCCGCCACCCGTCAGCGCGCCGCCTGCGAGCCCGTCGGGGTCGCACGCCACGACCGCTACGACGGCGCATACCGCGCCAGAAGAAACGCCACGTGACCGAGCTCGACCGCCTCGACGAGCGCGCGCGCGCGGTCCGGCCCCGCCGACGGCGGCCCTCAGGCCTCGCCCTCGCCGCCCGGCCACGCGACGCGGACCTTCGGCCCGGCCACGGTCGCGAACGTCACGCCGATCGCCACCGATCGCAGACCGCCGTCGTCGTCGGGCGGCGCCGCGCTCAGCCTCTCGCCGCGCCGGACGTAGAGACCGATCGCGCGCGTCTCTGGGTCGACGACGAGCAGCTCGCGCGCGCCGACGGCCTCGTAGAAGGGGATCTTGTCGTACGTCCCGTCGTCCTCGGACTGGATCTCCACGACGAGCTCCGGCGGCCCCTCGACGCCACGACGCGCGAGGTGATCGGGCCGCGCGACGACGAGATCGGGGTGCCTTTAGGATGGCCAGCGGCACCGCTGATCCCGGCGCCGTCGCCGTCGGGACCGTCGGCGAGCGGCACGCGGCGATCTCGCGTGCCTGCCGCGCTGCCCCGCGCGCCTCGAGCGGGTGATAGGCTGCGCGGGGTGGGTCTCGTCTCCGACCTCGTCGATCGCCTCCTCGCGGACCCGCTGGTCGAGCCGCGGCGAGTCGCGGGCGTGTGGCTCTTCGGCTCGTTCGCCCGCGGCGAAGCGCGCGCGGAGTCGGACGTCGATTTGGCCATTCTCTGCGAGGCGCCCCTCGACCTCGACCGCTTCGTCCTGATGGACCGGCTGGCGCGAGCAGCCGGGCGCGACGTGGACCTCATCGACCTCGCGCGCGCGCCGCCCGCCCTCGCCTGGGAGGTCGTCACCACCGGACGCCTCCTCGCCGAGCCGGACGAGGAGGCCGTCGAGGACTTCGTTCGCCGGGCGCGCTGGGCAGCCGAGGACGACGAGCAACGGTCCCGGATGATCCTCGCCGCCCAGGTCGCTCACGGCGGGGGAGCGCTGCCGTGACCGTCCGTCCTGCCGTCGTGCTCGCCCGGCTGGCGCACCTGGGGTTCGTCTTGGACCAGCTCGAGCGGCTGCGCGCGCTGCGGGCCGGCGGGGCGACCGATCCGGTCTACGATCTCGGCGCCGAGCGGGCGCTGCACGTCGCGGCCGAGGCGATCTTCGACATCGGCCACCACGTCCTCGCGGGGCGCGGCCACCCCGTCCCGGGCACGTACCGCGAGGTCGTCCCGGCGCTCGTGGCGCACGGGCTGTTTCCCGCGGAGCTCGCCTCGCGCTTCGAGGGTATGGCGGGGCTGCGCAACCTGCTCGTGCACGACTACGTGCGCGTCGACGTGGCGCTGCTCTGGCGCGCCGTCGAGGAGCACCTCGGCGACCTCCGCGCCGCGCACGCGGCCCTGTCGGTGCTTCCGGAGCTCGGGCGCGCCGGCTGAAAGGCCCGCCGCCGGTCGGGGCGCCCGCCGAGAAGCGCACCCCCGGCTTGGAGATCCGCGGCCTTGCACCCATGGAGACCGGCTTCGACGTCGACCTGCTCGTCGACTTCGACGGCCCGACGACGTTCGACGACTTCATGGGCCTGCGTGCGATGCTCGAGGACGCGCTCGCCCAAGTGCCCGGGTCGGAGCCGCGCGCGACCACGAAGCCCGCGCCAAGCGCGAGCGACGGCACGACGGCAACCGCGCGGCGCGCCGCCGCCCCGCCCACCACCGGATCCGGCGACCCAAGCGGGCGACCGTCCGCAAGACCCTCCCGCCTTGCCGCCCCCTCGGACCGACGCCCACCACCCCGCGACCGGTCAAGCACGCGGTGCCTCGCTTCCCCTTGCGACCGCGCAGGATCGCGACCCGGACTGACCTCTATCTAGGTCATCAGCCTCCGCTACAATATCCATCCTCGCCATCCGTGACCGACTCGCTCGAGCCGATCCTCGCCGGGCGAATCCGCGCGATCGCCGACGAGCGCGGGCTGCCGATCAGCCACCTCGCCGACCGCACCGGCATGGCGCGCTCGTACGTGTGGCGCCTGCTCGCCGCGAAGAGCTCCGCCACGCTCGACGCGGTTCAGCGGATCGCGGCCGTGCTCGGGACCGAGCCGCTCCGCATGGTCCCCGCACCGACCCGCATGGTCTGCGGACCGACCCGAAGGGCCAAGGGAGCGCCAGAGATGCTCCCACCGTCGACCGGCAAGCTCCGGACTCCGGCTCGGCGCTCCCCGCGCCGCGACGACACCGGGGCACGAGCCGCTCGCGCAGCCCCTCCCCTCACCCCACCGCGCGCGCCTCCGTGCGCCGCGGCGCCGCCGCGTCGACCGGCACGCCGTCGAGGTACGCGACCTCGTTCCCGAGCGTCGCGGGCACGCGCGGGCCCGGCGTGAGGATGCCGACGAGGTTCAGCGGGTCGCACGCCGAGAGGCGCACGGTCTCGCCGCGCGGGGCCTCGCGGCGCACCGCGCGCAGCGCCTCGAGCGCCTCGGGCGACGCGAACTGCTCGCCGACGAAGCCCGCGACCA
>CAIVJW010000039.1 GCA_903906315.1 uncultured delta proteobacterium | reverse complement strand
TCGAGCGTGATCTCGCCGTCGCCGTCGCCGTTCGGCGGGTCGTCGGCCGCGGCCTTCTCCTCGAAGCGGAGCGAGGTCTTGATGGCCGGATCGGGCGACGACTGGAGCCGATCGTAGAAGAAGTGATCTCCGTGCGTCGTCAGCTCGGTCGTGTCCGTCCCGCCGTTCGTGATGACGACGCCCTCGGTGTCCTTGCCGTCGGCCTCGACGTGGCAGTCGAAGTAGCGCGTCGCCGTCGTGAAGCCCCAGTGGAAGGTCTTGCGGACGAGCTTGCCGTCCGCGCCCGTCTTCGTGGCGTAGCCCTCGACGTAGAGCGAGTAGCCGTGCTTCACCATCATCGCGAGATCGTCCGGGCTGCCCGCGACGACGACCGCGTCGGCGACGGCGGGCTCGATCGAGTACTCGACCCGGTCCCACGCTTTGGCCTCGAGCCCGCTGAAGCTCGCGAGCACCTTGCGCCCGGGCTTCGTGTTGTCGACGAAGCGCGCGCCGGACATGGACGCGGCGATCTTGCCGGCGGCGTCGCCGAAGAGGACCGAGTGGTGGCTGACGAGGAATTTGTCGTAGTGGAGCGTCCAGCCGTCGACGAAGCCGCCCTCGCCGGTCGGGTCGGACGGGATCTCCTTCTCGATGAAGTCCTCGCCCCAGGTGGTGACCTTCTCGTCCCCCGTGCCGGCGTCGGCGGTGGGGTCGCTGCTGCAGCCCGCGAGGAGCGCGGAGGCGAGCACGACGACGAAGCGGGAGAGGTGCATGGGCATGTTCATGGCGGTCCTCGCGATCACTTCGCGAACGCGAAGCGGTAGGCGGTGAGCTGCACGAGGCCGAGGGCGAAGCCGATCTGCGCGACGTCCCCGTGCGGGATGACGGTGGGCGCCGCGGCAGAGCCGGGCGCGACCTTGGCGAAGTCGACGAGCTCGAACCAGATCGCCGGGCGGAGCGTGAGCGTGACGGTGCCGTCGCCCTCGACGTGCGCCTCGGTGAAGTCGCAGCCGGAGACCTCGCCGTCGACGACGCTCTTGGCGACGTCGGCGAAGTCGGCGCTGACGGTGAAGTGGATCGGAGTCTTCGTCGAGCCGTCGGCCTTCGTGGCCGTGCCCTCCGCGACGGCGACGTGGCCGCCGAGCGCCGAGGCCGCGGGGCCGACCGGATGGTCGCCGAAGACGAAGCGCGCCGAGCGGTAGTCGCCGGTGACGCCGGCCGCGTCCGCGAGCGGCTGCGCGCCGCCGAAGAGGTCGACGCTCGTCGGCGTGAGCATCTGGCCGAGGGCGTCGCCCGCGAGGTAGTGGCCGGGGTGCGCGTGCGCGACGCCGACGCCGAAGAGGCGAGCGAGCGCGCCCTGCGCCGGGGCACGCGGAGCGTCGCGGCGCACGAACGCGGGCGCGCCGTCGAAGTAGTAGAGCGCGCCGAGCGAGACGGCCGCCTTCGAGAGCTTCACCTTCCAGCCGAAGCCGGTCGTGAACTCGGCGAGGCTCGCCGGGTCGACCGCGACGCGCGTGCGGAGCGTGACGCGGGCGCCGCTCGTCGCGTCGGCCGCGGCGGAGTCGCCGCCGCAGCCCTCGGCGATCACGGTGAGCCCGCCGGAGACCGAGAGCGCGGCCGCGAGGCCGATCGCCGCGCGCGCGGCGCGGCGGGTGGGAGCGAGGGACGATCTATCGAGTTTCATCGAGCTTCCTTTCGCGGGTTCACAGGTGGATGGCCGCCCAGAAGAGGACGGTGCGCGGCGCGCCGACGGTCACGTGGCGCGCGGGCACGAGCGAGGGCGCGGCGCCCTGCGTGAAGCTCGACGCGTAGACGTACTCGCCGTCGTAGGTCTTCGCGTCGAGCAGGTTGAAGACGTCGACGCCGAGCTCGGCCTCGCGCAGGCGCGCGCTCGCGGTCGCGTCGA